>NZ_AP019783.1:4304926-4607412 GCF_019670005.1 Methylomagnum ishizawai | reverse complement strand
AACGCGGCATTCCTGTCGGAGACAGGCCGGTGTGGGGTCGGGGGCATAGGGGGATCGGGGTCGTGGTCTCGGGGGGGGCGGATACTATACCGCGGCCCGGACTTATCCACAGCATTGACAGAGGCTTGGAGGGTGCTTTAGGATTCCGCGTCTTTTTACCCCCGTATCGCAAGAGGCTCGAGTCCCATGAAAAGAACCTGGCAACCCAGCAAAATCAAGCGCGTCCGCACCCATGGCTTCCGCGCCCGTATGAAAACCCGTGGTGGCCGCAACGTGCTGAACGCCCGCCGCGCCAAGGGCCGCAAGCAGCTGACCGTCTGACGCTTGGAACCTTCCGGCCAGGGTTTCCCCAAAACCCACCGCCTGAACACGGCAGCCGAGTTCCAGCGGGTTTTCGATCAGCCCTTGAAGTCAGCGGATAGCCGGTTGACCGTACTCGCCCGGACCAACGGTAAAACCCATCCGCGCCTGGGGTTGGCGATTTCCAAACGGCAGGTCCGCAAAGCCACCGACCGCAACCGTATCAAGCGCCTCGTCCGGGAAAGTTTCCGCTCACGGCAGCACCTCCTAGGCGGGCTCGATTTCGTCGTCATGGCGCGTAGCGCCGCACTCCAGGCCGACCATGAAACACTCCGCCGCTCATTGCAGAAACACTGGGACCGCCTGGTGACGCAATGCAAGCCCTCCTGGTCTTCCTCGTCCAATCCTACCGCTACCTGATTAGTCCCTGGGTGGGGCACCATTGCCGTTTCCACCCGACCTGCTCCGCCTATGCGCTTGAGGCACTGGAACGGTTCGGGGCAGTCAAAGGCTCGTATCTCGCCGCCCGGCGCCTCCTGCGTTGCCATCCCTGGCATCCCGGCGGCCTCGATCCCGTCCCAGAAAAATTCGGAAAATAACAATGGATAACTTAAGGTTCGTCCTGTTCGCTTTACTGTTCTTCCTAGGCTTCACGATATGGCAGCAATGGCAGGTCGATTACGGCCCCAAGCCCGATCTCGCGGCCTTGCAGCAGCAACAACAATCCCCCGCCGCCCCGGATGTGCCGGACTCGGCCCGCGGCGTCGACGATATCGTCAAGCAGGGCGAACCCGCCGCCAGCGTCGCGCCGCACCGCCGCGTCGTGGTCACCAGCGATCTGTTCCGCCTGGAGATCGATACCCAGGGCGGCGATATCCGCAAGCTCGACCTCCTGGGCTATCCCATCAGCAAGGACCATCCCGACCAGCCGGTCGAACTGTTCTCCGACGGCGATCTGATGTTCGTCGCGCAGAGCGGCTTCCTGGGCAACGAAGCCTCCACCCCCACCCACCACAGCCCGTGGGAAGCCCAGGCCGATCAATATCGGATGGCCCCCGGCCAGGATACCCTGCGGGTGCCCTTGACCTGGACCAACGATCAGGGCGTGAAGGTGGTCAAGACCTATGTCTTGAAGCGCGGCAGCTATGAAATCGCGCTGGAACAGGAAGTCACCAACGGCGGCGCGGCGGGCTGGAAAGGCCGCCAGTATGTGCAATTGCAGCGCAAAGACCCCGGCAACAAGGACCAGTTGGTCCGCACCTACACCGGCGGCGTGCTATATACCCCCGAGGAGAAATACCGCAAGATCAGCTTCAAGGACATGGCCAACGAGAACCTGGACAAGAAGTCCAAGGACGGCTGGATCGCCATGATCCAGCATTATTTCGTGGCCGCCTGGATTCCCGCCAAGGACGACGAGGAGACCTATTACACCAAGGCGCTGGCGGACAACCATTTCGTGATCGGTGCCTATTCGCCCGCGCTGGAAGTCGCGCCCGGCCAGTCCAAGGTATTCACCGCCCAGTTGTACGCCGGTCCCAAGCTGCTCCGCGTGCTGGAAGCGACCGCGCCCGGCCTGGACCTGACCGTGGACTATGGCGCCCTGACCTTCATCGCCAAGCCGGTGTTCTGGCTGCTGGAACAATTCCACAAGATTTTCGACAACTGGGGCTGGGCGATCATCTTCGTCACCCTCACCTTGAAAGCCTTGTTCTTCCGGCTGTCGGCGTCGAGCTACCGCTCCATGGCCAATATGCGCAAGCTCCAGCCCAAACTGGCCGAACTCAAGGAAAAGTACGGTGCCGACAAGCAGAAGTTGAACATGGCGATGATGGAAATGTACCGCAAGGAAAAGGTGAACCCGCTGGGCGGTTGCTTGCCGATCCTGGTGCAGATTCCGGTGTTCATCTCGCTGTATTGGGTGTTGGTGGAGTCGGTCGAGATGCGGCAAGCCCCGTTCATGCTGTGGCTGAACGACCTGTCCGACAAAGACCCCTACTTCGTGCTGCCCTTGATCATGGGCGTGTCCATGTTCATCCAGCAGAAGCTCAGCCCGCCGCCCTCCGATCCGGTACAGGCCAAGGTGATGCTGTATATGCCGGTGATGTTCACGGGCTTCTTCGCCTTCTTCCCCTCGGGGCTGGTGGTGTACTGGGTGGTCAATAACCTGCTGTCCATCGTGCAGCAGTGGTATATCAACAAGACCATCATCGTCGATAAGCCCGCGCCCGCAGGCTCTTGATCTTGGAGAGGCCGGGCGAACCCCGGCCTTTTCTTTTATGGCCGTTTCCAACCCCGACACCATCGCCGCCATCGCCACCCCGCCAGGGCGGGGCGGCGTCGGCATCCTCCGCGTTTCCGGCGACCTCGCGCCGGAGATCGCCCAGGCCGTCCTGGGCCGGACGATTCCCGCCCGCCACGCCCATTTCGGCCCGTTCCGCGACCACGACGGCTCGGTACTGGATAGCGGCCTCGCCCTGTATTTCCCCGCGCCCCGTTCCTTCACCGGCGAACATGTCCTCGAACTCCACGCCCATGGCGGGCCGGTGTTGCTGGATTTGCTGTTGCGGCGGGTATTGGGTTTGGGGGCGCGGCTGGCCCGGCCTGGGGAATTCAGCGAGCGGGCTTTCCTCAACGACAAGATCGATCTGGCCCAGGCCGAGGCCATCGCCGATTTGATCGACGCCACCACCGCGCAAGCCGCCCGTTCCGCCCAGCGCTCCTTGCAAGGGGAGTTTTCCCGGCGCGTGCGGGGCCTGGTCGAAGCCTTGATCCAACTCCGGCTCTATGTCGAAGCGTCCATCGATTTCACCGACGAGGACATCGATTTCCTGGCGGAAGGCCAGATCGCCGCGCAGGTCGCCGAACTCCTGGCCGCGCTCGACGCCATCCGCCGCACCGCCCGTCAAGGCTGCCTATTGCGCGACGGCATGACCGTGGTGATCGCGGGCCGGCCCAACGCGGGCAAATCCAGCCTGTTGAACCGCCTGGCCGGGCGGGAAGCCGCCATCGTCACCGATATCGCCGGCACCACCCGCGACACCTTGCGCGAATACATCCAGATCGACGGGATGCCCCTGCATGTGGTCGATACGGCGGGATTACGGGACAGCGAGGATATCGTCGAGCGGGAAGGCATCCGCCGCGCCCGCGCCGAGATCGAGCGGGCCGACCGGGTGTTGCTGTTGATCGACGACCGCGAGCCGGAGCAGGCCGGGGCATTGCTGGCGAGCCTGCCGCAAAACCTCCCCGTCACCCGCATCCACAACAAGATCGACCTCACCGGCAAACCCGCCGGGCTGGTCGGGACGCCGGAAGGCCCGGTGGTTTATCTCTCGGCCAAGCGGGGCGAGGGGGTGGAGGATTTGCTGCGCCACCTCAAGGCCGCGATGGGCTACGAGGCCGGTACCGAAGGCGTGTTCATCGCCCGCCGCCGCCATCTGGATGCCATCGCCCGCGCCCAGGGTTCGCTGGAAAACGCCGCCCGGCAGGTGAATTCGCGGGCGTTGGAGCTATTGGCCGAGGAGTTGCGGGAGGCGCAGCACGCGCTTTCCGAGATTACCGGGGCTTTTACCAGCGACGACTTATTGGGGCGGATATTTGGGAGTTTTTGTATTGGCAAGTGATCTTGTTGCCCTGTCTTCGGCCTTATAACGCCTGTCTTGAAGTTTTTAGCCGCTCGTGAGCGGTTCCATAGCGCCTTGCGAGCCATCAAGGATGGCGGCGAGTGACCGAGAAGATGCCCGCCATCGTCGCCGCGCTGGCGGGCTGGCTGGGGTAGCCGGGCCGGAACCCCCCTCAGGCGGCTTTCGGCCTGAGCGGCACCATCTGCGCGACGAGTTGGGACACCGTGAAAGCATGGGTGGCGATATCGACGGCCAGCAGGAGGACTTCGGGGTTTTGGGTGCTGCCGGCCAGTTGATCCACCTCGGGCAGCATCTCTTCCACGATGCGGCCCTCGGCCAGCATCCGCTTGAAACATTGCACGTCGGGACTGTCATCACCGAGCTGGGCGACCAGGGCTTCGGTCCGGGTCTTGAACCAGTCGGGAATCGAGGCTTCGACCCCGGCCGGGCCGCTGTAAAAGGTTCTGATGTTATAGGCCATTGCATATGCTCCGCTTGGAGGGTTGTCGGCGCTGGAAAGCCCACCGCCGTTGGGGATGGATCGGGACCGGAAGCCTGGGACCGTCCAGGACAAGCCCGCGCGGCCCGCCATGAAGACACCCCCCCGGTTTCCGGCCCCGGCATCCAAGCAATTAGCCTGCCGCCCGTCCAGGTCGATCCGGCACCCGCCGCGCCAAGCTTCCGCCCGGATATCACCCGCCGCCTCCCGTTCCCCTTGTCGCGTTTCATCCGACGGGACCGGACAAAATGTTGAGTAAATTACACGGTATTTAGTGGAGTTAATCCCGGCGGCCCCGTCCCGGACCCCGGTGCTTCACCCTGGGCGGCACCCGCCAGCAAGCCTGGGCTTGTCGGCCCCAATCCATTGATCGCCATGGAATTCGACAAGGTGGTTCGGCCCCCGGCCAGCGTGGTCCTGGGTGGCGGTGGCCCTCCGCCCGGCCCCCTGGCCCGGAATCTGCGTAGTGGAGCGGGGCCGGAAGCGACGCGCTTGGAACGCGCAACCCCAGGGGATTCCGGCAGGTGATGACCCCTCGACCGGACGGGACCGACCCGTCCGGCGGCGGGTCGCGGGCGGATCCCAGTTTGGAGGTATGCGACGATGATCGATATTACGGCAAGCGACGGTTTTGTTTTCTCCGCCTACCGGGCGGACCCGGCGGACGCGCCGAAAGGCGCGGTGGTGGTACTCCAGGAATTATCCGGCGTCACCCGCCACATCCGGGATGTGGTGGACGCCCACGCGGCGCGGGGTTATGTCGCGGTCGCGCCCTGTTTGTTCGACCGCGCCAAGAAGGGCGTGGAACTGGGCGAGGACGAGGCCGGAGCCACCGAGGGCTTGGCCCTGGTCCGGGCGGTGGGGTTCGGGAAGGCCATGGCCGATATCCAGGCCACGGTCGAATCCGTCGCCCCCCATGGCAAGGTGGTTTTGATCGGCTACGACTGGGGTGGGTATCTGGCCTACCATGCGGCGAACCTGGTGAAGGGCCTGGCCTGCGCCATCGGTTATTACGGCTGCGGCATCGCCGAAGACCCCGGCCCCAAGCGGCGGATACCGACCCAACTCCATTTCGGCCTGGCCGATCCCTACATCCCGGCGGCGCGGATCATAGGGTTCCGCTCGACCCGGCCCGATGTCCGGGTGTACGAATATCCGGCCGGCCATGGTTTCGCCGCCGCGGACCGGGCGGGCTATAGCGCCGAGGCGACCGGCCTGGCCATGGAGCGGATGACGACTTTTATCACCCACACCGTCGAAGGCCCGCCCGCCGTCACCCTCAAGAACGCCGGGGCCTACGCCGCGTCCGCGACCGCCAAGGCCGACAAGAAAAAGAAGAAGCCGGCCGGGGAGGACGACCTGGGGCCACCGCTGTAGGGCTTCCGCTTTGCCTGGGCGTAGCCCGTGGAGGGGCCGCCGAAATCCATCGCCGGCCAGCCCTCCCAACCGAACCCGGATGGGTCGCGACAAGCCACCCGCTAGACCTTCTTCAGATAGCAGGCTTTCAGCATGAAATTGCCGCCCTCCATCCGGCAATCGACTTCGTGGTCGCCATCGGCCAGACGGATGCTTTTGACCTTGGTGCCCATCTTCAGGACGGTGGACGAACCCTTGACCTTCAAATCCTTGATGAGGACCACGGCATCGCCGTCGGCCAGCACATTGCCATTGGCGTCGCGGACGATCCGGGTATCGGCGGCGTCGGCGTCCTCCGGGGCGGTGGCGGACCATTCGTGGCCGCAATCGGCGCAGACATAGCGGTCGCCGTCGGGATAGGTATTCTCAAGGGCGCATTGGGGACAGGGCGGGAAAACATTGGGCATGGCGGTTGGTACAGCTTGAATGAAACCGCGCATTATACCCGCGGGCGGACGGGCATCCCCACGGCGGAGGCCACGCTACGGCCCGTGGCCCACCGCGCCCAGCAGCCGGTTCAAAGCGTCGAGATCGACCGGTTTGACCAGATGCGCGTCGAAGCCCGCGGCCCTGGATTTCTCCCGGTCCTCGGGTTGGCCGTAGCCGGTCAGGGCGATGATCGTAGGCCGGTCCGCGCCCGCGAACCCGTGCATGGCCCGCGCCACCGCATAGCCATCCATCCCCGGCAAGCCGATGTCCAGCAGCACCACCTCGGGCGGGTCGGCCCGGGCCTGGGCCAGGGCGTCCGGCCCGTCGTGGGCGATCCCGACCCGGTGCCCGTCGAGTCCCAGCAACAACCCCAGGCTTTCGGCGGCGTCTTGGTTATCGTCCACGATCAGGATTTTTTTGAATTCCGCTGGGGCCGGGCCGGGGGGCGGTCCCGCCACCGGAACCGGGACGCCGCATAGCCGCCGCAGGGACACCACGAATTCGCTGCCCCGTCCCCGCCCGGCGCTGAACGCCCGCACTTCGCCGCCGTGCATCTCTACCAAGCGCCGCACCAAGGACAGGCCGATGCCCAGGCCGCCCTGGGCGCGGTCCAGGCTGCTGTCGGCCTGATAGAACAGCTCGAACAAATTGGACAGGCTCGCCGGGTCGATGCCGCAGCCGGTGTCGCGGACCCGGATGTCCACATGGCCGGGCCGGGCTTCCAGGGCCAGGGCGATGCGCCCGCCCTCGCCGGTGTATTTGGCGGCGTTGTTGAGCAGGTTGGCGATCACTTGGGCCAGCCGCACCCGGTCGCCTTCGACCCAGATCGGCTCGCGGGGCGCGGCCAGGGAGAAGCGCTGGTGGCGGGATTCGAACAGTGGGCGGCTGGTTTCCACGGCCTGCCGCGCCACCTCTTGGAGTGTCAGGGGTTCCCGCTTGAATTCGATGCGGTCATGGTTGATGCGGGACACGTCCAGGAGGTCGTCGATCAAGCGGGTCAGATGCTCGACCTGGCGCTCGACCACCCCCCGGCACCAAGCGGCCCGCGCGGGCAGGTCGTCCGTGTGGCCCATGATCTTGAGCGCGTTGCCGATGGGGGCCAGGGGATTGCGGAGTTCATGGGCCAGCATGGCGATGAATTCATCCTTGCGACGGTCGACCTCGCGTAGTTGCCGGGCCTGTTCGGCCAGCTTGGCCTCGATCCGCTTGTATTCGGTGATGCGGCTATGGGCCACCACCACGCCCCGGATATCCGGCCCCAGGGGAGTGACTTTCATGCTGTACCACTCCTCTTGTTCCGGGACATGGCAGGGATATTCCAGTTGGAAACAGGGCAGCGCCCCGTCCAGTACCGCCCGGATGCCGTCGTGGGCTTCCAGGACGTGGTCGGAGGACGGACCCTGGCAGGCGCGGCAGACTTCGAGATAGTTGGTGCCGATCCCGGTGCGGGGGGTGGGCCTGCCGGGTTCGGGGCTGCGGGCCAGGGCCAAGCCACGCCAAGGCTCGTTGATTTCGACGATGACGCCGTCGCGGTCCAGCACGGCGATCTGCGCCGCCATGGAATCCAGCACCGCCCGCTTGAAGTCCCGGCTTTCGCGCAGCAGCGCCTCGGTCCGCTTGAACTGGGAGATTTCCAGGACCGCCGCGCCCAGGCCGACCAGGGCCGTGTCCACCCGCAGCGGAAAATAGCCGGCCAGCCAGTGCCGGGTGATGCCGGGTTCCGCCGCCGTCTCGCCGCTGAGTTCGAGACCGGCCAGCGCTTCCCCGCTCTCCAGGACCCGTTGGAGGATCGGCGCCAACCGCGGCCAGAGTTCCGGGAGGACCTCCGCGACGCTCCGGCCCAGATGGGCGCCGACCGGCAGGCCGTTCATATCGGCCAGGGCGGAATTGATCTGGACGTAGCGGAGTTCCAGGTCGAGGCAGGCCAGGCCGACGGGGGCGGTGGCCAGCAAGGCGCTGTTCGAGGCCAGGGCGTGTTCGGCCTGCTTGTATTCATGGATATCGTCGCAGGTGCCCAACCAATGCGCGATCCCGCCCCCGGTATCGAGCAGCGGCTTGCCCACGATCCTGAACCAGCGGTAAACACCGTCGCGCCGCCGCAGCCGGGCCTCGACGGCATAGGGCCGGGACCCGGCCCGCACCGCCCCGAGGGCCGGACCGTCCTCGGGGTGGACCCAGGCCGACCAGTCCGCGCCGTCCGGGCCGGCATCGACATAGTCCCGCCCGGCGCGGTTGAAATGGACGGGACCGCCGTCTGGGTCCGCAACCCAAGCGATATGGGGGAGTTCGTCCAGCCAGGGGTTGCCGGTGAAGTTTGATGGCGGTGGGTGGGGCTGGCTGGAACGGTGGGAGGAGTCTTGGGATTCCGGCTGCTTCAATGTGCGCTCCGTGTCCGCCGGGTGCGAGGGTGGGGGAGGATGAGAATACTATTCCGCTCCGCCGCCCACCACCCTATTCAAGGATGGAACGGCCACACCCAGGGAATCACGATCAAGGCCACGATCCCCATCAGGAGATTCAACGGCACGCCGAACAGCACGAAATCGCGGAACTGATAACCGCCGGGACCGTAGACCATCAGGTTGGTCTGGTAGCCGATGGGCGTGGAGAAGCCCATGGAGGCGGCGATCATCACCGCGACCACGAACGGCCAGAAGCTCACGCCCAGCTTGTCGGCGATGGCGAGGGCCAGGGGGAACATCAGGACCGCCACCGAATTGTTGCTGAGGAGTTCGGTCAGCACCACGGTGAGGAAATAGAACAGGGCCAGCGCCAGCCAGGGTTCGTCGCCCACCAGGGCCAGGAAGCCATGCGCCACCCCCGACGCCGCCCCGCTGAGTTCCAGTGCCTTGCCGAGGCCGAACGAGGCGGCGATGGCGAGCAAGACCTGTCCGTCCAGGCTCTTGCGGGCTTCCGACACCGAACAGCAGCCGGTCAGCAACATGGCGCTCGCGCCCAGCATGGCGGCCTTTAGCATCGATAGCCATTCCAGGCTGGCGCTCGCCACCACCGCCGTCAGGATCAACCACGCCAGCGTGGCGCGTTCGTGCCGCACCGGGATGTAGTCCGACACCTGGCTGATCAACAGGAAATCGTTGGAATTGCGGTGGCGTTCCAGGAACGGCGGGCGGGCGTCCAGCAGCAAGGTGTCGGAGGCTTCCAGGCGGATTTGGCCGAGCTTGCCTTCTAGGCGCTGGCCGTTGCGGGCGATGGCGATGACCGAGCCGCCATAGGCCATGCGGAAGCGGCCTTCCTTCAAGGTCTTGCCGATCAGGGCGCAATGCGGCGAGACCACGGCCTCGACCAGGACGCGCTCGCGGTGGGTCCGGTCTTCCAGGGTGAAGGCGTGGTCCATGCTGGGCCGGAGGCCCTTGATGCGCTGCAATTCCACCACCGAATCGCCCACCCCGGCGAACACCAGCCGGTCCCCGGCCTGCAAGCGTTCATAAGGCCCGACCGCCGCCAGGACTTCCTCGCCGCGCCCGATCTCGACCAGGTACAAACCCTGCAAATGGCGCAACCCGGCTTCCTCGATGGTTTTGCCGACCAAGGGGCCATTATCCTCCACCGCCATTTCGACGGTGTATTCCTTGGGATTCTCGAACACGGCGCTGGCGGGTTTGCGTTCCGGCAGGCAGCGCGGGGCCAGCAACCAGATATACAAAATGCCCAGCACCGAACAGGGAATCCCCACCCAGGCGATATCGAACAAGCCCAGATGGCCCTTGTTGCCGCTGACCAGGAGGCCGTTGACGATCAGGTTGGTGCTGGTGCCGATCAAGGTGATGGTGCCGCCGAACACCGCGGCATAGCTCAGGGGGATCAGGAGCTTGGACGGCGAAACTTGCAGGCGCTTGGCCCAGGTCAACACCGCCGGCAGGAAAATCGCCACCAGGGGCGTGTTGTTCATGAAGGCGCTGACCGTGGCCACCGGCACCGTCAGCCGCAGCAAGGCACCGCGCAGGGTCTTGGGCCGCCCCAGGACGTATTGCACCAACAGGTCCACGCCGCCGGTCTCGCGGATGCCCGCCACCACCACATACATCAGGGCCACGGTGATCATGCCCTCGTTGGCGAAGCCGCCCAGGGCTTGCTCGGGCGTCAACACCCCGGACATGAGCAAGGCCACCACCCCGCCCATCAGGATCAACTCCGGCGCCACCGCCGTGGACAGCAGGAAAACCAAACACCCCGATACCACACCCACCGCGATCCAGGCTTGAGTACCCATCGAATTGCCCCTCCCTATTTGAACGATGATCTTGGATGGTTTGAATAAGATGACGGATTTTAGGGGGATAGGCGGCAGGGTAGAAGCCGGGGCGGAGGGTTTCCGAACCCTCCGCCGCCGGTAAAATCCCCGGCTTTGCCATGTTTGGGGTGCGATACCGTGAATCTACGCAAGCTGTTGGCGCTATGGGCGCTGTTCGCAGGGGTGTGGCGCTGGGGCCGCGGCAATCCCGCGGCCTTGTTGTTGGCGCTGGCCGGGCTGGGCGGCTGGTATGGCTACGAAGCGCTATATGTCCGGCCACAGATGGCCTATCTGGGCCTGCCGCAAGCCACCCGTTGGGCCGATCCCATGACCTGGACGCGGGTGTTCCGCAACCATGGCTATCTGGCGGGTTATTCGGAACTGCGCGGCGATCCTTTGTGGGTGATCTATGCCCTTTCGGCCCCGCCCGCCGACGCCCCGCACCTCAAGCGCCTCAACCGCTTCGTCACCGACGGGCGCAGCCTGACCCGCATCGGCCACGACGATTACGACAAGAGCGGCTACGACCGCGGCCACCTGGCCCCGAACCACGCCATCAGCGTGCTGTATGGCCGCGCGGGCCAGCGCGATACCTTCCTGATGACCAATATCGTGCCGCAGACGGCGGCGCTGAACGAACGGGTGTGGGAACGGCTGGAAGAAGTGGAACTGGACCGGCTGGCCCCGCGCCTCGGCAAGCTGTGGGTCGTCACCGGGCCGGTGTTCGAGGGCGGCACCGAACGGCTCAAATCGGCGTTCCGGGTCGAGGTGCCGGATGCCTGCTACAAGATTTACGCCGCCCAAGGCCCGGACGGCGCGCCCCGGTTCCTGGCCGTGGTGGTGCCGCAGACGGTGCGGGGCAACGAGCCGCTGGACCGCTTCGTGGTGACGGTGGACGAGGTGGAACGCCGCACCGGCTTCGATTTCTTCCCAGGGCTCGATCCCAAGCTCGAACCCACGGTGGAAGGGGAGGTCGATCCGGTGTTCTGGCAGGTGGGGGAATGGGCGGCGGTGGCCGGGCGCTACGGCGACAGGAAGGGCAAATGAAGCGCCGGGCGGGGTCCGTCCGGCGCGGGGACGTTCAGGGGGCCGCGTTCAGATGGGTGACCGCTTCCTCGGCGGACTTGCCCGCGATATCGGCATGGCCCATCTTGCTATGCTCGATGGCGCCGTCCAGGCTCTTGAGGGCGGCCTCGAAATGCGCATTGGGATGTTCTTTCTCCGCCGCTTCGGTATGGACCTTGGCCATCGCGGCGTGTTCGCCCACGGCCTTGGCGTCGCCCGTCTTGCTGCTGGCGACAGCGGCTTCGGCGTGTTTCAGGGCTTCGGCCTTGTGGTTCTCGGCGGCGAAGGCCGGGTTCAGGGCCAGGAGCGCGGCCAGGACGCCGACCTTCAGGCTCAACAGGTTTATTCCACGCATAGCATCCTCCATTGGGATTATTGGTATTGCCCCGTGGTGCGGGGTGGTGTGCGGTCCCGGATCAGGGCCGGACCGACTTGCCGGGAAGCGGATCGGCCTGGGCCGGTCCCGGTCGCCCGGTAAGTGAGCCTTAGACCGGCGTCCAGCCCACTTGCTGCATCCCGCCCCTAAAAACAGGGGCGCGGCCTCCGGTCATTGGACGGCTTTGAGGTGGGTCACGGCTTCGTGGGCGGCGGCCCTGGCTTCCTCGCCCCCGCCGTATTCGCCCTGGCGGATGGCTTGGTTCAGGCTGTCCAGCGCGGCTTTGAGATGGGCATTGTCGGGACTTTGGCCCAGCGCCGCCTCGACTTCGGTTTTCGCCAGTTGCGCGTGCTGGACGATCACGCTGACATCGCCTTTCTTGCCGCTCTTGGCGGCTTGCTTGGCGTGCTTGAGGGCTTCCTGGGTGTGCTGCTGCTTCCCGGCCTCGGGCGTGGCTTCGGCCTGGGCGGGCGAGGCTTGGAGGCCGGGCGGGATGCCGGCCAAGGTGGTGGCGGCGAGCGCCGCCCATAATCCGGCTGCGGTCCTTCTGGGCATGATGGTGGCTCCTTGTTGAAAATGCCGGGAACGGTCGCCCGGATTATGGGCGGGCGGGTAGTGGGCGTCTCTACGCAAGATTACTGCGCCCGGCTCTCCACCATGATGCAGCGCCGGGCCACATATTCGAAGCCGTGCGCGTCCAAGAATTCCAGGAGCGCCGCGTCCTCGGCCCCCGGTTGCAGCCACACCCGCCGCAACCCGAGCCCCAGGCATTCGCCCAGCACCGCGAGGCCGGCCGCGGGCGGAACCACCAGGGTGACGAGGTCCGGCACCTCGGGCAAATCCGCCAATTGGGCATAGGCCGGGTCGCCGTCCACCGTGGCGCGGCGCGGGTTGACGGGATAGACCCGGTAGCCCTTGCGCTTGAGGTCGCGGTAGATGGCCGCGCCGAATTTGCCGGGATCGTCGGTCGCGCCGACCAGGGCGATGCGGAGGCCGGGGTTGTTCAAGTCCATGGAAAATCTCCTCGGGTTCAGACGGGGCCGCCGAAACGGGCCAGGAAGGCCGGGGCTTCCGGCGCGGGCAGCTTCACGGTCAAATCCACCCGCGCCCCGAAATCCTTGGCCAGGATTTCCCCGCCCGCCTTGCCCAGGGCGTAGGTCAGCGGTTGGAGGTCGGGATAGGCGATGCTCAGGCGGATGTGGGTGTATTCGACATAGGGGATGAGCCGGGCGGCTTCCAAGGCCAGTTTCGCGGTGCCGCCATAGGCCCGGACCAAGCCGCCCGCCCCCAGCTTGATCCCGCCGAAATAGCGGATCACCGCCACCACGGCGTTCACCACGGCGAAGCCTTCCAGATGGGCCAGGATTGGCCGTCCCGCCGTGCCGCCGGGTTCGCCCGCGTCGTTGCAATAGGTCGCGAGGCCCTGCCCGGTCTGGATGCGGTAGGCGAAGGCCAGATGATGGGCGTCGGCGTGTTGGCGGGCGACCTGGGACAGCCGCGCCCGTAGTTCGCGCTCGTCGGCGCAGGGCAGGGCGAAGCCGATGAAGCGGGAATGGTTGACGGTGTGATGGACTTCGGAGCTTTGTTCGATCAGCAGCATGGCGGGCCGGGGCGCGGGGCGTGGAATGGGGACCGCCATCATAGGGCAAGGCCCGCGCTTCCGGTAAACTGTCGGATAGAGCGCGTCGGCGTTCGGACACGAGGTAAGTATGCATGGGGAATTCGGTGGCGGCGCTGGCCTTGCGCGAGGTATTGGACGCGGCTCCCTGCGGGGCCGTGATCGTCGAAGCCGGGCGGATCGCCTGGGCGAACCGGCGCTGGGCGGCTTGGTGCGGCGTTGAACCCGAAGCGCTGATCGGACTGGATTGGACGGCGACTCCGGTCGCGGCCTGGTTCGGCCCGGCCACCGAAGACAAGACCGGGGACATCCATTGGCGGCGTACGCAAGCGCCCCTGGCGGCGGGCGGAACCGCCTATTTCTTCGAGGACATGGGCGTGGAGGCGCGGCTGGCCCAGGAACGCGACCAGTACCGCGCGCTGGCCCAGAGCCTCGAAACCCGCGATCCCGCAACCGGCGTCCTCAACCTCCGGGCCATCCTACAGGCGCTGGAAAACCAAATAGGCCGCAGCCGCCGCTACGGCAATCCGCTGGCGGCGATCCTCTTGCGCGTCCTGCCGCCGGACGGCGAACCCGATCCCGAGGCGCTCAAGCGCGTCGCCCAGGAATTGAACGCCGAACTGCGCTGGGCCGACCAGATCGGCCGCTTCGACGCCAACTCGTTCCTGGTGGTGCTGCCGGAAACCCGGCTGGCCGCCGCCGAGGCGCTGGCCGCCAAGCTCGGGGCGGAACGGGCGGCGCGGGTCCGGGCCGGGGGCGGGGCCATCACGGTGTCCGCCACCGATTGGCGTACCGGCGACGACGCCCGCAAGCTCCTGCGGCGGCTGCTCCCCGCCCCGCCCCAGCGTTGAGGCCGGGGCATGTCCGGCCCAAACGCCCATCCCATCCATCTCGGCGTTCCCGGCGAGGACATCGACCGCCGCGACCTCGCCACCGTGGTGCGCCGCTTCAAGAACCTGCACCGCCTGCAAGCCCAGCATATCCAGGAATGCCAGACCCTCCGCCAGCGCGAATTCCTCGACCTCCTGCCCTTGCTGTTCCATTGCAACCATCCCAACCTGCCGGGTTTCGTCAGCCTCGACACCCCGGCCGGACTCCCGGATTACCAGCCGGGCCGCGCCACCTTGCGCTGCGCCGCCAAGCTGTCCAAGAGTTTCGAGAGCCGTAGCCGCGGCCTGCGCCCGGAATATCCCATCGACGCCCTCTACCTCATGGGCAGCGTCGGCAGCATCGCCTATTCCCGCAAAAGCGACCTCGATATCTGGCTCTGCCACCGGCCCGGCCTGGCCACGGCCCGCTTGGCGGAGCTACACCGCAAGGCGGCGGGGATCGAGCAATGGGCCGCGTCCCTGGGTTTGGAAGCCCATATCTTCTTCATCGACAGCGAGATGTTCAGGCAAGGCCAGGGCACGCCGGTCTCCACCGAAAGCTGCGGCAGTGTGCAGCATCATTTGTTGTTGGAGGAGTTCTACCGCACCAGCGTATGGCTGGCGGGCCGGATTCCGGGGTGGTGGTTGGTGCCGCCGGAACAGGAGGAGCGCTATGGCGAATATCTCCGCCATTTGATCGACAACCGCTTCGTCAACGCCGACGACCTGATCGATTTCGGCGGGCTGGAACGGGTGCGGCCCGAGGAGTTCCTGGGCGGGGCGCTGTGGCATTTGAACAAGGCCATCGCCTCCCCGCACAAATCCCTGCTTAAACTGCTGCTGATGGAGAGCTATAGCGCCGAATATCCGCGCATCGAATGGCTTTGCACCCGCTTGAAAGCGGCCTTGTACCAGGACCAAACCGATAGCGAGGAACTCGATTCCTATCTCCTGATGTACCGCAAGGTCGAGCGCTATCTGCTGGCGCGCGGCGAAACCGCCCGGCTGGAACTGGCCCGCCAAAGCTTCTACCTCAAGATCAACGGGCTGATGGCGGCGGTGACGGCGGCCCCCGCCGAGAAGGCGCGGCGGCGCGAAATCCTGGCCCGCAAGGTCCGGGACTGGGGCTGGCCCCCCGCCCGGCTCAAAGCCATCGAACAGCGCCGCCGTTGGCGCGTCGTGGCGGCCTTGGAAGAACAGAAAGCCATCGTCGGCGAACTGCGCCTGAGCTATGAAGGAATGCGCCGGTTCGCCTTGCTGCACTCGGGCGGACGGGCCTTGGTGGGCGAGGAGATCATCCGGCTGGGGCGGCGCATGTCCGCCGCGCTGGAACGCAAGCCGGGCAAGATCGACTCGCTCTGCCTGGACGGCGGCGACCATATCGAGCCGGAGGACTACGCCCTGCAAGAAATCCGGCTGGCCGATGGCGAACCGGGCTGGGCGCTGTCGCTGCGGCGCGAGGGCGGTGCCAGCGCCGCGCCCATCCTCCGCAAAACCCGGAGCCTCCTGGAGGGCCTCACCTGGCTGGTGCATAACAACTTGTACCGCCCGTCCATGAACCCGTACCTGGAAACCCAGCACAGCGTGTTCGGCCCCTCGGAACTACGGCAGGCGTGCGACGCCCTGGCCGGGGTCCTCAAGACGCAGCGGGCGGAATCGGAAACCCTGGACGAATACAGCCGTCCACCCCGCGCCGTGGCCGTGGCCTTGTTCATCAATCTGGGCGCGGATGCCGAAGCCCAGCGCCGCGCCAACCTGCGCCTGGCCAGCAACCGCTACGACGCCCTGAGCTATGGCTACGAACGGGCCAACCTGATCGAGCGGGTCGATGCCTTGATCCTGACTTCCTGGCGGGAAATCCTGGTCCATCAATACCAGGGCCTGACCGGGCTGTTCGCCTGCCTGGCCGAACTGGTCAACGAATCCGGCGGGGAAGCCCCGCGCTTCCATAGCTTTTGCTTTGCCACCACCCGCGCCCGCACCATCGCGGGCCGGGTCGAAGCCGTGTACCGCGCCCTGCGGGCGGCGTTCGGGGCGGGCGCGGCGCGTTATGTGGTGCGGGGCGGGCGTTCCTATTTCCTGTTCGAGCGCCTGCCCCTGGGGGTGGAGTTCCGGGAACTGCCCGACGAGGAGCGGCTCTATGCGGAACTGGCCGCGACCAGGGCGTCTTTCGCCTCCTTGAGTTTCGATCCGGCCCTGGCGGGCGCTGGGCTGGACCCTTTGCCCGCGCTCTACCGTTGCAATAAACCGGGGGCGGTCCAGGTGTTCTGCCTGGCGGAGGCGGCGCAGGTGCGGGTGTTCATCCTGGACGAGCGCGGCTCCTTGTTCCACCGGGTCCACGAACCCCTGGGGCCGTCGGTGGTGCTGGGGCCGTATGCGGTGTTCCTGGGGGCGGTGTTGCAGCGTTATGTGCTGGCGGCGGCGGGGATCGAGTATTACCTGGTCGAGCGCGATGGCGCGGGGGAATACGCCGCGCGGCCCGCCGGGCTCCCGCCGGGGGCGGTGGGCAAGAAGATCGAGGTGCGGGTGTTCGCCCAGGAGATCGGGCCGGGACGGGCGGCGTACACCATCGCCTGCGACGACTGGGAATGCTCCTCCATGGAGAGCGGACAGGATGTATTCGCGGCGGCGGCGGAGCGCATCCTGGCCTTGCGCCGGAGCGGGCTGCGCTATCCGATCCATATCAGCGATATCGACTTGCCCTTGTCGATCCTGGGGGTCGAGACGCCGGAACAGCTCCAGACCATGCATTTCCTGCTGTACAAGCGCAAGATCGAGCAGCGCCTGAACCAACCCAGGCCGTAGCGCGGGCAATAAAAAACGGCGGTGGGCCGTTCCCACCGCCGTTTTCCATGGCCGCGGCCTATTGCGCGGTATAGCCCTGGGCCGTCTGGTTGTTGTTTTCGTTGGCTTCGGCGGTGCCGCACCAGCTATCGACGAAGGCCCGGAAGGTCTTCGCGCCGGGGGCTCCGGGGATCAAGTTGAGCTTGACCGTCCTGGACGCGCCCGCCGCGAGTTTGCCGATATCGGCCCAGGCATCGCCTTGGGCACCGCAGGTTTGGGCGGCGGGCTGGTTGGCCCAGACATCGAGATAACCCGCGTCGCCCGCCCCCGCGCCTTGGTTCTTGACCGTCACCGTGGCGGCGATCTTGCCGTCCTTGGGGTTGACCGGGCCGAGCGCGACGGCGCTGACCACGAAATCGGGCTGGGCACCGAGGACGCGGTAGGCCAGGGTGGTTTGGTTGTTGCGCTCGTTGCTTTCCAGGATGGCGCAGGTGCCGTCGGCGAAGGCGCGGAAAACCAGCGCCCCGGCCTTGGCCGCATGGAGGTTGGCGAGGGTCAGCGTCACGCTGGCCCCCGGAGCCAGGACGCCGATGCTGGCGGACAGGTCGGCGGTCGCGCCGCAGACCGGGGCGCTGCGCTGGTCGGTCCAGGCCAGCAATTGTCCGGCGTCGCCCGCGGTTTGGCCTTGGTTCTTGACCGTGACCTTGGCGGTGAAGGCGGCGTTGACAGTGGGCACCGCGGGCGTCAAATCGACCGCCGTGACCACGAAATCGGGAGCGCCCTGCCCGCCGTTGGCGGCGGTGTAGATTTCGGCCTCGGCGAGGTATTGGTTGGTGCCGGTGTCGTATCCCCCCGCGACCAGGAGCTTGCCGTTGCGCAGCAGGGTCGCCGAATGGCCGCTCCGCGCTTGGATCATCGAACTGGTGGCGCTCCAGGTGCCGTTGGCCGGATCGTACAGCGCCGCCTTGGCGGAGTAGTCATCATGGCCATCGTAGTAATACCCACCCCCCGCGACCAGTACCTTGCCGTTGGGCAGCAGGGTGGCGGTGTGGCCGAAATCCACCGTTTGCGGCAACGCGCCGGTCGCGCTCCAGGTGCCGGTGGCCGGATCGTATAGTTCCGCGCCGGAGGTTTGGTGGACGGGGTCGCCGGGATGATCGCCCCCCGCGACCAAGACCTTGCCATTGGGCAGCAAGGTGGCGGTATGGTTATAGCGTACCTGGGACATGGAACCGGTGGCGGTCCAGGTGCCGCTGGCCGGATCGTACAAGGCCGCGCTGGCGAGGGACTGGCTATCGTTATAGCCCCCCGCGACCAGCACCTTGCCGTTGGTCAGCAGGGTGGCGGTGTGGAAGATCCGCGCCTCGGGCAGTGGGTTGGTGGGGGTCCAGGTGCCGCTGGCCGGGTTGTACAGCACCGCGCTGGCGAGCGACTGGTTGTTGCCATAGCCCCCTGCGACCAGCACCTTGCCGTTG
Organism: Methylomagnum ishizawai; assembly: GCF_019670005.1. Taxonomy (NCBI): domain Bacteria; kingdom Pseudomonadati; phylum Pseudomonadota; class Gammaproteobacteria; order Methylococcales; family Methylococcaceae; genus Methylomagnum; species Methylomagnum ishizawai. The sequence goes on along the minus strand of NZ_AP019783.1, from coordinate 4,588,703 downwards.
GTCAGCAGGGTGGCGGTGTGGGCATCCCGTGGCGTGGGCAGGGCGGTGGCGGCGGTCCAGGTGCCGGTGGCGGGGTCGTATAGCGCCGCGCTGATGGCGTCGGGGCCGGTATCGGGGACGCCGTTCCAGTATTCGTCCCCGCCGACGGCCAGGACTTTACCGTTGGGGAGCAGGGTGGCGGTATGGTAATAGTTGATCTGGGGCAGCGAGCCGGTGGCGGTCCAAAGGCCGGTGGCCGGATCGTACAGCGCCGCGTCGGCGAGGTAGGGCGGGGTCTCGGGGTCGATGTTGTAGATGCCGCCCGCGGCCAGTACCTTGCCGTCGCGCAGTAGGGTGGCGGTGTGCTGGTAGCGTGCCTGGGGCAGGGCGCCGGTCGCCGTCCAACCCGCCGCCTGCGCGGTCCCCCAGGAGAGCGCGGACCAAGCCGCAGCCCACCCAACCCAAAAACATAAACGGACGTTGTTCATGATATGGCCTCAAACGTTGTAGTCAGTAAGGGATGGCAACAGGCGGGGCGGGAGATTGGGAACGGAACGGGCTGATTGGGATCGTGCCGCGCCGGTGCCGTCCAATGGTACGGGGCGGGGGTACCCTAGCCTAGGTTTTCCGACACTTCCAGCGCCTTGGCCGGACGGGACGCGACGGAAATTCGCCGCGGATGACGGGACCATAAAAAAACGGCGGTGGGTCGTCCCCACCGCCGTTTTTTATCGGGAAGCCGCAGTCCTGGCTCAGTGCTGCATCCCCTCCATGGAGGAATCGCCGCCGCTGGAACCGGAGCCACCGCCCATGCCCGACATATCGTGTCCGCCATGGCCGCCCCGGCTGACGCCGCCGGCGCTCTGGCCGGCCCCACTGCCGCCGCCGCCCGCGCCCGCGCTCACGCCTTCGCGCTGCCTGAGGCCGATGGCCGCGCCGGACGCCTTGGCGATATTTTCGGCGGTCAGCCCGCCCAGGGTCAGGGCGGAATCCACCACGATGGTGGTCACATCGGTGATGTCCATGCGGTCGGCCAGGGGACTGGTCACCACGGCCTTGACCGGGCCGACCACGTCATTCGCGGGCGGGGTCGCGGTCAGCACGATGGGATACAGGGTGCCGGCCGGCACGGTGAGGTTGTAATGGTTGGAATTGCCGGACAGCGGGGTGCTGACGATGAGCTTGCCGTTCTTGTCGTGGACTTCGACCTTGCCGTCCATGATCGGGCCGTGCTGGTCCTGGACATTGCCGGCGATATGGGCCTCCTCGCTGGCGGGGGCCGAGACGCCGCCGCCGCCGCCCTGGTCGCTGCCGCAGCCCGCCGCGAACAACGCGCTCAACGCGATGGACAGGGCGCACAGGCCGCTTTTCAGGAGGGGGAAGGACTGTGTGGAGTATTGTTGGGTCATGGTTCTGAGGCCAATGTTGGAGGTGGGGCGATCCGGTCCGGGGTGCGGAACCACCGGCGTTTTTTGGTTTTTTCCAGGCGGGAAATGACGGTGGAAAGCGGTGTTGACCGGCGTTGCAAGGCGCGGGGTTTATAGCATATCGCCCGTTGTTTTGTAATATTCGGGCCGGGGCGGTGGTCCAGGGTTCGCGTCAGGGCTGGAGTCCAAAGCTTGCTTTGGCAAGCCGGTCCAAAGCAAACTTTGGACTCCAGTTTGGGCCATCGAACCGCGAGGCCACCGCCGGGACCGGGCACCGGGGGGGTCAGCCCGCCCGCCGCCAGAACGCCATCAGGACATGCCGGGCCGCGGCCATTGATAGCCTTTCAGCAAGCCTTCCCAATAGATCATCGGGATCGCGTAGCGCTTGAGCAGGTACATGCTCAGGCGTTCCTTGCCTTGGTCGAAAGGGAAGGTTTCCTTGGGTTTCAGATCGTAGTCGAATTCGGCCAGGATCAGCCTGCCGTAACCCGTGACCAGCGGGCAGGAGGTATAGCCGTCATAGGCCAGGGCCGGTTGCCCGCCGTTGATGACCGCGAGCAGGTTGGCTTCCAGCACCGGGGCCTGGGCGCGGATGGCGGCGGCGGTCTTCGAGGTCGGCAGGCTGCTGGCATCGCCCAGGCTGAACACATTGGGATAGCGGGTGTGCTGCAAGCTGGCCTTGTCCACGTCCACCCAGCCGCCCGCGTTGGCCAAGGGGCTTTGCTTGATGAAATCGGGCGAACTCATCGGCGGCACCACATGGATCATGTCGTAGGGCTGCACGACTTCTTCGCCCGAATCGGCGTTCTGGAACACGGCCTCCTTCGACCCGGCGCGGATTTCCACCAGGTTGTGTTTGAAGAACACCTCGATGCCGCGCGGTCCCACGGCCTGTTCCATCAGGGCCTTGGCGTATTTGGGCACGCTGAAGATGCTGGGCGTGGCGCAGTAATACAGGACGCGGGTCTTGTCGCGCAGCCCGTGCTTGCGGAAATAATCCTCGGCCAGATACATGATCTTCTGCGGGGCCCCCGCGCATTTGATCGGCGGCGGCGGGAAGGTGAACACGGCGTTGCCGCCCTGGAAATTCTTGATGTTGTCCCAGGTGATGGGGGCGAGGTCGTAACCGTAGTTGCTGCATACGCCGTTCTTGCCCAGGGCTTCCGGCAAGCCTTTGATCTTGCCCCAATCGATCTGCAAGCCGGGGCAGACCACCAGGTAGTCGTAATTGAGGGTCTTGCCGCCTTGGGTGGCGAGGCTGTTGTTGGCGGGATCGAAAGTCGCGGCGGCGTCCTTGATCCAGGTCGCGCCCTTGGGGATCAGGCCCGCCATGGGCCGCACCGATTGCTCGCGGCCTACGACCCCGCCGCCAACGAAGGTCCAGAACGGTTGGTAATAATGGTGTTCGGAAGGCTCGACGATGGCGACATCCTTGATGCCCGCGCGCAGCAGGCGGGCGGCGACGCCGAGTCCGGCGGCACCGCCGCCGACCACGACGACGCGGTGATGGATTGCGTTCTCCATGGAATAGTCTCTCCGGGATAATGGATGATGGAAGGTTATGGTTTTGCGGTGGATACCGCGCTCTAGGGCGCGGAACCCCCGCCATTCTGCATCCCGGCCCGGCGTGTTGACAATCCACATGCGCTCCCGGTAGCGCGTTGCGCGTCCGGTTTTTGGCGCGGCCCGGCGCGTCCAGGCCCGCCGGAATCCCGCCGCCGCTTACCAATTGCGGGGAATGGGGCTATGTTTTATGGCACTGGGTGGACTCCCACCCCGGCGAACTTCCAAGGAATCCACCATGGCGGAAAAAGACAAACTGGACTTGGGCGAGGAACGCAAAACCTCGTCCGTCAAGAAGCTCGCCTTCATCGTGCTGGGCGCGGTGTTGGGCACCTTGATCGCGGTGTTCGCGGCCTTGTATTTCCTCGGCATCTTCCCGCCCAAGGCGGCGGACGGCGCGGCCCCGGCGGGCCAGGAAGCCACGGCGGCCGGGCATGACGAACACGGCGCGGAAAAGGCCGAAAAGACCGAAACCGCCGAGGCCGAACACGAAGACGAACCAGAGGATCATGGCAAGCACAAAAAGGGCAAACATGGCGAACACGACGAAGCGCCCACGCTCTACCAGGAGTTGGAGCCGGCCTTTGTGGTCAATTTCCAGGGCAGCCCGGACGCCCGCGTCCTGCAAGTCAGCCTCAGCGTCGCGACCGACGATCCGGGCGCGGTCGAGGCGGTGAAGAAGCACTCGCCCATGATCCGCAACAACCTCCTGATGCTGATGAGCGCCGAAGACCCCGGCGTCCTCAAGACCACCGAGGGCAAGGAAGCCTTGCGGGCCAAGCTGTTGGAGGAGATCAACGCCATCATCAAAAAGCAGGCCCGCAAGCGCGATGCCATCCAGGAAGTCTATTTCACCGCTTTCGTCATGCAGTAGTCCCCGCCATGGCCGTCCATGATTTATTGACCCAGGAAGAAATCGACGCGCTCTTGCATGGCGTGGACGATGGCGAGATCAAGACCGAGTCGGATACCGGCTACACCCGCGGCGAGGTGCGGCCTTTCGATTTCACCAGCCAGGACCGCATCGTCCGGGGCCGGATGCCGACCCTGGAAATGGTCAACGACCGCTTCGTGCGCCATTTCCGGGTCAGCCTGTTCAATATGTTGCGGCGCTCCTCCGAGATTTCGGTGTCGGGGGTGCAGGTGTTGAAGTTCTCGGAATACGTCCACAGCCTGTTCGTGCCCAGCAACCTCAACGTGGTCCGCATGAACCCCCTGCGCGGACGGGCCTTGCTGGTGATCGAGCCGACCTTGGTGTTCACCGCCGTGGACAACTTCTTCGGCGGCACCGGGCAGTTCTACAACAAGATCGAGGGCCGCGAATTCACCCCCACCGAGATGCGGATCATCCGCATCATCCTGGATTTGATCTTCAAGGACATGAAGGAAGCCTGGGCCCCGGTCATGCCCATCGATTTCGAATACCTGGGCTCCGAGGTCAACCCGCAATTCGCCAATATCGTCAGCCCGACCGAGGTGGTGGTGGTTTCGACCATCCATATCGAACTCGAAGGCGGCGGCGGCGATTTGCATATGACCATGCCGTACTCCATGATCGAGCCGATCCGGGAATTATTGGACGCCGGCATCCAGGGCGACCGCGGCGAGGATGTCGATGGCCGTTGGCGCTCGGCCCTGCACGCCGAAATCCTGGGGGCCGAACTCGAGATGCACAGCCTCCTGGTGGAAAAGGAACTGGTGCTGGAAGACCTGTTGCATTTCAAGCCCGGCGATGTGATCCCGGTGGAACTGCCAGAGACCGTCACCGTCATCATCGAGGATATCCCGGTGTTCCGGGCCAAGCTGGGCGTCTCCAAGGGCTATTACGCGGTGCAGATATTGGAGAAGGTGGCCCGGCAGCCGGAGGCGGACCGGGGCGTGTTGATCTAGGGTGTGCCGGGCCATGCCCGGTGGTGAGGAAAGCGAACGATGAGCGAGAACGATCTGGGATTCGACGATCCCCTCGACGGCGCGGGCGACGGGGCGGGCGATAATTTCGCCGACGATTGGGCGGCGGCGATGCAGGAACAGCAGGCCTTGGCCGACCGCATCGCGAGCGCCCCCAAGATCGCCCAACCCATGCGGGCCGAGTTCGACGACTTGGTGCCGCCGCCCACGGTCGAGGCGAAGTCGGAGGATGTCAACCTCGACGTGCTATTGGACGTGCCCGTGACCATCGCCATGGAAATAGGCCGTACCCGCATCAATATCCGCAATCTGCTGCAACTGACCCAAGGCTCGGTGGTGGAACTGGACCGGCTGGCGGGCGAACCCATGGACGTGATGGTGAACGGCACCTTGATCGCCCATGGCGAGGTGGTGGTGGTGAACGACAAGTTCGGCATCCGCCTGACCGATGTGGTCAGTCCCGCCGAACGGGTGAAGAAGCTGCGATGAAAAGACGGGCGGCGCTGGGCTGGACGCTGTGGCCGCTGGCGGCATGGGCCGAAACCCCGGCCCCCGCCGTGCCCGCCGTGAACCTCGGGCAATGGCTGTCCGCCTTGGTCCTGGTGCTGGGATTGATTTTCCTCGGCGCTTGGCTGCTGCGGCGCTTGGGCAGTTTTTCGCGGCTGGCGCCGGGGCGGTTCCGGGTGCTGGCGGCGGTGTCGCTGGGGGCGCGGGAGCGGGCGGTGTTGTTGCAGGCGGGCGGCAAGCAATTGGTGTTGGGCGTCGCGCCGGGCCGGGTGGAAACCCTGTGCGTGCTGGAAGGGACCGACTCGATCCCGGTCGAAGAAGCCCCGCCGCCACCGGAGGCCGCCGGCCTGTTCGCCCAGCGGCTGGCGGAATTGTTGAACCGGAAGCGACCTTGAAAGCGCGGCATCCGCTCCGGGGACTCGGCTGGGGCTGGCTGCTGGCCGGCGGGGTGTTCTTCGCCGTCGCCGCGCAGGCCGCGCCCGGCATCGACGCCGTGACCGTGACCAATAACCCACAGGGCGGGCAATCCTACACGGTCAGCCTGCAAATCCTGGTGCTGATGACGGCCTTGAGCTTGTTGCCATCGTTGCTGCTGGGCATGACCTCGTTCACCCGCATCATGGTGGTCATGGCGATCCTGCGCCAAGCCCTGGGCACCGGCCAGACCCCGAGCAACCAAGTCCTGCTGGGGATTTCGCTGTTCCTGACGCTGTTCACCATGCTGCCGGTGTTCGAGCAGGTCCACGACCAAGCCTACCAGCCCTATATCCAAGAAAAGATCACGCCCGAGCAGGCGGTGGAGCGGGCCGGGGTGCCGTTCCGCCAGTTCATGCTGCGCCAGACGCGGGAAACCGACCTCGAAATGTTCGTCCGCGTTTCCGGCAAGACCATCGACACGCCGGAGGAAACCCCGTTCTCGCTGTTGATCCCGGCCTTCATGATCAGCGAGTTGAAGACCGCCTTCCAGATCGGATTCTTGTTGTTCCTGCCCTTCCTCATCATCGATCTGGTGGTGGCGACGGTGTTGATGTCCATGGGCATGATGATGCTCTCGCCCATGGTGATTTCGCTGCCGTTCAAGCTGATGCTGTTCGTGTTGGTGGATGGCTGGTCCTTGGTGGTGGAGACCTTGGCGGCGAGTTTCTATGTGACGTAGGCGGTTCAACGGAGCGTGGGTTTATGAGCTACCAATTATCGGATTCCCAGGTCGGCGCGGCGTTCGCGGAGCGTCCGTTGAACGTCGATGGCAAGGAATACGGCTTCGAAGTCGTCGGCATCGGGTTGTTGACGGTGGCCTCGGGCCGGGTCGCCGCGTCGGACCCGTTCGTCGATCCCGCGCCCCCGGCGTTCACCCGCGCGGTGCCGCCGGGCAACTACCCGGTCCAATTGGCCATCGCGCGGCTCCCCGACGGCGACGAACGGGTCGCGTTCGCCCGGCTGGTGTTCCAAGCCGATGGGCATATCGAGCGTTGGGAAATGGCGGTGGTCGCCGGGCAGGAGGTGGCGATGCTGCAAGAGGAAGGCTATTTCGGCTACGGCGTGGATGCCGGGACGGGCTGCTTCATGGATGTGGAAGCGGGCCGCCACCTATCGTCCAGCATGGATATCGATCCCGATTATTTCGAAGAACTCCTCGATATGATGGACGCGACCTATAAGCACACCCGGTCGTGGCTGGTGTTCACGCCCAGCTCCGCTTCCCCCTGCAATATCGCCTGCTTTTCCAGCGGCTGGGGCGATGGGCTCTATCCCTCGTTCTTCGGGCTCGACCGGGACGGCCAAGCGGTGGCCTTGGTGACGGATTTCCTGGTTTTCTAGCCGCCTAAGGCGCTTCCCGCGGCGCGGCGAAGCCCTCCAAGGCCGATTTCAGATTGCTCTCGGCATCGATCAGGAAGTTCGCGCCCACCACCACCGATTCGCCCTCGCGCAAGCCTTCCAACACTTCGACCGCGTCCTCGCCGCGCAGGCCCAGCCGCACGGGGCGCGGCTCGAACCGTCCTTCCCCCAGGTCCACCAGGACCACCCGGCGCTTGCCGCTTTCCAGCACCGCCGAGTGCGGCACCACCAGCGCCTTGTGCGCCCGCGTGGCGATTTCGAGGTGGGCGAACATCATGGGTTTCAGCCAGCCTTGCGGGTTGGGGAATTCCACCCGGACCCGCGCCGTGCGGGTGGCGGAATCGAGCATGGGATAGATGAAACCCACCCGCCCCCGGAATTCCCGCTCGGGATAGGCGTCGAGCCGGGCCGTCACCGCCTGTCCCAGCGCGACCCGGCCAATGTCCTGCTCGTAGACCTGGGCGATCACCCAGACTTCCGAGAGGTCGGCGATCTTGAACAAGGTTTCCCCGGCCATGGCCCTGGCCCCGGCGACCGCCGTTTTTTCCATCACCACGCCGGTGGCGGGCGAACGCACCACCAGGGTACGCCGGACTTGGCCGCGCTGGGCGAGTTCGGCCAGTTCGGCCTCGGAAATACCCCAGTTGCGTAGGCGGTCCAGGCTGTTCTCCGCCATGTCGCGCATCCCGGAGCGGATCCAGTCCTGGCTTCGATCCAGCGCGGCCTGGGCGTTGCGGGCGGTCAGATATTCGCGCTGGGCCGAGACCAGCTCCGGGCTGTAAAGCTCGAACAAGGGCTGGCCGCGGGTTACGGCCTGGCCGGTGGTATTGACATGGAGCTGTTCGATATAGCCCTCGAAGCGCAGGGCGACGGCGTATAAGCGGCGCTCGTCGGCCTCGACCGTGCCGACGCTGTGGACCACCTGGGCCAGTTCCGCCCCAACGGCCCGCGCCGTTTTCACGCCGAGCCTCTGGATTTTTTCCGGGGCGATGCGGAGGACGGCGGAGTCCGCGCCGGGCCGGGCCGCGTCCCCGTCGGCATAGACCGGGAGGTAATCCATGCCCATGGCGTCTTTCTTGGGCACGGGCGAGGTGTCCGGCTGGCCCATGGGATGGCGGTAATGCAGGATTGTGCGCGGTTGCTCCGCGGACGGCGGGGCGGGGGCTTCGGCATAGACCGGCACATAATCCATGCCCATCTCGTCCTTGGCGGGCACGGGCGAGGTCGCCGCCGGATTCATGGGATGGCGGTAGAACAAGGGTTTCCGCTCCGCCTGCGCGGCGACCGGCGTGGGTTGCGGGACTTGCCGCCGCGCCCACCAGCCACCACCCACCGCGCCCAGCGTCCCGGCCAGCACAGCCGTCCACAACAAAGCCGCCCGGCTCATGGCTCCGCCTCGTCGCCGGCCACGGCCATCAGCTTGGCGAGGGATTGCCGGGCTTCGGCCAAGGCTTGCCAATAGCGCAGCCGGGTCTCGAACCAGGCGTTCTCGGCCCGGATCACGGCCTGGAAATCGGTTTTGCCCACCTGATAGGCGTTCAGCGCGGCGATCACGGTTTGTTCGGCCAGGGGCAGGATATCGCGCTGGTACAGGCCGAATTGCTCGCGGTTGCCCCGGTATTCGGCCAGCCCGGCGGCGAGTTCGGCTTCGATCTTGCGCTCGGCCTCCTCCAGGGCATAGCGTTCCTTCAACAGTTCGCTATTGCGTTGATCGACCATCGAAGCTTGCTTGCTGCCCGCGTAGATCGGGAGGTTCAGGCTCAGGCGGAAACTGGCGAAGTCGCTGCGGCTTTGGCCCGTGGGCGTGCTTTGGCGGAAGGCGTAGCCCGCGCCCAGGGTGAAATCCGGGTAGAACTCGCGCTCCGCCAATGCCACCCGGCTGCGGGCGGCATCGACGCGCTTGCGGCCCTGGTCCAGCACGGGCCGGTTATGCTCGGCCAGGGCCGCCAGATCGGCCCCGGTGTGGAGGTCAGGCAGTTGGGTGTCGATCTCCTCGGGCAGGCGGATAGCGGTGTCGGCGGGCCGGTTGAGCAAGGCGTTGAGGCGGGCGATTTCGCTCCGGTGCATCCCGATATGCTGGGCGCGTTCCTGGCCGAGCTTGGCGAGTTCCAGGCGGGCTTCCAGCACATCCTGCTGCAAGCCTTCGCCGACCCGATAGCGGGTATCGGCGATGTCCACCACCTGCTTCAGGAGTTGCTCGGTGTCGGCGATGATGAGCAAGGCATGGTGCATATAGGCCAATCGCCACCAACGGCTACGCACCTCGCGGGCCAGCCGTAAACGGGCTTCCGCCACCGTGTGCGCCGCCGCTTCGGCCTCGAAGGCGGCGGCTTGTTCCCTGAGCGCCAGCTTGCCGGGAAACGGCAGGGTCTGGCTGATGCCGACCTCCAGCATGGTCATATCCTCCTGATGGAGGTTGAAACCGGAGGCGGTGGGCAGGTTCAGCGCCTCGAAGCTCAGCGTGGGATCGGGCAGGCTGCCTTCCTGGGCCGGGACGGCGGCCAGGGCGGCGGCGCGGGCCTTGATCTGGGCCAGGTTGGGATTGCCGTCCAGGGCGATGCCTACGGCGCGTTCGGCGGTGAGGACGGGTTCCTCGGCCTGGACGGCGAGCGCCGCTAGGCACAAGGCCAGCGCCGGGGCCAAGCGGGTTCTGCGGGATAGGTGCGGTTGGGCTGGCACGCGGGGTCCGGGGCTGAGGGGGGCTTGGACCTTAGCACAGGCGCGGGCGGCTGGCGATGGGCTGGGCCACGCAGTACCGGAACGGATGTGCCCGTTCCCAAGCCCGGCTTGGGAACGCGGGTTTGGAAACCCTGCTTCCAGGCCGCGGCAAGCGGAACTTGCGGGATGGGATTCAGGAATCAGCGGTGTGGTCGCGCCGTTAGAAACTATGCTCCGGGCCGGGAAACCGCCCCTCCCGCACCTCGGCCACATAGCGCCGCACCGCCCCGGCGACGCCGTCCGCGCCCGCGAGGAAGTCCTTGGAGAACTTGGGGCGGTTGCCCGGCGTGATGCCCAGCATGTCGTAGCAGACCAGGATTTGGCCGTCGCAAGCGGGACCGGCCCCGATGCCGATGGTGGGGATCGACAACGCGGCGGTGATTTCCCCGGCCAGCGCCGCCGGGATGCATTCCAGCACCAGCATGCCGGCACCGGCCTCTTGCAGCAGGATGGCGTCTTCGAGCATGGTCTGGGCGGCACGCTCGTCGCGCCCTTGCACCAGATAGCCGCCCAGCTTATGCACCGATTGCGGCAGCAACCCGAGATGGGCGCAGACCGGAATATCCTGCTCGGCCAGGGCGCGGATGACTTCCAGGCGCTTGCGCCCGCCTTCCAGCTTCACCATCTGCACGCCCGCCTCGCGCACCAACCGGGCTGCGCTGTCCAGCGCCTGCCCCACGCTGGAATAAGACATGAACGGCAAGTCCGCCGCCAACACCGCCCGCCGCGTGCCCCGCGCCGCGCAGGCCGCGTGGTATACCATCTGGTCCAGGGTCACGGGCAGGGTGCCGGGATGGCCCTGCACCACCATTCCCAGGGAATCGCCGACCAGGATCAAATCCACCCCTGCCGCGTCCATCACGGCGGCGAAGGCGGCGTCGTAGGCGGTGAGGGTGGCGATTTTTTGCCCACGCGCCTTCATGGCGAGCAGGGCGGGCAGGGTCAGTGGTTTATCCATGGCGTTCCTCCTCGATCCGGGTCAAGCCGCGCAAAGGACAATGCCGCGCCAATTCGGACAGCGGACCCAAACCCGGAATTTCCAAACCGGGGGCGATTTCCAGCAAGGGATAGAGTACGAATTCGCGTTCGGCCAAGCCCGGATGGGGCACGGCGAGGCGGTCGCACGCCAAGGCTTGCTGACCATAGAGTAACAGGTCCAAATCCAGGGTCCGCGGCCCCCAACGCTCGCCGACACCGCGCACCCGTCCGAACCGGGCCTCCACTGCCTGCAATTCGCGCAGCAACTCCAAGGGGGCCAGGCTCGTGGTGATCGCCATCACGGCGTTCACGTACTCGGGTTGATCCTGCGGACCCATCGGGGCGCTCTGGTATAGGCTGGAAAACGCCGTCTCGCGGACGCCGGGTATGGCCGCGACCTCGCGCCGCGCCGCCCTCAGGCGTTCGACGGGGTCGCCCAGGTTGCCGCCGAAGCCGATATAGGCGAGGACGGGTTCAAGGGGTTGGGGTTGAGGCATCCTGTTTACGCGATTTGGCGCGGTTCCGTCGCTTGCGGGGTTTGGAACGGGCCGAAGCCTGACGGCGACCGGTGCGGGTCATGGCTTTTTGCTCGGCTTCGGAGGCGGTTTGGAAGCGGGTCCACCAATCGGCGAGGTCGGGGTCGGCCTCGCCGGTCGCGGCCCGCAACACCAGGAAATCGTAGGCGGCGCGGAACCGCGGATGGCCGAGCATACGGAAGGCGCGGCCCGTGGTGTTTTCCAGCCGCGGCTGCAAGGACCACAGTTCGCGGATGGGCAGGGTGAGGGTGCGTGGGATGGCGACGCGCTGGACCTGGCGGGCGATGACCTCGCCGGCGGCGTCCTGGTAGGCCAGCAGCGGGTTCTGGCCGCCCGCGACCAGGGATTCGGCCCGCGCCCGCGTCGGTTCCCACAGCAGGGCCGCGAACAGGAAATAGGGCGTGACCGGCTTGCCCGCGCCGATGCGCTGGTCGGTGTTCTCCAGGGATTTCGCCAGGAAGGTCAAAGGGAAGCCTTCCGGCTCCCGCCCCAGGCAGCGCTCGGTGTCGGGGAACAGGGCGGCGAATAGACCGTGCTGGCGCAATTGTTCGAAGGTCTGCACGGCGTAGCCGCCCAGGAACAGCTTGAGCATTTCGTCGTAGAGCCGGGCGGGCGGGATTTCGCCGAGCAAGCGGGCCAGCCGGGGGATGGGTTCGGCGCAATCGGGATGGATGCTGAAGCCCAGCTTGACCGCGAAGCGCACGGCCCTGAGCATCCGCACCGGGTCTTCGCGGTAGCGTTGTTCGGGGTCGTCGCCGATCAAGCGCAGGATGGCGGCCTTGTGGTCGTCCATGCCGCCGACATAATCGACCACCGAGAAATCCTCGATGTTGTAATACAGGGCGTTGACGGTGAAATCGCGGCGGAAGGCGTCGTCCTCGATGTTGCCGTAGGCGTTGTCGCGGAGGATGCGGCCATTGGCGTGGACATGGGCGCCTTGGGAATCCTCGCCGCTCCTGCTGCGGAAGGTCGCCACCTCGACGATCTCGTCGCCGAAATAGACATGGGCCAGCCGGAACCTACGCCCCACCAAGCGGCAATTGCGGAACACCTCGCGCACTTCCTCGGGCCGGGCGTCGGTCACCACGTCGAAATCCTTGGGTTCGCGCCCCAGCAGCAAGTCGCGCACGCAACCGCCCACCAGATAGGCTTGATAGCCGGATTGGCGCAAACGGCCCAAGACCTTGAGCGCGTTGTCGCTGATATGGCTGCGCGAGATGATATGCTCGGGACGCGGATAGACCCTGGGCCAGGTCGGCGCCACGGGCTGGGGTTCCGGCTCGGGTCGCGGCGGTGGCGGGGGGCTGAACAGCTTTTTGACGAAGTCGATGATTGCCAGAGGAGTAACGCGCTGGTGGGAACGGCAGGAAGGGGGCATATTACCCTAGCCCGCCGACCCGCTCAACGCATCTTTGGAACCAACGGTGGCCGCCCCCCCGGATAATCCCGGCCCAGGGGAGGCGCCAAGCCTGGACAGACCGCCTCATCTTGGGAGGATAGCGCCATGATCGAAAACGGGTTCGAGTCGATCAACCATTTCCTGCACACCCATCCGCATTGGATCGCGTATTTGGGCCTCTTATTGCGCCTGAAATGCGGGTTGCTCACCGTGCTGATGGGTTATTTCCTCTATCGGGTCTATACCGAACCCGCCCCGGCCCCGCCCCGGCGCGAATCCCGGTCCGATACCCATTTCCTGGCCTGAAAACCGCTTCCCGTCACGGGAAAACGCTGTTTAGCCGGGGGAAAACCCGTTATGATGAAATTTTAACTTTCAAATCAAGGAATTTCCCATGCGGATCGCGACCCAAAAGGTGGTGCATATCCACTACACCCTGACCAACGACGAGGGCGAAGTCCTCGATTCCTCCCGCGACCACGGCCCCTTGGCCTATCTGCATGGCGCGGGGAACATCATTCCGGGCCTGGAAGACGCCCTGACCGACCGTGTGGTCGGCGACACCTTCAAGATCACCATCGCGCCCGAGAATGCCTATGGCCTCCGCGACGACGACCTGGTGCAATCGGTGCCGAAGAGCGCGTTCCAGGGCGTCGATGAAATCCTGCCGGGGATGCAGTTCCAGGCCCAATCCCCGGAAGGACTGCAACTCCTGACCGTCCTCGGCGTGGACGAGGACGAGGTCATCCTGGATGGCAACCATCCCATGGCCGGCATCGCCCTCACCTTCGATGTGGAAGTCACCGACATCCGCGACGCCACCGCCGAAGAACTCGACCATGGCCATGTCCATGGTGCCGGTGGCCATCACCACTGAGCCCGCCCGCATGGACGGCCCCCGGGCCGTCCGCCGCCGCCCTAGCCGTCGAGATGCGCCCACATATCGTGTTCGTCGGCCTCCTCGATCACCACCTCGACGAATTCGCCGACCTTGAGCTGGGTCGCGCCATCGATGAACACCTGCCCATCGATTTCCGGCGCGTCGGCCCGGCTGCGGGCGACCGCGCCTTCTTCCACCACCTCGTCGATCAACACGGTTTCCCGGCCCCCGACCCTTTGCTGTAGGCGCTCGGCGCTGATGCGCTCCTGCACTTCCATGAAGCGGGCCAGCCGGTCCTGCTTGACCGCTTCCGGCACCGGGTCGGGCAAGGTGTTGGCGGCGGCCCCCTCCACCGGCGAATAGGCGAAGCCGCCCACCCGGTCGAGTTGGGCTTCCTCCAGGAAATCCAGCAATTCCTCGAATTCCTCCTCGGTCTCGCCGGGAAAGCCGACGATGAAAGTGCTACGCAAGCTCAGGTCCGGGCACAGGCCGCGCCAGCGCTCGATCCGCATCAGCACATCTTCCGCCGCCGCCGGGCGTTTCATCAGCCTGAGGATACGCGGGTTGGCGTGCTGGAACGGGATATCCAGATAGGGCAGGATTTTCCCCTCGGCCATCAGCGGAATCACCTCGTCCACATGCGGGTAAGGGTAGACATAATGCAGCCGCACCCACACGCCCAATCCACCCAGCGCCTGGGCGAGATCGTGGAAGCGGGTCTTGAGCGGCTTGCCGCCCCAGAAGTCGGTGCGGTATTTCAGATCGACGCCATAGGCGCTGGTGTCCTGCGACACCACCAGCAATTCCTTCACCCCGGCGGCGACCAGGCGTTCGGCCTCGCCCATCACCTCGCCGATGGGGCGGCTGGCCAGATCGCCGCGCAATGACGGGATGATGCAGAACGAGCAGCGGTGGTTGCAGCCTTCGGAAATCTTGAGATAGGCGTAATGGCGCGGGGTGAGCTTGATGCCCTCCGGCGGCACCAGATCGACGAAGGGAGGGTGCGGCGGCGGCAGATGCTCATGCACGGTCCCGACCACGGCCTCGTAGGCATGGGCTCCGGTGATGCCGAGGACTTGCGGATGGCGGGCGCGGATTTCGTCGGCCCGCTCGCCCAGGCAGCCGGTGACGATGACCTTGCCGTTCTCGGCCAGGGCTTCGCCGATGGCGTCCAAGGATTCCTCGACGGCGGCGTCGATGAAACCGCAGGTATTGACCACCACCAGGTCGGCGTCTTGATAGGTGGGCGAAAGCTCGTAGCCCTCGGCGCGGAGCTGGGTGAGGATGCGTTCGCTATCGACCAGGGCTTTGGGGCAACCGAGGCTGACGAATCCGATGCGGGGTGTTTTCATGGGCGTGGGATACGGAGGGAAAAGGGCGGCTATTCTAGCCCGCCGCCCGGACGGAACGCAGTGCAATCCGGGGCTATCCGCCCTGGGGCGGGTTTCCAAGCCCCGCTTGGGAACCCGTGCCGAAGACAGCCCCGACGCCGAACGGATCAGAAATATTTCTTCAAGTCCATCCCGCCATACAGCGGGGCGACCTGTTCGGCATAGCCATTGAACGGCAAGCTGGGGCGCTTCAAGAACTCGCCGATGCGGCGTTCCTTGGCCTGGCTCCAGCGCGGATGGTCCACCGCCGGGTTGACGTTGGCGTAGAACCCATATTCGCCCGGCGCGGCGTCGTTCCAGGTGGTGCGGGGCTGCTGCTCGACCAGCCTGATCCTGACGATGGACTTGGCGCTCTTGAAGCCATATTTCCACGGCACCACGATCCGCACCGGGGCGCCGTTCTGATTGGGCAGGATTTCGCCGTAGAGTCCCACCGTCAGCAAGGTCAAGGGATGCATGGCCTCGTCCATGCGCAAGCCTTCCCGGTAGGGCCAATCCAGGACGCGGGTGCGTTGCCCCGGCATTTGGGCGGCGTCTTGCAGCGTGGTGAATTCCACGAACTTGGCATTGCCGGTCGGTTCCACCCGCTTGAGCAATTCCGCCAAGGGAAACCCCACCCAAGGCACGACCATCGACCACGCCTCCACGCAGCGCAGCCGGTAGATGCGTTCCTCCAAGGGCGCCATTTTCAGGATATCCTCGATATCGAAGGCTTGGGCCTTGTGGACCTCGCCCTCCACGGCGATGGTCCAAGGCCGGGTTTTCAGGCCGCCGGCGTATTTGGCCGGGTCTTCCTTGGCCGTGCCGAATTCGTAGAAATTGTTATAGGTGGTGACGGATTCGTAGGGGGTGGGCGGGTCGTCCACGGTGTACTGGCTCTTCCTGATCCCGGCGAGGGGAAGGCCCGCCGCGAAAGCCGGAGGCAGTGCCGCCAGCGCCGTGGCACCCAGCGCCATTTGCAGGAAGCGCCTGCGGTCGTGGAACAGTTCCGGGGGAGTGATTTCCGAAGATCGGATGTCGGGGGGGCGTTGGATCAACATGGGGGTCGGGCCTCGGGGCTGGAGGGGAATGGGGCGCTTTAGGACGATTGGGACAACAACCGGGTGGCGTGAGTTTCCCATGGCCGTGGCGGCTCCACCAAAAGGGCGCGACAAGCCCCGCCCCGGCGGTCGGCGCTGGCATCCACCCGCGGATTCCCGCCGGGCCACCGGCCCCTTCCGTAATTTACCGCCCGCCGGGCAAGCACTAGAATTATCCCGACGAGTCACCGGTTGATCGGCGTTTCCACGCGGGGCATCCGGTTCGACCGGGATCGCCTCCGGGCGCTACGCATCATCAGCCCCGCCTGGGTCTTCCAGGACGGGGATACACCGGGAACCCCCATGCTTTCCGCTTATCTACGCCACGGCCTCCTGCCGACGCTGCTGCTGTTGCTGGCCGCTTGCGGCCATCAAACCCCCGCGCCCAAACCCAGCCCGGTCGGCATCCTCCACCCCCCCAATCCCTACCGCGCCCTGCCCGACCACACCCGCCATTCCGGCGTCTTCCCCAGGCCCGCCGCGCTGGAAGCCCAGGTGGCGTTCTGGCGCAATGTCTATGCGACCTGGGGGCGTGCGGTGGTGGTCATCCACGACGACCGCTATCTCGACACCGTCTACGAAGTGCTGGAATTCCCCACCGTCGGGGAAAGCCTCACCGCCGACCAGAAAGCCTGGGTCGCCAACCGCCGGAGCTATTGGCAGGACCGCCTGTATACCCTGGAAAGCAAGCTCGACACCGGCGCGGCCCTGGACGCGGAAGACCGCGCCACCGCCGCCCTGCTGACCGGCGGCCAGCGCCGCGACCTCCGCGCCGTGGCCCACAACGCCGCCAAGCGCGTCCGCTCCCAACGCGGGATGCGCGAGCGCTTCCTGCGCGGCCTGGAAATCGGTACCCGCTACGAGGCGCGGTTCCGCAAGATTTTCCGCGACAACGGCCTGCCCGAGGAACTGGCCTACCTGCCCCATGTGGAATCCTCGTTCCAGGCGGCGGCGCGGTCCTCGGCGGGGGCGGTCGGCATCTGGCAGTTCACCAAGGGCGCGGCGGAGAAATTCATGCCCATGAACGGTGCCGCCGACCCCCGGCTCGATCCCATCGCCTCCACCCAGGGCGCGGCGCGTTACCTGAAATACGCCTATGCCAATATCGGCAATTGGCCGATGGCGATCACCTCCTACAACCACGGCATCAACGGCATGAAACGCGCCCGTGGCCGCTACGGCCATGATTTCATGCGCATGGTGGAGGAATACGACAGCCCCTTGTTCGGTTTCGCTTCGCGCAATTATTACGCCGAATTCCTGGCCGCCCGCGAAATCGCCAGCCAGCCCGAGCGTTATTTCTCGGAACTGGCACCGGGTATCCAGTCCCCGGACGCAAACCAACCCTAGGATGGGTCCATGGGTTGACGAATCCCGTCCTGGATCGAGCCCCCCTCTATCGTGGTGGATTGTATCGGCGATACAAGCCGATACAGAGTGGGTTTGACCGGACCCGGATTAATACAGGATTATCTTGGCCCTGCCGTCGTCTGCACCTACGGTGGGTTTAGGCCGGTTCCAGCCCCCCCTTTGGAACCGGCTTTTTCATGCCCGTAGCCCCCTGGCGGTTTACCGCCACGCCCTGGTCAAATCCCGCCCATCTTCCCTATCCTTGCCCTACCCGCGGCTTCCCCAACGATCACCATGTCTGCATCCTCCCTCCGTTGTTTCCTGGTTTTGGCGGCGCTTTCGCTCGATACCGCCACTGGAGCCACCCCGTCCAACGCCGCCGCCGAAGCCGCCGCCCGGTTGGCTCCACGCGGCCACTACCCCAAATATTTCCTGGGCGAGCAAAGCTATTTCACCGTGGTCGGTGCCGCCGCGGGCGACCGGGAAGGCTTGCTGAACGAGGAGGGGGCTTTGGAAGTGGACCGGACGGCGTTTTCCATCGAGCCGTTTTTGTACACCCAAGACGGATTGACGACCTGGAACGAGGCCGCGCCCAGCCCCTCCCTGGCGCTGGGCTATCTGCCGGTGCCCTCGGTGGCTTGGCGGGGGCGGAATATCGCCCTGGATATCACCGCCTACGCGACAGACGGCCCGCAAGCCGCGCTCTATGCCCGCTACCGGGTCGAAAACACCGGCCCGGACGCCCGACGGGTGAAGCTCTGGTTGGCGCTGCGGCCTTTCCAGGTCAATCCGCCCTGGCAATCCTTGAACCTGACCGGCGGCGTGGCCCCGATCCACGCGATCCGGCGGGAAGGGCCGTTGATCCGGGTCGATGCGCGGACCGTGGTGGCGCTGACGCCGCCCGATCAGTTCGGGACCCTGGCCGGGGATGCGCTGGTCCGTACCTTGGCGCAAGGCAAGCTTCCCCGTGGTGGAAAGGTCCACGACCCCAAGGGCCAAGCCTCCGCCGTCCTCGAATACGATCTCGACCTACCGCCCGGCGCGGCGCGGGACATCTATCTCGCCGTGCCGGACCTAAATCCGGACGCCTTCGCCAATGCGGCCCAGGTCCGGTCGGGCCGGGGCGGGGATTTCGCCCGTGCCGCCCTGCAAGCCAGCCTGGACGGTTGGCAAGCCCAGTTGTCCCGCGTCGAATTGCTCGGCCCGCCCGCGGCCCGCGGCCTGCTCGACGCCGTGCGCAGCAACCTCGCCTATCTCTTCGTCAACCGCGACGGCCCGGCGCTATTCCCCGGTAGCCGCACCTATGCCCGCGGTTGGATCCGGGATTCCACCGTGATGGCCTCGGCCCTGCTGGGCATGGGCTACCCGGACACCGTGCGGCGTTTCCTGGCATGGTATGCCGGGTTCCAATACCCGGACGGCAAGATTCCCTGTTGCGTGGACAGCCATGGCGCGGACCCCACTCCGGAGAACGACAGCCCCGGCGAATTCATCCACGCGGTCTACGAATACCAGCACTACACCCACGACCTGGGTTTGGTGCGCGGCCTGTGGCCCCAACTGGTCAAGACCGTGGCGTATATCGAAGCCTTGCGGGCCCAGCGCCTGACCCCGGAATATCGGACGCCCGAC
The DNA here is from genome assembly GCF_019670005.1 of Methylomagnum ishizawai. Taxonomy (NCBI): domain Bacteria; kingdom Pseudomonadati; phylum Pseudomonadota; class Gammaproteobacteria; order Methylococcales; family Methylococcaceae; genus Methylomagnum; species Methylomagnum ishizawai. Next base: position 4,569,520 of record NZ_AP019783.1, on the reverse strand, counting down.
CGGCAAGCCTTTTACGGCCTGTTGCCGGAATCCATCAGCCACGAGGGCTATTCGGCCCGTCCGGTGCATTCGTTCTGGGATGATTTCTGGGCCTTGCGCGGGCTGGACGACGCCGCCGAACTGGCGCGGCGCTTGGACGCCCCGGAAGCCGCCCATTTCGCCGCCTTGCGCGATGCTTTCCGGGCCGACGTCTACGCGGCGCTGAAACTCACGATGGCCCGGCGCAATATCGGCTATTTGCCGGGTTCGGTGGAACTCGGGGATTTCGATTCCAACGCCACGGCCATGATCGTGAACCTGGGCCGGGAACTCCCGAACCTGCCGCAAGACGCCTTGCGCCAGACCTTCGACGAATACTGGGCCTATTTCCAGAAGCGCCGGGCCGGTCAATTGGACTGGGACGCCTATACCCCCTACGAGGTGCGGACGGTCGAGGCGCTGGTGCGGTTGGGCCGCCGGAGGCAGGCGTTGGCCGTGCTGGGTTTCCTCATGGCCGGCCAGCGCCCCAAGGCGTGGAACCATTGGGCCGAAGTGGTCTGGCGCGACCCCACAGCGCCCAAGTTCATCGGCGACATGCCCCATGCCTGGATCGGCGCGGAATTCGTGAAGGCGGTGCGTAGCCTTTACGTTTACGAGCGCGACAGTGACCAAGCGCTGGTGCTGGCAGCGGGCATCCCCAAGGACTGGCTGGAAAGCGAAAGCGGCGTGGGCGTGCGGCGCTTGCCGACCGGGTTCGGCGTCCTCGACTACACCCTCAAGCGCGGCGGCGATGGGACATTGCGCCTCACGCTCGGCGGCGATCTGACCGTGCCGCCCGGCAAGATCGTGGTCCGGCCACCGCTGGACCGGCCCGTGCGGGCGGTATGGATCAATGGCCGGCCCAGTCCGGCCTTCACGGCGGACGCGGTGACGGTCGGGGAATGGCCGGCGGAGGTGCGGATCGAAACCGGCGGACCGTGAAGCGCCGGGATAGCGTCGCGGCGTCGCATTCCGGCCTCCCGCCTTGACTTACACTAGGCCGACCGCATCGGCCCGCCGGATTCCACATCCAACCGGCCACCGCGTCCGTAACCTTTATCCAAGGAGAACGCACTTGCCGGAACCACGCCCCGACGCCGAACTCCACGCTTGGCTGGCGGCCATCGCCCAGGGCGACGAGGCCGCGTTCACCGCGTTCTACGACGCCACCAGCGGCAAGGTCCACGGTTTGATCCAATATATCCTGAAAGACGAAGCCCTCGCGGAGGAAACCACCCTGGACACCTACCTGCAAGTCTGGCGCGACGCCGGCAGTTATAGCGCATCGCGGGGTTCGCCCTGGGCCTGGCTCATCCTGCTCGCCCGCAGCCGGGCCATCGACCGCCTGCGTTCGCACCGGGCCAACACCGCGCCCCTGGACGACGAGCCTTCGGAGTCGCTGCCCGACCCCCACCAGGTCCCGCCCGAGGAGCAAGCCGCCGCCGACCAGCGCCAAGCCCTGGTGCGGAATTGTCTGGAACAATTGCCGCCGGTCCAACGCCAATTACTGGCGCTGGCCTTCTTCCAGGGCTTGAGCCATAGCGAGATCGCCGAATATAGCCGCTTGCCGCTGGGCACGGTCAAAACCCATATCCGCCAAGGGCTGGGCCGGCTGGGCGAACTGCTTGGCGGGCGGGAGGACGGGCTGTTATGAGCGATATCACCGACGATTGGGTCGGTCTGGCCGCGCTGCACGCGCTGGGTTTATTGGACGGGGAGGAGCGCTCGCGCTTCGAGTCCCGCTTGCAAGACGACGCCGCCGCCCGCGACGAACTGGTCCGGTTGGCCGAAGCCGCCGCCGCGCTGGGCGGACTCGCGCCCGAGTCGTCGCCGCCGCCGCGCCTGAAACAACGGCTGTTGTCGGCCATCCGCGCCGAAGCGGCCCCGCCGCCCGCCCAGGTGGCACTGAGTCCCGGCATCGCCGTCGTCTTCGCCGGGCGCATGGATTGGCAAGAGACCGGATTGCCCGGCATCCGGGTGAAAACCTTGCACTTCGACGCGGCCCGCAACTACGCCAGCAATCTGGTGAGCATGGCGGCGGGCAGTGTCTACCCTAGCCATTGGCACGCCCAGACCGAGGAGCTTTTGATGCTGTCCGGCAATATCACCCTGTCCGGGCACCGGCTCGGCCCCGGCGATTATTGCCGCGCCGACCCCGGCACCTTGCACGAGGAAGTCCATGCCGAGACCGATTGCACCTTCTTGGCCCTGGTCGGGTTGGACAATCAGTTCCGGCCCGCGCCCGCGCCAAGCTGAAGCCTCCCGCGGGGGTTCCCAAGTGGAACTTGGAAACCCCCGCGGGAGGCTATGCATTGCCAAAACCGAAATGCTCTAACTTTGGAAGGATAAAAGCTTGAGATCGAAGCCGCGCTCCACCAGCCACACACCGGCCAATAGCGCGATGGCGGCGGACCCCCAGCGCAAAGCCGCAGGCGGATACCAGGGCGAGCGGCTCAGGCCATAGGCCAGGGGCAGGAACCCGGCCACCAAGACCAATTGCCCTGCCTCCACCCCCAGGTTGAACCCCGCCAAACCCACCAAGCGCAACGCCGGGGACAGGCCCAGGTCCAGCAGCACACTGGCGAAACCCAGCCCATGCACCAAGCCGAACAAGAACGCCAACCGCGCCCGCCGCCCATGGAGCAGCGGGAAGATATTGTTCAAGGCGGCGGCGACCACCGAGGCGGCGATGGCCGCTTCCACCCAACGCGCAGGCAGGGCCAGATACCCCAGCGCCGCAAGGCTCAAGGTCAGGGAATGGGCCAGGGTGAAGGCGGTGACGATCCGCACCGCGTCCCACAGCGCGTCGCGGAACCTTGGCGCGGGCCGCCACGCCCCCGCCTCGCGCACCAGCACGGCGGGCAGCAACAGGCTCAACAAAAACAGGAGATGGTCGTAGCCGGTCCAGATATGCCAAATCCCTTCCTCCACATACTGGACGAAGCCCCGCCAGGGCGCGGACCCGGCCTCGAATACCTGCCGCGCCGCCGTGGGCGCGAACACCGCCGTCTGCGTGGTTCCATCCGCCGTCAGCCGCAGCAAGCCCCGGTGTTGCGGGTCCAGGTCGAACAACAGCCGGTATTCCACCGTCAGTCGCTCCGGTCCGGCGGCGCAACGGGCGGCGAAACCCAGCACGGCATAAGCCCCGTCGCTATGGTGGTCCACCCGCATTTCTCCCGGTGCCAAGGGGCAAGGCCCGCCGCCGGATTCCAGCTTGAGCCGGGCCAGGGCATAGGACTGGACCGCCGCCGCCCGGCTGCGCAGCTCGCCCCAGGTGATCGCGCCATCGTCGTCGCCATCCAAGCCCACGGCCTCGTCCAGATCGCGCAAAGCGATATCCCAGCGCCCGGCGACACCCGCCGCCGTGGTTTCCAAGCTCAGATAGCTATCGCTGGCCTTATGGGCCAGGGCGGCGGCGGCGACCAGCCAGAGCGCCAATACCCAAGCCATAAGCCGGATCATCGGGTACCTCCCGCCAGGGCGGCGACCAGGGGCGCGAGCCGGACATCCTGGAGTCCGCTACGCGCCAGGAAATCCAACACGGGCCGGGCCGCTTCCGGTTGTCCCGCCGCCTGGGCCGCTTCCAGCAAGGCCCGCGCATCGCGGGGTTCGCGCTGGGCCGACCAATTGGCCTGGGCCAGCCGCAGCGCCGCCGCCGGATCGTGGCCGATCCGCAGGGCATAGCGCGATTCCTCGCCCAGATGGCTGGCATCGCCCCGCGCCTGGTTGGCGGCGTAGCGGGCCGCGAGGTCCGCCGCATGGCCCGCGAAACCGGGACGCCCTAGGCGCTGTTCGGCCAAGACCAGCCGTAATAGCAAGCCATCGGCGCGGACCTGATCCTCCAGCAATCCGACCACTTCGGCGGGCCGGTCGTGGTCCAGCAGGAAATCGGCATAGGCCGCCCATAGATAAGGACTGCGCCGCCCCAGGCCCAAAGCGGCGCGGTAATCCGCCTCGGCCTCGTCGGCATGGCCCAGGCGCTCGGCCATTTCGGCCAAGGTGGTCCGTGCCCACAATAATTCGTCCCGATCCTCCGCGCCGCTATCCGCTACCGCCGCCCGCAGCTGTCGATAGGCGGCTTCCCCGCGCCCGGCGAGGCTGGACACCGAACCCAGGCACACCGCCGCGCCCAGGGATGCGTCCAAGCCCGCCAAGGCCCAGCAACTCCGCAGCGCCGCCGGATAATCGCCTTGCACCTCCTGGATCGCGGCGCGGGTCAGCCAAGCCTGGGCCGAGTGGGGATCGCGCCGTAGCGCCGCGTCCAGGTCGCGCAGCGCCGCCGCGAAATCATGGCGGTTTTGCAGCAAGGTCGCCCGCAATACCCACGCCTCGGGCGGCGGGTCGGGCCGTTCCAGCCAAGGCGTCAATACCGCCTCGGCATGGCCGTAATAACGCGGGTCGGCCTCGGCCCGGCCCAGGGCGATATAACGCCGCGCCAAGGCCAAGGCCGGTCCAGGCCCGCCCGGCTGCGCGGCCAGTTCCGCCCGCGCCCGGCGCAATTCGCGGCGCTCGGTCCCGGCCACCGGCAGGCGTTCCAGCACCACGGCATCCTCCACGGGGATATAAGGCTCCGCCGCCGCGCCCAGGCCGTGCAGCGCCAAGACTAGGCACACACTCCTCCATCGCATCGCGCTTCCTCCTTTGGGAAAACGGGTCCGCGCCGCGCTGGCGCGGACCCCGCCCGCTCAACTCAGCACGGATTGGCCTTGGCCTCGCCGCAATCGATATGGCGGCGGTCGCGGCCATCGTAGGGCGTGGGCAGATAGGGGAACTCGGTGTAGATGCCGTTGGCGGTCAGGTGGGAACCTTTCGCGCCGATGTTGAAATTGACCCCATCGCCCAGGGCCGGCACCGGCCCCAGCAAGGCACCGGCCACCACCCGCAGCGCGATATCGGTCACGTCGTCGTTGGGACGGCGGCCATTGGGGAAACCGGCCCCATCACCCGCCAAACCGCCTAAACGCTGTTGCTTGCCGGGCGGGGTCGGCATCGCCCCGAGGTTCAAGCGCAGCAATTCGGAACAAGGATTGGCCTTGGTGCAAGCACCGGGCTTCTGGCCGGGATAGCGCAGCAACGCCTGGACCAAATCGGTGCGGTTGGTGGTCTGGAAATTGGTCCCGAACGCCAGATTGAGCAAGCCCGCCAGCCTGGGATTCAAATAGAAATCCAGGAATTTGGCCTCCTTGCTGGGGTCGGTCATGTTCCAGACGTCCTTCATGCCGGTGCCGATCACCAATTCGTTGATGAGGGGATTGCCCATCCGCGCCAATGGCCGGAGATCGCCGTTGGCCGCGACCCGGCTGGTCGAGGCGTAGAAACCGACCACCGCCTTGGGATCGCCGCCGAGTTGGCCGATGGGCACTTCCAGCGCGATGCTGCTGACATTGAAGCCGGAGAACATATCGTTGCCGAAGGGATTCCTGGTCCGCTCGGCGTCCTGGTCCGGGCTGAGGATGGGGGCTTGGCGGAAGTTCAGGGTATCGAAGGTCGCGCCCAGGTCGATGTAGAAGGTTTCCTCGCGCTGCCCGGCGAAGGCCATGCCCCCGCCCGCCAGCGGCACGATGCCCTCGGCGGCCAGGGCTTCGTAATCGGGCATGGTGCGCGGCCCGGTGTTGGAAGGCACGGCGAACCCATGCCCCACCTCGCTGGCAACGCCATTGGCGATGCGGGTCACGGTGTAGCTCTGCCGCAGGCCCAGCCCTTCCGAGCCGGGACCGTCCAGATGGCGGATGGCGGGCGGCAAGCCCGGCACCGTGTCCACCCCGGCGAAGGACAGCGGCAGATCGTCGAACGGCGACCTTAGCTCGGTGGCGAACCTGACTTGATAGACGATATCGTCGGCCATCCCATCCTGGTTGGTATCCAGGTGGAATTCATAGACCAGGCCGGGATCGAAAAAGAAATAATTGGGAGCGGCGCTGGGTTCCTGGGACGGGATCACATTCATGATGAACACCGCGTTGGCGGGGTTCTTCCAGCTACGGAAGGCGTAGACATCGGTGATATCCGCCGCCGGTTGCTGGGCGATCAAGGGGGCTTCGCGGTGGCTGGCGGCCTGGGCCGGTGTGGAAACGATCCCGGCCAGCAGCGCGGTCGCCAGGCAGGACGGTAATAAACGCGCATGGAACATAAAGACCTCCATATTTCGATAGGTGAAGCAGTGGACTGCGTCCACATCCCCCTATACGGAGGCCGGGGCCGGATTGGATTTAACCGGCCCGCGAAAAAATGCCGATAACGCCTAATTATTTTGCGCCGCCGCCTCCGCCAGCTTACGGATCAAGGGGATGGCGGCGGCGTCCACCGTTTCCCCCACGGCGATCAAGCCGTCCTCGTGCCCGCCCATGGCGATGACCCGCGTTCCCGGTTGTCGCAGCAAGGCTCCGACCGCCAGCGCCATCGCGGGCGTACCGTAGGCGATGGCCGGATCGGTGACGGGCAGGCCCAAGCCCGCCGCCCGCCGCCACAATTCCGGCGCATGCACATGCAGCACGCAGCCTATTCCTGGAGCCGCCCGGTACACGGCGGCATGGGTCAGCGCTTCCGACGAGGGCCGGATCGGTCCCGTCGCCGTCAAGGCGTTCCGCTCCACCGCGAAATCCGTGACCCAGCAGTAATGCGCCGCCGTCAACCGCTCGATGCCGCCGGTCTGGGTGCCGCTGACCAGGAAACGGTCGCCCCCGGTCCGCAGGCTGACATTGCCATAGGCCAAGCCGCCGTAGCGGGCGGGGTCCAATCCCGTCAGCCCCAGCTTGAACAACAAGCCGCGCCAAGCGTCCAGTTCGGCCAGAAGCGACCAGTCCGGCGCGGGCGCGGGCGTGAAATCGATGTGGTATTTGACCACCCCTTCGGTGGCGGCGGACGGGTCGGGGCTGTACATGGCGGGATCGGGGCTCCGGGAAAGCCCGCAACGGTAGCCGATACCTGCCGCCAAGGAAACCTCGCGCACCCTCCCCAAACTTGCCATGCCATCCCGCCCGTTGACAGCCCATGGCCGCGTCGGTAGCTTTACCCGCTTGGCTTCAAGCCAGCGTTTTTCCTAGAAATCCCACCTCTAAAGAGTCCCGCATGGAAGAATTCCAACGCATCAAACGCCTGCCGCCCTACGTCTTCAACATCGTCAACGACCTCAAGGCCAAGGAGCGGGCGGCCGGGGTCGATATCATCGATTTCGGCATGGGCAATCCCGACCGCGCCACGCCCCAGCATATCGTCGATAAGCTGGTCGAAGTCGCCCAGAAAGGCACGGCCCATCGCTATTCCGTGTCGAAAGGCATCATCCGCCTGCGGAAGGCCATTTGCGGCTGGTATCAACGCCGCTTCAACGTCGATCTCGACCCCGATTCCCAAGCCATCGTCACCATCGGTTCCAAGGAGGGCTTGGCCCATCTGATGTTCGCCACCCTGGGGCCGGGCGACGCGGTGCTGGTGCCGAATCCGGCCTATCCCATCCATCCCTATGGCTGCGTGCTGGCCGGGGCCGATGTGCGCCATGTGCCCTTGCTGCCGGGCGTGGATTTCTTCGCGGAACTGGAAAAGGCCATCAAGACCTCGTGGCCGAAACCGAAGATGCTGATCCTCAACTTTCCCGGCAATCCCACCACCCAATGCGTGGAACTGGATTTCTTCGAGAAGGTGGTGGAACTGGCGCGGGAATACAAAATCTGGGTGGTCCACGATATCGCCTATGCCGACATCGTGTTCGACGGCTATGTCGCGCCGTCCATCCTGCAAGTGCCGGGCGCGACCGATGTGGCGGTGGAATTCTTCACGCTCTCCAAGAGCTATAACATGCCGGGTTGGCGCGTCGGCTTCATGGTCGGCAACCGCGAACTGGTCGCGGCGCTGGGCCGGATCAAATCCTACCTCGACTACGGCACCTTCACCCCGATCCAGGTCGCGGCCATCACCGCGCTGGAAGGCCCGCAGGATTGCGTCGCGGAAATCTGCGAACTCTACCGTTCCCGCCGCGATGTGCTGTGCAACAGCTTGAACAACATCGGCTGGGCGGTGGAAAAACCCAAGGCCACCATGTTCCTGTGGGCGCCGATTCCCGAGCAATATAAGCATCTCGGCTCCCTGGAATTCGCCAAGAAGATGCTGCTGGAAGCCCAGGTGGCGGTGTCGCCCGGCATCGGCTTCGGCGAATACGGCGACGACCATGTCAGGTTCAGCCTGATCGAGAACGAACACCGCACCCGCCAGGCCATCCGCGGCATCAAGAACATGATGCGCAAGGACAGCGCGGCATAACCACGCCCCTTTTCGCCAAAGCTCAGGAGAATCAAGCTTGAAACCCGTAACCATCGGCCTGCTCGGCCTCGGCACCGTCGGCGGCGGCACCGTCCGCGTCCTCAAACGCAATGCCTCCGAAATCACCCGCCGGGCGGGCCGGGACATCCAGATCGTCGCCGCCTCGGCCCGTTCGTTGGATAAGGCCCGCATCTGCGATACCGCTGGCATCCGCCTCACCACCGATCCCTATGAAATCGTCAACGATCCCGCCATCGACATCGTGGTCGAACTCATCGGCGGCCTGGACCCCGCCAAGGATTTGGTGCTGCAAGCCCTGGACGCCGGCAAGCACGTCGTCACCGCCAACAAGATGCTGATCGCCCTGCACGGCAACGAAGTCTTCGCCAAGGCCCGCGAAAAAGGCCTGATGGTGGCGTTCGAGGCGGCGGTGGCGGGCGGCATCCCCATCATCAAGGCGCTGCGCGAAGGCTTGTCCGGCAATACGGTGGAATGGCTGGCCGGCATCATCAACGGCACCTGCAATTTCATCCTGACCGAGATGTGGGAGAAGGGCCGCGATTTCGGCGATGTGCTGAAGGAAGCCCAGGCGCTGGGCTATGCCGAGGCCGATCCGACCTTCGACGTGGAGGGCGTGGACGCCGCCCATAAGCTCACCATCTTGGCCTCCATCGCCTTCGGTATCCCGCTGCAATTCGCCAAGGTCTATATCGAAGGCATCAGCGGCATCACCTCGCTGGATGTGTCCTATGCCGAGGCTTTGGGCTATCGCATCAAACTGTTGGGGATCGCCCGCCGGGCGGCGGAAGGGATCGAATTGCGGGTGCATCCGACCCTGATTCCGGCCCGCCGCTTGATCGCCAATGTGAATGGCGTGATGAACGCGGTCTTGGTCAAGGGCGACGCGGTGGGGCCGACCTTGTATTACGGCGCGGGGGCCGGGGCCGAGCCGACCGCGTCCGCCGTGGTGGCCGATATCGTCGATGTGGTGCGGACCCTGACTTCCGACCCCGACAACCGGGTGCCGCATCTGGCGTTCCAGCCGGGGGCCATCGCCGATATTCCGGTGTTGCCCATCGAGGCGGTGGAGACGGCGTATTACCTGCGCCTGAGCGCCGAGGACAAGCCGGGCGTACTGGCCGATGTGACCCGCATCCTGGCGAACCACAACATCAGCATCGAGGCCATCATCCAGAAGGAGCCGCCCCAGGGTGGAAGCCAGTTGCCGGTGATCCTGCTGATCCACAAGGTGCGCGAGCGCGAGCTGAATGAAGCCGTGGCGCGGATCGAGGCTTTGCCAACGATTGGGGGAAGTGTGAAACGGATTCGGTTGGAGACGCTGGGGTAGCCTGGGTTATCGCCCGCCGCTATCGAGCCATGCAATCCATGTGTGCCTGATCTCGACCAAACCGGCGATGCGCGCCTTGGTCGGCACCCTGGCCCCGTAATCCGGGCCGGACTTCCCGCCTTGGCCCCGGTACCGCGCCTTGTGGTACCGGGGCGGTTTCCCGCCAATTTTCCTACCGCGCCTCCCGCGCCGCCGCGATGCCCCGCCGCCCCGCCCATAACCCAATATCCTCGCGCCGGATCGCCGCCGCCATCAATTCCGGGAACAGGTCCGGCGTACAGGCGAAGGACGGCACGCCCAGCGCGGCCAATTGGGCGGCGAGGCGATGGTCGTAGACCGGCGCGCCCTCGTCGCTCAGCGCCAACAGCGTGATGAACTGCACGCCCGAATCCACCAATTCCGCCGCCCGCCGCAACAACTGCTGGGCCACGCCGCCTTCGATCAAATCCGAGATCAACACCAGGATGGTGTTGTGCGGCTCGCGCACCAAGCCCTGGCAATAACCGATGGCGCGGTTGATATCGGTGCCGCCGCCCAATTGCACCCCGAACAGCAGTTCCACCGGATCGTCGAGTTGGTCGCTCAAATCCACCACCGAGGTATCGAACACCACCAGCCGGGTCTGCACGGCGGGCAAGGAAGCCAGCACCGCGCCGAAGATGCTGGAATACACCACCGAAGCCGCCATCGAGCCGCTCTGGTCGATGCACAGGATCACCTCGCGCTGGGTGCGGCGCGATTTGCGGCCATAGCCGATCAAGGTCTCGGGGATGACCGTGCGGTATTCTTCCTGCCAATGCCGCAGATTGGCGCGGATGGTGCGGTGCCAATCGATTTCGGCCAGCCGCGGTCGGCGGTTGCGCTCGGCGCGGTTGAGGGCACCGGTGACGGCGCTGCGCATGGGTTCTTCCAGCCGTTTCGTCAGGGCTTCGACCACTTTGCGCACCACCAACCGCGCCGTCTCGCGGGTCTTGGCCGGAATCACCCGGTTGAGCGAAATCAGGCTGGCGACCAGATGCACATCGGGCTGCACCGCTTCCAGCATTTCCGGTTGGAACAGCATGTCGCGCAGTTTCAGGCGTTCCAGTGCGTCCTTCTGCATCACCTGCACCACGGAGGCCGGGAAATATTTGCGGATATCGCCCAGCCAGCGGGCGACCCTGGGCGCGGAGGATTCGCTGCCGCCGCGGCGCTCGCCGCGCAAACCGCCCGGCCCGTCGGGGTCGTACAACGCCGCGAGGGCTTGGTCGATGGCGGCATCGTCGCCGGCGAGGCCGACGCCACAGCTTTCCTGGGCGGGGCCGCCGAGTATCAAGCGCCAGCGGCGCAAACGCGGATCGTCGTATTGGCTCATGCGGAAAGTCCCAATAAAGTTCGCAACAAGGGCAGGGGCAATTCGGCCCGCCGCCCGTCCCATTCGGCCGCCACCACCGGCGCGGCGCGGCGCGCGCCTCCCGCGGCCTTTTCGCCCAGTTGCCGCCGTTCGGCGGGATTGAATTCGGCGAAGGTGCGCCGCACCAAGGGCAGCACCCGCTGGAACTGGGTTTCGTCCAACTCCGCCACCCAGGCATCCACCAAGCGCCACAGCGTGTCGTCGTGCAAGAGGACCAGGGCGCTTTGGTTGAGGAAACCGTCCAGCCACGCGGCGGCGGCGGCGGGTTCCGGGCCGATGGACAGCGCTTGGCTGAGATGCTTGGCCGTGGTGTCCAGGTCGTCGGCCCGCTCGTCGAAGCGCAGCCGCGCCGCCAGTCCGCGCACCAAACCATGCCCGCTGTCCTGCCGCGCCAGTCCGGCCAGGGCCGAGAGCCACGCCGCCTGCGGTTCCTCCCCGGCGGCGAGGCGGATCGCCGGATGGGCCTGGGCGATCCGCGCCTGCATGTTTTCCGCCGCCTCGTCGTCCAGCGCGGCGCACGCCCCGGACAGGCCGATGGCGGCGCGTAAGGCCATGCCGTCCAGCACGGGCCGCACCAAACCGGCCCCGGTGCCGCGCACATCGCCATAGCGCACGATATTCGCCAAGGGCGGCAAGGCGTCCAGCAATTGGGCGGCGTCGGCGGCGATGGCGGCCTGGGCTTCCAGCGCGGCGACCACGGCGTCCACGGCGGCGGGCAAATCGGCCAGCAGCACCTCGTCCACCAACAGCGCCAGTTCCGCCAAGGCGGGATTGTCCCCGGTACGGGCCATGGCCTTGGCGGTGGCGGCTTCCAGCACGGTATTGCCGAAACGGCCCGCCGCGACCACATCCAGGGCCAGTTCCGGCTTCCATTGCAGGGTCCAGATTTCATGGAAAGTGCCCTTGGCCCCGTAGCCCTGGTTTTGCCGCCGACCCCAGCCGATCCCTAACAGGTTGAGCCGGTGCAGCAAGCGGCTCCGCGCCAAGTCGTTGGGCTGGCGCAAATCCAGGTCCAGGGTTTTCTGCAAGGCTTCGGGCTTGAGCCGCAAGCGGGTTTGCTCGCGTTCCAAATCGCGCTGCAAGGGCGGGGCCGGGGCGTCGGCGGGTACCCGGCCCAGGCGCTCGCCGACGATCAAGCGCCGCTGGATCAAGCGCATCGGCGTATCGTCGCCCAGGCAGACCACGGTGCGGAGGGCTTCGGCCAGTTCGTCCAAGCCGGGCGAGGGCCGGTCGCGCAAGGCGGCCAGGGTTTCGGACAGCCGCGCCGCCTCCACCAAATGGGCGGAGGAACAATCCAAATCCTCGGCCCGGAACAGGCCCGCCGCCTTGGCGAACCACGCCACCATGCCCCGGTGGCGGTCGGGATAGCGCCACAGGTGTTCGTACCAACCTGGGGCTTCGATCCCCGCACCGTAGCCGCTGGCATAGCTCAACTGGCCGTTGCTCCACGGCACCCAGGCGGCGGCGGTCTTGACCTTGGGTAGGGCTTTGAGCAGGGCGTTGTCGTCCTTGAGCGGCGGCATGGTTTCCAGCGCCGGGACGTGCCACGCGCCGCAAACCACGGCGATGCGCTCGAAACCGTCCTTCCGCGCTTGCCGCAAGCTTTTCCGCATATGGGCCTCGCGCAGGCGTTCGCGGCGTCCCTGCGGGGACGCGGGATCGGGTTCCGGCAGTTCGCCGCGCAGTGCCGTCATGGCCTCGCGGATGGCGGCGAACAAACCCTCGCCATCGCCGCGCTCCTCCACCATATGGTTCCACCAGGATTCGCCGTCGCCATAACCGGCGGCGCGGCCCAGCCAGTCCAAAGGATCGTGGCGCTGGGCTGGGAGGGGTTCCGGGGCGGGTTCGACGGCCAGTTCCGGTATGGCGCCGTCCACGTCCGAGGCCGTGGGCGGCGCGGATTCGGGGGCGGACCCGGCCACGCCCTTGCCCAGGGCGAAATCCACGGCGCAAGCCAGGTCGATGAAGCGCACCGGAATCCCCTGGGCCAGCCCATGGCGCAGGGCTTGCCATTCCGGGGAGAACTCGGCGTAGGGGTAGAACGCGGCCAAACCCGGATCGTCCGGGCAATGCACCAGCAAGGCCACCGGCGGTTCCATCCCGGAGTCGGCGACGAAGCGGAGCAGGTCTTCGCCCTCGGGCGGACCTTCGATCAAGAGGCAATCGGGGCGCAGTTCTTCCAAGGCGCGGACCAGGCTGCGGGCGCAGCCGGGACCGTGGTGGCGGATGCCGAAGAAATGGGGTTCGGTCATGGGGTTGGGTTCCTCTGCTGTTCGGATATACGGCCCAAATCCGTGGCGGCGGAATCATCCGCGCCATATAGTCGGCCCTGGCGTATGAATCCGCCAGCGCCCGCGGCAATATTTTGGCCCGCGCCCACCCGTCGGCGATACGGCGTCGCACCGGAAAGCGCGCGATAACCGCGAAGTCCGGCCGTCGCCCCCGGTACTTGGCGGACAGCGCCGATTTGCCGGAAGATACGTTATACCCGGCGGCGATGGCGGAATCGGCGGATCGCGATAGGCGGCGTGGAATATCCCTGTGTTAAACCCTGGGCCGATACCGCCCGGACAGCACGCCACAGCGGTAATCGGCCAGGGCATCCGCTCGCTGGCGGCCCAAAGCAAGCAGCCCAAGCCCACCCATGGAGGCGCGGCAATGTTGATCTTCGACCTATCCCAGAAGGGCCGGACCGCCCAGGCCCAAAGCCCAACGGCATCCACCACGCCGCCCGCTATCCCCGCGAGCTTCCTGCGGACCCGTCCACCGCCCTTGCCGGAAGTCTCCGAACTCGACGCCGTGCGCCACTATACCCGGCTGTCGCAGCGCAATTTCTCCATCGACACCCAGTTCTATCCGCTGGGTTCCTGCACCATGAAATACAACCCCAAGGGTTGCCACACGCTCGCCAGCCTGCCGGAATTCCAGGAGGTCCATCCGCACGGGCTGGAATGGGCCGGGCAGGGCACCTTGGCCTGTTTGTACGAGCTACAGGATATCCTCGCCGCCGCGACCGGCATGGCGGCGGTGTCCCTGGCCCCGGCGGCGGGGGCGCAGGGCGAATTTGCCGGGGTGGCGATGATCCGGGCCTATCACCGCCAGCGCGGCGATTGGGCGCGGGATGAGATGCTGGTGCCGGACGCGGCCCATGGCACCAATCCGGCCTCGGCGGCGATGGGCGGTTTCAAGCTCAGGGAAATTCCCACCGACGGCGCGGGCAATATGGACCTGGACGCGCTAAGGGCGGCGGTGGGGCCGCGCACGGCGGGCATCATGCTCACCAACCCTTCGACCCTGGGCGTGTTCGAGCGCAATATCGGGCCGATCGCCGCTATCGTCCATGACGCGGGCGGCTTGCTCTATTACGACGGGGCCAATCTGAACGCCATTCTGGGCAAGGTCCGGCCCGGCGATATGGGGTTCGATGTCATCCACCTCAACCTGCACAAGACCTTCGCTACGCCCCACGGCGGCGGCGGTCCCGGTGCCGGGCCGGTCGGCGTGGGGGAACGCTTGCTGCCCTTCCTGCCCTTGCCGCTGGTGGCGCGGGAAGGGGAGCGTTATCGCCTGTTGGGCGAAGCCGACCGGCCCCAGAGCATCGGGCGCTTGATGGCGTTCGCGGGCAATATCGGTGTGTTGCTGCGGGCCTATGTCTATGCCCGGATGTTGGGCGGGGCCGGGATGCGGCGGGTGGCGGAAATCGCCACGCTGAACGCCAATTACTTGATGAGGAAGCTGGTTGAGGCCGGGTTCGAGCCGGCGTTCCCCGGTCGCCGCGCCGTCCACGAATTCATCCTGACGCTCAAAACCCTGGCGAAGCAACGCCATGTCTCGGCCTACGATGTCGCCAAGCGCCTGCTGGATTATGGTTTCCACGCGCCGACGGTGTATTTCCCGCTGTTGATCCCGGAATGCCTGTTGATCGAACCCACCGAGACCGAGAGCCGGGAAACCCTCGACGCCTTCGCCGCCGCCCTGGCCGCGATCCTCAAGGAAGCCGAAACCACCCCGGAAACCCTCAAGGGCGCACCCTACAGCCTGCCGGTGCGGCGGCTGGACGAGGTGAATGCGGCCCGCCATCCCGATTTGGCCTATGGTCCCGGCCCGGCGCGATAAGGGCGGCTGGCCCCGCTGCTTTTGGAGGCTCGACAAGGACCGTCGTTTGAAATGGTTTATGATGATAGGGGTACCGGCTTGATGCGCGGGTACTGATTACAAATCGGTTGTCAATTGGAGTTGATTATGGCAGATGATATGGGTATGGGTTTAAGTCCGGGCGGGGCGCATTATCGTGCCTATGTGGGCGCGCCTGAAAATTATGATTTGATCTCCGCCATGACCTTCGGGTTGTTGACTTCCCTGGGCCTGAGGCAACAGCATTCGCTGCTCGATATTGGGTGCGGTTCCCTGCGGATAGGCCGTTTATTGATTCCATATCTGAACGCCGATAGATATTTCGGCGTGGAACCCAACCGTTGGCTGGTCGAGGAAGGCATCGCCAAAGAAGTGGGGGAATCCCTGATCGCCATTAAGCGGCCGTCCTTCCATTTCTCGGATGGGATCGCGGATTGGCGGAAGGGCGAGTTCGATTTCGCCGTCGCCCAATCCATTTTCAGCCATACCGGGCGCGACTTGTTGGAGCGCTGGCTCGCCGAGGTTTCCGTGGCGCTCAAACCGGGCGGCGCCTTGGTCGCCACTTTCGTGCATGGGGAGGATAACGATAAAACCGGATGGATCTATCCGCATTGCGTTTCCTATACCCCGGAAACCATAGCCTCCATGGCGGAGAAACATGGGTTCAAGGCCAAATATCTGGATTGGCGCCATCCCTGGCAGAAATGGTATTTATTGGCGAAACCGGACTTCGATCTGTCTTGGTTTGAAAAGCGCCCGCTGCATTGGAATACCTTCATGGACCATGCGCCCAAAAAATGATTTGCCCCCTTAGGGAAAGGGCGGGGCGGGAATGGCGCGACACCCTGGCGTGGACCATTGCCGCCTTGTCCTGGCCCGGTCGCTAATAACTAATAATCAGCCTTTTTTGCATCCAAGTTTCAACCACCATGGCAGGACAATCCTTCTCCGGCATCCGCCGGATTTACGCGGCTTTCTTCAATTCGCTGGCGGGCTTCCGCGCCGCTTGGGATCACGAGGAGGCGTTCCGCCAGGAATGCCTCTTGTGCCTGGTGGGCGTGCCCTTGGGGCTGTGGCTGGGCCAGACCGGAATAGAACGCGCCCTCCTGGCCGGCGTGCTGCTGAACGTGCTGGTGGTGGAATTGCTGAATTCCGCCCTGGAAGCCACCGTGGACCGCATCGGCTACGAGCGCCATACCCTGTCGGGCCGGGCCAAGGACATCGGTTCCGCGGCGGTGTTCCTGGCGCTGGCGCTGGCGGCGATGGTCTGGTTGCTGGTTTTGATCCGCTAGGGCATAGTCCCCGCATCCGCCCCCAGGGCGCGACCGTTCCCATTTCAACCCAAGGAAAAAACCACAATGACGGCATTAATCTGCGGTTCCATGGCCTACGACACCATCATGGTGTTCCAAGACAAATTCAAGCACCACATCCTGCCGGAGCAGGTGCATATCCTCAACGTGTCCTTCCTGGTGCCGGAATTGCGGCGCGAGTATGGCGGTTGCGCGGGCAATATCGCCTATAACCTCAAGCTGCTGGGGGCCGACCCGCTCATCATGGCGACCGTGGGCAAGGATTTCACCCCGTATGCGCAATGGCTGGCCTACTGCGGCATCGGCCAGGATTTCATCAAGGTGCTGGGCGACAACTACACCGCCCAGGCCTATATCACCACCGACCTGGACGACAACCAGATCACCGCCTTCCATCCCGGCGCGATGAACCATGCCCACCTCAACGCGGTGCCCACCGACCGGGGCATCCGCCTGGGGATCGTGTCGCCGGATGGCCGCAACGGCATGATCCAGCACGCCCGGCAATTCGCCGAGGCCGGGATTCCCTTCATCTTCGATCCGGGCCAGGGCATGCCGATGTTCGATGGCCAGGAGCTATTGGATTTCGTGGAATTGGCGACCTGGGTCGCGCTCAACGATTACGAGGCCCAGCTCATGCGCGAGCGCACCGGCCTGTCTCCCGAGGAACTGGCGCAAAAGGTCGAAGCGCTCATCATCACCAAGGGGGCGAGTGGCTCCTTGATCTACACCGGCGGGGAATGCCTGGAAATCCCCTCGGCCAAGCCCAACGCCGCTTTCGATCCCACCGGCTGCGGCGACGCCTACCGGGCCGGCTTGATCTACGGGCTGTTGGAAGGCTTGGATTGGCCGACCACGGGCCGCATCGCCTCGCTGATGGGGGCCGTCAAGGTGGAAACCTATGGCACCCAGAACCACTCCTTCACCCTGGCGGGCTTCAAGGAGCGTTACCACGAGAATTTCGGCCACGCTTTCTAGGCCGGTTGCGCCGCCGCCGGGCGCGGGCGGGCATGGGCGGCGGGGCTTTGCGGCTCCGGCCCGTGGCTTCGTGCAAGAGCAGGGCGCAGAGGATCAACCCCGTGCCCTGCGCCACCCGCCAGCCCACCGGCTCGCCATCGATGGCATGGCCCACCCACAGCGACAGGACCGGCGTCATCAGGGTGATCAAGGCCACGCGGGTGGCGGGCAGATGCTTGAGGATGTAGAAATACAGGGCGAAGCCGATAGTCGTCGCCACCGTGCCCAGATATAGGATGGCGAGCAGGCTGGGCCAGGGCAGGCTGTCCGGCCAGCGGCCATCGGCCAAGGCCCAGGTCAGGAGATAGGCGGGCACGGCCAGCGCGAGGCTGCCGCCCAGCAAGGACAAGGTGGGAATCCGCGCATCGATGCGCTTGAGCCACACCGAACACAGCGCTTGCAGGAAGGACGCCAGCAACACCCCGGCGATCCCCAGTTCCGCCTCCGGCCCGAAAGCCAGCGCCGAATCGAACATCACCGCCAAGCCCCCGAGTCCCAGGCCGTAGGCCAGCAATTGCCCCGGCGTCAGCCCATGGTCTTTCAGCCACAGCGCCGCCAGCAACGCGGTCATCAAGGGCGTCAGCCCGAACACCACCGAAATCCAGCCCGAGGGGATGAACCGCGAGGCCCAATAGGTCGCCAGCATCGCGCCGTAGATTTGCGTGGCTCCGGCGGCATAGGCCCACAGCGCCTTGCGGTGCGCGGGCAGGCGGTGGCGCAGGACCAGCAGCGCCAGCAGCACGCACAGGAAACCGATGCCCATCCGGGCCGTGACGCCGAACAGATAGCCCGGCCCTTGCCCGCTCCATTTGATGGCGAGCGGCGTGGTGGACCAGAGCAGGATGACGCCGATGTAGGCGGTGGCGAGGCGCAGGCGGGCTGGGGGAGAGGCTGTTTCCACCCTAACGATCCACCGCCGCCGCCAAGGCCGCGAGCGATTCCGCGTCGGCCAAGCGGTGTTCATGGCCGACCGTAATCAAGGCGGTTTCCGGGGAAAGGCCGCTGTTCGCGAGCAATTCCAGGCTGTCGGCATAGGGGATGACTTCGTCGGCCACGGCGTGCAGGATCACCGTGCCGGGCTTCGCCGTGCGGGCCGCGCCCCAGCGTTTCCAGGCCGGGCATAGCAGGACCAACGGGATTGCCCCGGCCCGGAGGTTCAGCGCCAGCGCCCCGCCCCGGCTGGAACCCACGACGAGGGCGGGCCGGTGCCGTTCCAGTTCGGCTTGGGCAATACCCAGGGCGGCCTCAAAATCGTCGTGGGGCAGGGCCGGTTCGATGAGTTCGTGGCCCAGCGCCTTGAGATGGCTGGGCTTGACGCCGCCGGGCACCGATTGCCAGCCGTGCAAATAGAGGATTTTCATCGGGACAGCCTCGCTGGGGGCAAAGGCCGGGATTATCGGTGGTGCCGCCGCGTTCGGCCAGGATGTTTTCGATGCCGTGAGGCTAACCCTCGACCTCCCGGCAAGCCCGGTACAAATCCTTCCATTCCGACCGCTCCTTGACCACGGTTTCCAGATATTCCTTCCACACCACGGCGTCCTGCACCGGGTCTTTGATGATGGCTCCGATCAGGCCCGCCGCCACATCCCCCGACCGCAGCACGCCGTCGCCGAAATGCCCGGCCAGGGCCATGCCGCTGTTGATGACCGAAATCGCCTCCGCCGTGCTGAGGGTGGCGCTGGGGGATTTCAGCTTGGTTTTGCCGTCTTCGGTCTGGCCGTTCCTGAGTTCGCGGAAGATTTGCACCACGCGGCGCACTTCCTTGAGCGCGGGCGGTTCGGTCGGTAGTTCCAGGGCGCGGCCCAGTTCCGCCACCCGCTTGGTGACGATGGCGACTTCCTCGTCCTCGCTGGCCGGGGGTGGCAGGATCACGGTGTTGAAGCGGCGCTTCAGGGCGCTGGAGAGTTCGTTCACGCCCTTGTCGCGGTTGTTGGCGGTGGCGATGACATTGAAGCCGCGCACCGCCTGCACTTCGCCGCCGAGTTCGGGGATGGGCAGGGTCTTCTCGGACAGGATGGTGATCAGCGTGTCCTGCACATCGGCGGGGATGCGGGTCAGTTCCTCGATACGGGCGATGCGTCCGGTTTCCATGGCCCGCATCAAGGGGCTTTGCACCAGGGCTTGCGGCGACGGGCCTTCGGCCAGCAGGCGGGCGTAGTTCCAGCCGTAGCGCATTTGTTCCTCGCTGGTGCCCGCCGTGCCCTGGATCAACAGGGTGGAATTGCCGGCGATGGCGGCGGCGAGATGCTCCGATACCCAGGACTTGGCCGTGCCCGGCACCCCGAACAACAACAGGGCGCGGTCGGTGGCGAGGGTCGAGACCGCGATTTCGATGATGCGGCGCTGGCCGATGTATTTGGGCGTGATTTCGAAGCCGTTGTCGAGCTTGCCGCCCAGCAGGTAGGTCGAAACCGCCCAGGGCGAGAGTTCCCAGTTGGGCGGACGCTGGCGCGTATCGACGCGGCGCAGTTGGTCCAGTTCCTCGGCGTATTGGTGTTCGGCGTGCTGGCGCAGGATTTCGCTCATGGATCGGCACTCGCTAGTGGGGGATGTTGGTGCAGGAAGGCGCGGTGTTCCAGGACGGCATGGAACCGCGCCACGGCTTCGTTCAGGGATGGATGGGCGTCCTTGCGTTCCAGGGGCCGGGTGGCTTCGATGTCCTCGAAGAGTCCGGGCGGGATCAGGCAGGCGAATTGCGGCAGGGTCTCGCGCAGCCGGTAATCCCAGGTGGCTTCGCGCCGTCCCAGATAATCCGCCACCCGCCCCAGCGCGGCCTGGGCGAAACTGGCGGACACCGTCCCGCCGTCCAGCGGCAGGGATTCGCAGGCCAAGGCCAGGCCGGCCCCCGCGTTCTCGCGGGCCATGATATCCAGCCAGAGGGTTTCGCAGGCGTGCGGCGGCAGGTGGCGCAGGAAGCGGCGGTAGTCGTAGTGGACCCCCTTGGGCGGCTTGCGGGCGAGGAAGGCTTCCAGCCAGGGCGCGGCGGCGCTGGTTTCCGCCGCATCCAACCAGCCGCGCCACAGGGCGTTGCGCCATTCGCTTTTCAGTCCCCATTCCAGCACGTCCGCCGCCGCGAGTTCCAGGCGGGTTTCCCACCACGCCAACGGGGTGTTCCGGGTCAATTGGTACAGCCACCAAGCCCGCTGGCCCAGGGCTTCGCCTTTGGGCGGGGTTTCCTCCAGGGCGTCGGCTTTCCAGTCGGGGCCGAAGGCTTCCGGGGGTTCCAGCGTCCAGAGTTGCCGCAGCGATTTCCGCTCTTGGCCCAGGCAGGATTCCAGCCGCTCCGCCATGCGCCGGGCGTAGGCGCTGTCGGGTAATCGCACCAGCAAGGCGGCGGCGGCGATGCGGACTTCTTTCGCGCGGTCCTTCAAGGCGGCTTCCAAGGCGGCTTCGTCGTCCGGGCCGAGTCCTATCGCCAGTTCCATGAGCAGGGCGGCGCGTTCCTTGGCCCCCAGTTCCGGCAGGGCTTGGAGATAAAGGTCGCGGCCCTGGGCCGGATCGGTTGCCCGGCATCGTCCAAGATAGGCGGCGCGTTGTTCGGTGGTGCCGGTTTCCCAGGCGGAGATGTCCAACTCCAGGCCGCCCGAACCCACGGCATAGGCCCATTCGGGATTCCGGCCCGCCAGCCACAGGCCACGCTGGCCCAGCACGGGGCGCAACCCAGGACGCAGGGCGCGGCTGCGACGGCCCAGGTCCAGCGCCTCCGGCAACAGCCGCTCGGGCCAACGGACACCGGCCTTGGCCAAGCGGCGCAAGGCCTCGGCCTGCAAGCGCTCTGGGCCTTGGGCGAGGAGGATGGCGAGCGTGGCCGCCAATGCCGGGTCCGCGGCGGAGCCTAGGCTTTCGGGAGGACAAACCGCGGGCGGGTTTCCACCCGCGGGTGGGCGATAACCGGCGGCCCCGCAAACCGCGAACACCCCCGCCACGCCCAGCAAGGCGGAAGCCGGTTCCGTCCGTTGTTGGATCAATTGCTTGAGGGTGTCGCCGACCGCGCCCCCGGTGTCCGGCCATACCGGCGCTTGCCGCGCCACGCCGACCACGGCTTGCGCCGCCAAGGTTTCCAAGCCAGACATCAGCGTTGTCCTCCGGTCCAAACCAATTCCGGTGCCCAGGCGCTCAGGGGTAGCAGTTTTTCGCCATCCCATTCGCCGAACACCCCCATGGGCATCCCCCCGGACAAGGCCATTAAGCGCCAGCCCTCGCCCTCCGCCAGTACCAGGGGCAGGCGTCCGCCCTCCGCCGTATATAAAGCCCAACCGCCGTCATCGTATCCCGGCACGGCGGCGGGCACCGCCAAGGGCCAGGGGTTTTGCCAAGGGTTGGCGGCGATGCCTTGCGCCAGCGCGGTCCATTCGTCGTCGAGGGTTTGCGCCGGGAAATGGGCGGAACCCCCGGCTTCCGGCCCCGCCACCAGCAGGGCGCGGCTGGGACGGGTACCGGGATAAT
The DNA here is from genome assembly GCF_019670005.1 of Methylomagnum ishizawai. Taxonomy (NCBI): domain Bacteria; kingdom Pseudomonadati; phylum Pseudomonadota; class Gammaproteobacteria; order Methylococcales; family Methylococcaceae; genus Methylomagnum; species Methylomagnum ishizawai. Next base: position 4,547,598 of record NZ_AP019783.1, on the reverse strand, counting down.
AGGCCAGGGTCAGGCGCAAGGCGGAGCCCACCAGGAAGGGCTGGGCGAACACCGGATTGCCATGGGCGAAATCCAGCAGCAAGGCGTGGCGTCCCGATTCCCGTCCGCGCAGCCAGACCCGCCGCTCCCATAGCCGCTCGTTCTCCTCGATCTGGCAGCCCAAGACTTCCCACAGGTCGGTCCAGCGCTCGCCCTGGGCCAGCACTTCATCCTTGTCCAAGGGCCAGCCCAGCGCGGCGCGGACATCGGCCTGGACCGGGGAGGGCAAGTCGGCGAAGCGGTCGAAGGCGTCCAGCAACAGGGCGAGCCGACCCATCGCGGCCAGGAGCCGTGCGGGCCAATCGCCGCCGGACCCGGCGATTTCGCCGAGCTTGCGGACCCGGAACGCCAGGCCGGGGGCTTGGGCATCGACCATCCGCGCCGCCAAGGCCCGCCAATCGGTCTTGGGATCGGCCAGGTTGCCGATACCCTGCCGGACTTGATCCTCCAGCCAGCGCCGCAATTCCGCGGCCCCCGCCGCCATGCGTTCCAGGCGCTTGGCTTCGCGCTTGGCGGCGGTGCCGGGATCGGCGGTGGTGGCGGGGGGTTCCGCTTGGGTTTTCTTTTCTTCCTGCCGCGCCGCCCGTTGTTGGCGCGAGGCCAGCCATTCCGCCACCCAGGCCGGTGGCTCGGTGGTGGCGATGGCGTCGGGTTTGCGGACTTGCAGTAGCAGCAAGGCCAAGCCGTGCTTACAGGGGAATTTGCGGCTGGGGCAGGTGCAACGGAAGGCGGGTCCGCCGCCCAGGTCGATTTGCACTTGATAAGGTTTGGAACCGCTGCCCTGGCATTCGCCCCACAGGGCGCTGTCGGATTGGCCCAGCGTAGGCCATTTGGCGGGTACGGCCAACCCTTGTCCGGCTTTGGCCGAGGCGGCGTCGGGGGCGAGTTGCAGGACTTGTTCGGGGGTCAACGACATGTTCCGCGCTCATGGGGTTGAGGGTTATCGCCGGTTTCCAAGCGGAACTTGGAAGCCGGCGATAGGCAAGCGTACCGGGCCTGTGGCTTTCTTGCCAGCGCGGTTAGACGCTATGGCGCCACCTGGTCCACCGTCACCGCGTAATGGCCGTCGTCCTCCGGCGCGAGTGGCGCGGTCTGGCCCTGGAGATCGCCGGGGCTGGGCGTGGGCTTGCCGCTTTTGGATATCCGCGCCCCGATCACCACCTGTTCGAACGACGACAGGTTCATGCCTTGCATCATGGCCATGGAATCGTCCAGCACCACCTCCAGCGGCAAATCCCCGGCCCGCTTCTTGACCACGGCCAGCGGCATGGGCGGGCCTTGGGCGGCGCGGGCGAAGATGAACAAGGCATCGTCCGGCGCGGCCCGGTCCTTGAAACCTTCGGCTAGCTTGACCTGGACATGGATGCGCTTGCCGGGCGCTGGGGCCTGGGCGGGCGGGGCGGTTGCGGCGGGGACGGGCAAGCCCTGGACCTCGGCCAGATAGCGGTCGATTTGGCGGGCTTCCTCGCTTTGCGGCGGGAATTGGGCCTTGAGCCGGGTCCAGTAGTCCACGGCCTGGGCGGTATCCTTGCGCTGGGCGGCGGCGATGCCCGCCATCCATAACGCGCCCTTGTGCTGGGGGTCTTGCTTCAGCACCGCCTCGACCAATTCGGTGGGCTTGCCTTCCAATACGCCTTGGTTGGCCCCGGCCAGGGCTTCGGCGTAATAGGCTTTGAGGTCGAGGTTGTCCGGGGCCAGCTTCATGGCGTACTCGAAGGCCGTGACCGCCTTGTCGGGCTGGTTCACGATCAACAGCGAGCGGCCCAACATGGTCCAGCCTTCCAGGTCGTTGGGATTCTGCTTGAGGCGCTCGGCTAGGCGCTGGATGCTTTCTTCCAGGCCGGACGGGGTATTGGGCTGGGCCTGGGCTTGGATTTGGGCCGGGGCCAGTCCCAGCAAATCGGGCCGTCCCAGCGAGAAATACGCCAGCAAGCCGACCAAGGGCAGGGCGACGAGCGTCACCGCCAGCGCGATGCGTCCGCCTGGGTCCGCTTCCGGGGCTTGGGGGGAGCCCGCCATTTCCAAATCGTCCAGCAGGCCGCGTTCCGATTCGGCGTCCAGCTTGCCCAAATCCCCGGCATCGGCGGTTTCCCGCGCCAGTTCTTCCTGCCGGTGCCGGTGCAATAGCAGGTTGAGTTTGGCCCGGTCGGCCCCGCCGCCGGTCTTGCCGGTCAGGGCGGGCAGGAAGCAGGTATAGCCCAACAGCAGCAGCAAGGCCGCCGCGATCCAAAATTCGATCATCTTCGATTCCACGGGGGTTCGGCATAGCCCGGTCGGGGCGCTAGCCTTCGAGGTTCTTCTTGAGCCGTTCCAGGCGCTGGCGTTCTTCGTCGGTCAGTTCCAGCCGGGCCAGGGTGGGGCGTTGGCGTTGATGCTTCCACAGGAACAGCGCCACCGCCAATAGGATCAGGACCGGCCCGGTCCAGAGCAATACGGTGATGGGCTTGACCGGCGGGCGGTACAGGACGAAATCGCCATAGCGGTCGGTGAGGAAGCGCACCGCCTCCTGTTCGCTCTGGCCGCTTTGGATGATGCCGTAGACCTCGTCGCGCAAATCCTTGGCGAGATCGGCGTCGGAATCGGCCAGCGATTGGTTTTGGCACACGAGGCAGCGCAGTTCCTCGATCAGGTTCTCGTAACGGCGCTGCTTGGCGGGGTCGTCGAATTGGCGGACTTCGACCGCCAGGGCGGAACCGGCGAAAAGGCCCGCGAGGAACAATAGGATGAAGCGGATCGTGAAGGGGGAGCCTTGCAACTGGCGAACAGAGGATAGCCGGGTTGAACACATCATGAGGGGGAGCCTTGCAACTGGCGGATCAGGGGGAGCAGGGTATTTTCCAGGATTTCCGGGGTGATGGGCCCGGTGAATTTGTGGCGGATGATCCCGGCCCGGTCGATGACGAAGGTTTCCGGCACGCCGTACACGCCCCAGTCGATGCCGGTCTTGCCGTCGGCGTCGAAGGCGCTGGCGGTGTAGGGGTTGCCATAGCGGTCGAGCCAGGCCAGGGCATCCTCGCGCTGGTCCTTGTAGTTGAGCCCGTAGATCGGCACCAGCTTGCGCTTGGCGAGTTCCACCAACACCGGATGTTCCTGGCGGCAGGACACGCACCAGGAGGCCCAGACATTGACCAAGGCCACTTGTCCCTTGAAGTCGGCGGGGGCCAGGGTTTTCTGGGCGTCGGCGACCTGGGGCAGGGCGAAGGCCGGGGCGGGTTTGCCGATGAAGGGCGAGGGCACTTCCCTGGGGTCGAGGGTCAGGCCGATGGCGAGGAAGATCACCATCACGAGGAAGACGGCGAGGGGGATGAGGAAGCGCATGGTGGGGAATTCCAGGGCGAAAAAAGCATCGGCGGGACCGCCCCGCCGATGCCTGCCATTATCGCATGGGCTCAATGGGTTTGAGCGTGGACCAGGGCATTCAACAGGGCGCCGGATTCGATATTGTCCAGCACTTTCTGTAAGGCCTTGCGGTTTTTGACATTCACCACCAAGGGCGCGCCGATAGCGCCGTGGATGCCGGGCTGGTCGGCTTTTTTGTAGAGGATGAGCAAAACCTGGGCGTCCTCGGGGCGTTCCAGGCCGATCAAGGCGGCTTCGCGGTCGTCCAGGGCGAAGTCGTAATGGATGCCGAAGCGGACGGGGTCGGCCACGGAGAGGCTGAGGTCGGGGCGGTCCGCCGATTGCAACCAATGCACCAGTTCGTCGCCGCCTTCTTGGTGGAAGAGCTTGAAGTGCGTGCAATCCTCGAAGCCGACGATGCCTTCGGGGAAATGGAGGAGGGTGTCGGGGTCGATGGGTTGCTCGCCGAAAGCCAGGGTGGGTAGGGCTTGCATGGGGGGCTCCTGGGTTTGGGGGGGGGAAAGGCGCGATGGGCCGAATGGCCCTGGGGAAAGTTTATACCGGGATGGGGAAAGGCTTGTTCCCAAGCGGGTTGGGGAACAAGTTGTCCCGTATATGGGGTGTCGAATCCATTGTGGGAGGCGGCAAGTTCCTCTGGTCGGCGTAATCCAGGGATAGGAGGTTTTGGCTCATGGAGAAGGCTCCTGCACAAAGGGTGGATGGGAGGTTGCGCGGAGTTTCGTGTGTGGGCAAGCCGGGCGGGGCTTGGGGGCGGACGCTGGAAATTTTAAAGCTGGCTTTGGTCTTGATCCACAAGCGTCCAAAGCCAGCTTTGGATTCCGGCCCGGGTCGTGAAGGGCTGTCGAGCGGGGGAAATATAAAGACGGGAACTGGATTCCCAAGCCCGAACCTGGGAACCCGGCGAAAACCTCAAATCACCGCGTCGAACAACTCCAACTGCGGTGATCCCAAATAAATACCCTTGGCCGCGCCCGCCCCCGAATGCGCCTTGCGGAACGCCTCGGAATGGGTCCAAGCCTCGAACGCTTCCCGCGACTCCCACACCGAATGCGAGGCGAACACGCTGTATTCCTCGGTGGCCGGGCCTTGCAACAGATGGAATTCCTTGAACCCCGGCACTTCGTCGAGATAAGACTCGCGCTTCCGCCAAATCTCGATGAACTCCTCCTCCTTGCCGGGCGCGATCCTGAAACGATTCATGGCGATGAACAACATAATAAGCTCCTAAGGGATTAACGGCGTTGGGCCGGGATTTTGGGCCGCTCGCCATATTTGCGGGCGGCTTGGTCGCAGAAAGCCTGGACCATGGACCCGGCGACCTCCTTCAGGAAGCCGCCGAAAGCCACGCCCAGCAAGGCATTGGCGAACTCGTAATCGAGCCGGAACGTGGTCTCGCAACCGCCCGAGGCCAAAGGCTCGAACCGCCACACCCCGCGCAATTGCTTGAACGGCCCCTCGACCAGTGTCATCTGGATGCCCCGGCCCGCCTCCATGGTGTTCTCGGTGGTGAAGGACAGCTTGATCTTGCCCTTGGCCAGGGTCAGCGCGGCCTTGAGGCGGGTGGGCGTCTTGGAAATCAGCTTCACCGCCGAACACATGGGGACGTAGCTGGGATAAGCCTCGATATCGTTGACCAGTTCGTACATTTCCGTGGCCGTGTAATTCACGCACACGCTCGTAGATATGTTCGCCATACCCGAATAACCTGCTGTTGCTTTGGAAGAAAATCCGCCATGGCGGGCCGCCACGGCGCGGACTCTAGCCCGAATCCCACGGCGACTCAACCTCCCCGCCGCCCAGCGGCCCCCTTGCCTAGGCCAGCCTGCCGACCTGTTCCAGGGTTTCGCTGAGGCGCTGGATTTCCTCCTCCGCCTCCACCTGCCGGGTCACGTCGTATTGCACCCCGAGGTAGTAGATCAAGCCGCCCTCGCGGTCGAACAAGGGCGTCAGGGCCAGATGGTTATAGAACAGTTCGCCGTTCTTGCGGTAGTTCCTCAGGGTGATTTCGATGGGCTGGCATTGGCCGATGGCTTCCTTGATCCGGTGGCGGATGGCCGGGTCGGGGTCCGGGCCTTGCAGGAACCGGCAATTGCGGCCCAGGATTTCTGGCTGGGTGTAGCCGGTGATGGTCTCGAACGCCTTGTTGGCGTAGACGATGGGCATGTCGTCCAAATCCGGGTCGGCCAGGGTGACGCCGTTCACGCATGCATCCAGGATCGTCGATAACACCTGGGGAATCAGGCCGGGGTCTTTTTCTGCCACGAAGAACATGGGTCTCCTCCCGCGTGGATGGTGTTGTTATGGGCCGGGCTTGCCCGGCGGGGGGCGTTCAGGGCCGGCCTTCGATCAAGCCCTTGAGATTCTGGACGGTGCGCTCGGCCCCTTCCTGCACGGCGAGCCGGATCAATTTCTCGAAGGGCCGCATATAGAGTTCCAATTCCGGCAGTTCGAAGGTGAACGCGACCTGGGTGGCCGCATCCGGGTCGGCCCGCCGCAATTCGTAGGCGCAATGATAGGCGTTGGAGACGCCGCTGAAGGCGATGCGCCGGTTGGGTTGGAGATCGGTGACGGCGAAGGTGGATTCGCTGCGGTGGCCGCGGTCAACCCGGACCTGCCAAGCCATGGAACCGACCTGCACCGGACCGTTGGACAGCGGTTTCAATTCGACCACCTCGGGCGACCACTTGGGGTAGTTGCTGAAAAATTCCTCGCCGATGAAATGGAACACGTCCTCCACGGGCTTCTTGATGACCGTGCTGGCCTTCGCCACGACCGGCTGTTTAGCGCCAAACAACATCGCTGTGCCTCCTTTGGGTTGATGCCTAACGAAACCGTCTCTTCCTTTTTATCCCGCTGGCCGCGGGTCTGCGGGTTCCCGAGCGCGGCTTGGGAATCGGCGATAGCGGAAAATATCGAATGCCGCCGACCGGGCCGTTCACGGCATATAGGTATCGACCCCCGCCAGCAGTAGATCGTATTGGGCCTCGACGATATCCTTCGCCACCTTGGCGGGCGCGCCGCCCACCACGTTGCGTTCGAGGCCGATCCAGCCCACCGCATCCTCCGGTCCCAGGCTGACGACATAGCCCAGGTCGCGGTAGAGATAAGGTTCCAACAGCCGCACCGGACTGGCGTGGCGCAGGATGTTGCGGGCCGCGAGCCGGCCCTTGCGCAGGGCGGTCTGGGCGCTCAGGGCGTTGGAGCCCGGCGGGCGGTAGCGCGAGCAATCCCCGGCGGTATAGATGCGTTCCAGCGCCGCGCCGCCGCTCACGACCTGGCCGAACCAGTTGGCCTCCCAGCGCTGGGCCGGGTTGTTGCCCAGGAACAATAGCGTCAGGTCCGAGGCCAAGGCCAGCGGCTGGCCGGAAGCGCGGGCTTGGAGCTGGAGGACGCCATCGGCCTGGGCCTGGAACCTTTGGTCGGGGTGGTAATCGATGCCGAGATCGGCCAGACGGACCTGCGCATAACGGCCCAGGCCGGGCCGGAATTGGCCGAGCGGGGCGGGGTCGGCGTCCACCAGCCGCAAACGGCAGGCGCTGCGCTGCCGCTGGAGGTAATGGGCGATCTCGAACAGGAATTGGATGCCGGTCGCGCCGCCGCCCACCACGGTCAGATAGCGCCCACGGGACTCGATGGCGTCGCGGTAGAGGTCGATCAAGCCGGAGCCGGTTTCGGTGCTGAAATCGTCCAGGTCCAGGGTTTCCGGGCTTTTTTCCGGCTTGCGGTAGCTGCCGCCGGTGGCGATCAAGAGGTAATCGAACTCCAGCGCCGCGCCATCGACCGTCAGGGCGCGTCCGGTATTCCATTGCGACAAGGCCGGTTCGTCGATGGGCAGCGCGGCTTGGACATGGCGGAAACCGAAGCGCCGGCCCAAGGCGCTGAACGGCACCTGGAACTCGGCCAGCGGGCGGCGGAAACTTTCGTGGAGACGGGTGATTTTGAGATGGTGGGGACGGGGGTCGATCAGGACCAGATCGGCATCCGGGCGCTGTGTCCTGAGGGCCGATAAAGCCGCCAAGCCCGCATAGCCGCCACCCGCGACCACGACCCGCAAGCGCCGTCTGCCGGGCATATAAAATGGCATGAACATGATGACCCCTTCCTGTTTCGGCGTGGATTGTAGAATTCCATTGCCGGGATAGACCGCCCATGATGGGGGAAAATTCAGCGTAAGCCCGGTCGGGTTTCTGCGATAATGCGCCCCCATGTCCGTCACCCGTCCATCGCATCCCCCCATGACCGGGACTCCCCCCGCCCTCGAAGCCCACCGACTCGAATGCCTGCGCGGCGATATCCCGCTGTTTTCGGGGCTGGGTTTCGGCGTCGCGCCCGGCCAGATCATGCAGATCGAAGGAGCCAATGGCAGCGGTAAAACCAGCCTGCTCCGCATCCTGGCCGGGCTGAGTCCCCCGAACGAAGGCGAAGTGCGCTGGCGCGGCACCAACATCGCCCACCGGCGCGCGGCCTTCTTCGCGGAAATCGGCTATCTCGGCCACCACCTGGGACTCAAGGCCGAACTCTCGGTGGGCGAAAACCTGCGTTTCGCCTTCGCCCTGAACGGCGCGGCCCTGGGCCAGGACAAACTGGAGCAAGCTCTGGACCAAGTGGGCCTCCTGGACCGGATGGATTTGCCGGTCCGCGCCCTCTCCGCCGGGCAGCGGCAGCGGGTGGCGTTGGCCCGGCTGGTGTCGTCCCCGGTGGCGTTGTGGATACTCGACGAACCCTTCACCGCGCTGGATGTGGGCGGCATCGCCCTGGTCCAACGCCTGCTCGAAGACCACGCCACCCGCGGCGGCCTCGCGGTGCTGACTTCGCACCAAGCGGTCGAGCTACGCGGCGGCTTGGTCAAACTGACCCTGGCATGAACGAACTTCTCCGCGCCTTCCTGGCCTTGCTACAGCGGGATTTGCTCTTGGCGTTCCGGCACCGGGGCGAATTGGTCAATCCCTTGCTGTTCTTCATGATCGTGGTGACGCTGTTCCCCCTGGGCGTCAGCCCGGAGGAAGCCTTGCTGCGCAAGATCGCGCCGGGCGTGATCTGGATCGCGGCCTTGTTGGCGGCGCTGTTCTCGCTGGAGAACATGTTCCGCTCCGATTTCGACGATGGCGCTTTGGAGCAAATCGCCCTCAGTCCGCATCCCTTGGCGGTGCTGGTGCTGGCCAAGGTGTTGGCGCATTGGCTGGTGAGCGGCCTGCCCATGCTGCTGATGGCCCCGGTCTTGGCGCTGTTCCTGGCCCTGCCCGGTCCAGCGGTCTATGCCCTGGAAATCACCCTCCTGGTCGGCACACCCTTGTTGAGCCTGATCGGGGCCATCGGCGTGGCTTTGACGGTGGGCCTGAGGCGCGGCGGGGTGTTGCTGACCCTGTTGGTTTTGCCCTTGTATATCCCGGTCCTGATCTTCGCCACCAATGCCGTCGCCGCCGCCGCCGCCGGGATGCCGGTGGAGGGGCAGCTTTATTTCCTGGGCGCTTTGCTGGTCTTGGCGCTCACCCTCGCGCCGCTGGCGACCGCCGCCGCGCTGCGCATCAGCCTGAGTTGACACCATGTGGAACGCTATCTGGTTGTTTTTCCATAAACTGGCCTCGCCCAAGCATTTCTACCGGATCGCCGGGAAGCTCATCCCCTGGCTGGGCGGCGTCACCTTGATCTTCATGGTCGCGGGGCTTTACCTCGGCCTGTTCGTGGCCCCGCCCGATTACCAGCAGGGGCAGAGCTATCGCATCATGTTCGTGCATGTGCCGAGCGCCTGGATGTCGATGTTCATCTATACCTTCATGGCGGTCCTGAGCGCCATCCACCTGATTTGGAACATCAAGCTGGCCGATGTGATGGTGCGCGGCTCGGCGGCCCTGGGGGCGTCGTTCACCTTCCTGGCCTTGGTGACGGGTTCCCTATGGGGCAAGCCGATGTGGGGGGCGTGGTGGGTGTGGGATGCGCGGCTGACCTCGGAATTGATCCTGTTGTTCCTGTACCTGGGCTATATCGCCCTGGTCTCGGCCATCGAAGAGCCGCGTTCGGCGGCGCGGGCCGGGGGCGTGTTGATCCTGGTCGGCGTGGTGAACATTCCGATCATCCATTACTCGGTGGAATGGTGGAACACCTTGCACCAAGGCCCGACCGTGACCAAGTTCGACAAGCCCTCCATCCATTTCAGTATGTTGCTACCCCTGCTGCTGATGGCGCTGGCGTTCCAGTTCTACTATTTCACCGTGGCGCTGATGCGGGCCAGGGCCGAGGTGCTGGACCGGGAGCGGCGCAGCGCCTGGGCGCAGGACGTGGTGGAAGGCGCATAAAAAAAACCCGGTGGGGGCGACCCCGCCGGGTTTTTTTAATCTTTCGCGCAGGGCGAACGATTACTTCATGGCGCCTTTACGGAAGCCGCGATCCAGCTTGTCGTTGATCGCCTGTTCAGCGCGTTGAGCGGCGGCAGCGGCCTTGTTGGCGGCGGCTTCAGCAGCCTGGGCGGAGGACAGCGCTTCGTCGGCGGTGCTCTTCACGGAGGAAATTTCAGCCTTCAAGCCATCAACCTGGGTTTGCAGGTTGGTGATGTCGGACTTGCTCGCGCAGCCCACGGTCAGGCCGGCAGACAACAAAACTGCGGTCAACTTGATTGCTTTCATCATTGCTTCTTTCCTTTTTATTGGATTGGAAAATTTTACGGGACATCGCCGCCCGATAGGGCGACGAATGCCACTCAAGTTTTAGTTTGCCGGGAATCCGGCGCTCTTGCCACCATTATTTTTGCACAACTTAGCCAATTTTCACCAGCATGGTCCCGGTCCGGCCCGGTGCCTTGGCGTGACTTCACTGGCATGTCTTGGGAGGCGGCGGTGTGGCGGCTCGCCGGAAAGGCCGATAGGCCAAAGATTTCGGGCGGATAAGGCCCTATTGGAGGGGAATTCCGGCTCCGTGGCGTGAAATCCGGCTTGAAGTTAGACGGCCCATCGTCGCGGGTTGGGTAGCAGTTTATTTCTTGACATTCCCAGGAGATTGCGCCCTTCCGCGTGACATCCTCCCACCGGCCAGCCCGGATTGCCCGGCCCGTTTCCGCGGTAAACTATTCCGGTCGCTTCAGCCAGCTCATCAGGATTACCTCCATGCAGATCGAAACCCGCAAAACCACACCTTATTCGGATCAAAAGCCCGGTACTTCGGGCTTGCGCAAAAAGGTCAAAGTCTTTACGCAGGAGAACTACCTAGAGAACTTCGTGCAATCGGTGTTCGACACCCTGGGCGATGTCGCCGGCCAGACCCTGGTGCTGGGCGGCGACGGACGCTATTTCAACCGCCAAGCCGCACAGACCATCATCAAGATGGCGGCGGCCAACGGCGTCGGGCGGCTGTTGGTGGGGCAGGGCGGCCTGCTCTCGACCCCGGCGGCGTCCTGCCTGATCCGCAAATACAAGGCCTACGGCGGCTTCGTGCTGTCGGCCAGCCACAACCCCGGCGGTCCCGACGAGGATTTCGGCATCAAATACAACGGCATCAACGGCGGCCCGGCCCCGGAAAGCCTCACCAATGCCGTCTACGCCCGCAGCCAGGCCATCACCGAATACAAGATCGCCGCGATCCCCGACCTGGACCTCGATACCCTGGGCGAAACCGCGCTCGATGGTATGACCGTGGCCGTGGTCGATCCGGTCGGCGACTATGCCCAGTTGATGGAACACTTGTTCGATTTCAGCCTGATCAAATCGGCCCTGACCACCGGGGCCATCAGCCTGTGCTTCGACGCCATGCACGCGGTCACGGGCCCTTATGCCAAGCGCATTTTGGAAGACCGCCTGGGCGCGACGCCGGGTTCGGTGATGAACGGCGTGCCCTTGGAGGATTTCGGCGGCGGCCATCCCGATCCCAACCTGGTCTATGCCCACGATCTGGCGGCGCTCATGTACGCCCCCGGCGCCCCGACCCTGGGCGCGGCCTCGGACGGCGACGGCGACCGCAACATGATCATGGGCAGCAAGTTCTTCGTGACGCCCAGCGACAGCGTGGCGGTGATGGCGGCCAACGCCCATCTGCTGCCGGGGTATAAATCCGGCCTGCGCGGCGTGGCCCGTTCCATGCCGACCAGCCAAGCCGTGGACCGGGTGGCGGCGGCGATGGGTATCGATTGCTACGAAACCCCGACCGGCTGGAAATTCTTCGGCAACCTCCTGGATGCCCGCAAGATCACCTTGTGCGGCGAGGAAAGCTTCGGCACCGGCTCCGACCATGTGCGCGAGAAGGACGGGCTGTGGGCGGTGCTGTTCTGGCTGAATTTGGTGGCGGTGCGCAAGCAATCGGTGGCCGATATCGTGCGGGAACATTGGAAGAAGTTCGGGCGCGATTATTACTCCCGTCACGACTATGAAGGCATGGCGCTACCGGCGGGCGAAGGCATCATGGCCCATCTGCGCGAACAACTGCCCAGCCTGCCGGGCCGGAGTTTCGGGGCGTATACCGTGAGCTTCGCCGACGATTTCAGTTACACCGATCCGGTGGACGGCAGCGTCAGCGCCCAGCAGGGCATCCGCATCGGCTTCGACAACGGTTCGCGCATGGTCTTCCGCCTGTCCGGCACCGGCACCGAAGGCGCGACCTTGCGTATCTACCTGGAACGCTACGAGCGCGACCCGGCGCTGCACAACCAGGATACCCAGGTGTTCCTGGCGGATTTGATCGCCCTGGCCGAGCAATTGGGCGGGGTGAGGCAGCGTTCGGGGATGGAAGCGCCCACGGTCATCACCTGAGGCGCGTTGGGTTGGAATTAAAAAAGCCCGGCGGGGGGTGGCCTGCCGGGCTTTTTCGCATCTGCCGCCGGTCCGCCCTATCGCGATTTCTCCACCCACCGCCGCGCCATCCGCGCATACTCCTCCAAGCCCAAAGTCTCCGCCCGCGCATTGGGATCGATCCCCATGGCTTCGATCTCGCGTTCCTCGAACAAGGTCTTGACCGAATTCCGCAAGGTCTTGCGGCGCTGGGAAAACGCCGTGGCGACCACCTTGCCCAGCACCACGGGGTCCACCTCGACCGGCGGCGTCGCGTGGGGCACCAGCCGCACGATGGCCGACACCACCTTGGGCCGGGGATGGAAGCTTTCCGGGGGGACTTCGAACAGCTTCTCGGCCCGGCAGTGATAACCGGCCATGATACTCAAGCGGCCATAGTCGGAAGAGCCGGGCCCGGCGGCCAGCCGGTCCACCACCTCGTTTTGCAGCATGAAGTGCATATCGTGGATGCCGTCCACCTGCCCGAACAGGTGGAACATCAAGGGCGTCGAGATGTTGTAGGGCAGGTTGCCGACCACGCGCAGTTTTTCGTTCCCTTCCCGCAGGCCGCGGAAATCGAAGCGCAGGGCGTCGGCGCTGTGGAGTTGGAACCTGGGGTCGGCGGCGAATTTGCGGCGCAGCCCCTCGGCCAGGTCGCGGTCGATTTCCACGGCGTCCAGGCGGCGGCAATTCGGCAGCAGGGTTTGGGTCATCGCGCCTTCGCCCGGCCCGATTTCGACCAGATGCTCGTCCAGGCCCGGCGCAATCGCCATGAGGATGCGGTGGACCACGGCGGTGTCGCGGAGGAAGTTCTGGCCGAAGCGCTTGCGGGGGATATGGCTCATCGAAGTCGGATAGCGTGGATGGAAGGACGATTCAGCGGCGGGTGGCTTGCATGGCGATGGCGGTGTCGAGGGCGGCTTCCAGGCTCCCGGCATCGGCCTGCCCGCTCCCGGCCAGATCGAGCGCCGTGCCATGATCGACCGAGGTGCGGACGATGGGCAGGCCCAAGGTGATGTTCACGGCGCGGCCAAAGCCCAGGTGTTTCAGCACCGGCAAGCCTTGGTCGTGGTACATCGCCAGCACGGCGTCGGCCTCCGCCAAATATTTCGGCAGGAACAAGGTATCGGCGGGCAGGGGGCCGGACAGGTCCATGCCCGTTTCCCGTAGCTGCGCCAACACCGGCTCGATGATGTCGATTTCCTCGCGGCCCAGGTGTCCGCCCTCGCCCGCGTGGGGATTGAGGCCGCAGACCAGGATGCGCGGCGCGGCGATGCCGAAGCGGGTGCGCAAATCCCCGTGCAGCACCCGCAGCACGGTTTCCAGGCGGTCGCGGGTGATGGCGCGGCTGACCTCGCCCAGGGGTAGATGGGTGGTCGCCAAGGCCACGCGCAGCCCCGGCGCGGCCAGCATCATGACCGGCTCGCCGCCGGTGATGGCGGCGATGAATTCGGTATGGCCGGTGAAGGGTATCCCGGCCTGGTTGATGACGCCCTTGTGGACCGGGCAAGTCACCAGGGCGTCGAAGCGCCCGGCCAGACAGGCGCGGGTGCCCTGGGCGATGGTGTCCAGCACGTAGCGGGCGTTGGCGGGATCGAGCCGGCCGGGCACGACCGGGACGGCGGTGGGGAGCGGCCAGACCTTCAGCGTGCCGGGCCGGTGCGCGTCCAATCCCGTGTCGGGGCCGATGGTTTCCAGGCGCAAGGGCATCCCGAGTCGCGCCGCCCGCGCCGCCAGCACGGCGGGGTCGCCGAGGGCCGCGAGGGCGCAGGGCCATGTTTTCTGCGCCACGGCCACGCAGAGGTCGGGACCGATCCCGGCGGGCTCCCCGGTGCCGAGCAACAGCCGCGGCGTCATCGCAGCGTCTCGGGGACGTAGGAACTGGGCGAAGTCTGATCGTCGAGCCGGATTTCGACATAGGCCTCGTCGCGGATGCGGCGCATCCACAATTCGGTTTCCTCCTCCACCTTGCGCTTGAAGATTTCGTCGCGGGCCTGTTTCTTGAGCAATTCGCCGGTGTCCTGGGATTCCTCGCGTCCCAGGACCTGGATCAAATGCCAGCCGAATTGGCTTTGCACCGGCTCGCTGATCTGGTTCACCGCAAGATGGTTCATGGATTCTTCGAATTCCGCCACCAAAGCCCCCGGTTGCACCCAGCCCAGGTCGCCGCCCTTGACCGCCGAACCCTTGTCGTCGGAATGGCCGCGGGCCAGCACGGCGAAATCGTCCCCGGCCTCGATGCGGGCCCGGAGCGCCAGCAGCTTGTTGCTGGCGTCCTCGTCGGTCAGCACCTCGTTGGTCCGGATGAGGATATGGCGTACATGGGTCTTGGTGATGTGTTCGCCGCCCGCGCCCTTGACACCCAACAGCTTGATGATATGGAAACCACTGGGGCTGCGGATCGGGTCGGCGATTTCGCCCTCGTGCATCTTGGGCACCTGCTCGGTGAACAGGCTGGGAATCTGCCCCAGCTTGCGCCAGCCCAGTTCGCCGCCGTTCAGGGCTTCGCTGGAATCGGAGGCGGTCATCGAGGCTTGCTTGAAATCCAGGCCGCCGCGCAGGTCCTGGACCAGTTTCTCCGCCCGTTCCCGCGCCTTCTGCACCTCGGCGGGGGAGGCGGCCTGCGGGGTGGCGACGAGGATATGCCCCAGGAGGTATTCGCTGTCCTGCCCGGCGCTGGATTCGCCCCGCGCCGCCAGCCATTGCTCCACCTCGCGGTCGCTGATCTTGATCTGGCTGTTGACCTGGCTGGCCCTGAGGCGCTGGACCGTGATCTCGCCCCGGATTTGCTCGATGAAATCGGCGTATTCCACGCCTTCCTGGCGCAGCGAGCTACGCAGTTCGTCCGGGGTCATCTTGTTGCGCTGGGCGATTTGCTGCACGGCTTGGCGCAGGGTTTCGTCGTCCACCCGGATGCCTATCTTCTCGGCCAGATGGAGCTGGATTTTCTCGATGATGAGGCGTTCCAGCACCTGCCGGGCCAGGACCGAATCCGGCGGCAGCCGGGTATCGCTACGGCTGGCCAGGCTGTGCTTGATCTCGGCGAGTTTCCTATCCAACTCGCTTTCCAGCACCACATCGTCCTCCACCACCGCCACGATGCGGTCCAGGGAGGTATCGGCCCAGGCCGGGCCGGACAGCCACCCCGACCACAGGGCGAATCCTAAACCGCAGAGATATAGGATTATCGATCCGCGCTTGCATTGCATAAAGGGAGATACCGGAAAGCTTGGGGGATTAATAATTCTGGAGGATTTCATCGGGCATGCGGTAGCCGCTGATCTGGTAGCGCATGAATTCGTCGATGGAATCGCCCAACGAGGCCAGCCCTTTCAATTCCAGCTGGACATAGACGCCATTATTGGCCTGGGTTTGCCCGGAGGAGGATTGGAAATTGTTGATATTGCGGTAGGCGATGACGCTGAAGCGCCAGCAGCAGGTTTCACGCTGGAAGCCCGCGAAGGTTTGCAGGGTCAAATTGTCCACCAGCGAATATTGCCAGCGTCCCAGCACATGCCAACCTTGGGCGACGGGCAGCCGCAGGGAAATATCGGTCAGGTCGATACAGGGATTGGGGTTGACATATTGGTTATCGCCGGTGCCTAAAAGACTGGGTTCGCAGGTCAGCGTACTCTGGTTCCTGCGATAGCGGTAGGCGATATTGAGCAGGGTATTCTGCCGGTCGTTATATTGCAGGGCCGCGATGCCCCGGTCGATCTGGTTTTCGTAGGGATTCCACTGCCCGCCGGTATGCACGCTCCAGTTTTCCGTCAGCATGGCGGAGACATCGGCGATCAGGTTGGAGCTTTTCTGCGATTGGTAGGCCGAGGGCTCCCCCTGCAAAGTCACCCGCCGGTTCGAGAGGTAATAGGCGCTGCCCACGCTGGCCGCCAGCCGGTCCCGGCCCGTGGCCTGGTCGATGAACCGGGTGGTCAGGGCCAGGCTGAACTGGTTGGTGTCGCCGACCCGGTCGCCGCCGGTGAAGCGGTTTTCGCGGAACAGCTGGTAGAAGGTGAAGTCGTAGGCCGAGGAATCGAAGGCCGGGGCGTCGGCCTGATCGACATAGGGGATATAGTTGTAGAACAGCCGTGGCTCGAAGGACTGGGTCAAGGCTTTCCCTCCCAGGTCGAATTCCCGCTCGAAATACATCCCGCTATCGATGGAGGTGATCGGCACCGTGAAGTTCACGGAATCCTTGGCCTGGGTATTGTTCGATTCCGCCCAATACTCCGGGCTTTGCAACCAATATTGGTTGTTCTGCAAGGTGAAGCTGGGGGTGATATAACCCGCGGCGCTCTGGAAAGGATAGGATAGCTTGGGTTGCAGCCGGAGCCTTTGGCCGGTGGTGCGGTCGATCCCGGAGTTTTGGAAGCTATCGAACTGGACCAGGCTTTGGAATTGCAGTCCGGTGTTGGCGATCCCAGTGCCGTAGTTGAACGCCAATTGCGGCAGGTGGAAATAGGGCCGGGCGTTCTTGGCGACGGTGGGGTCGATGGTCTCGAAATAATCGATCTGGGTCCGCAGCGAATAGGAGTCCCCCTGGTAGAGCATATAGCCGATGCTGGGGATATTACTGCGGTTGTTGATATTGAAGGTGGAACCCAGTTGCCCGAGATAGGAATAATCCGAGACGTAGTTGGCGCTGACGTGGCTGCTGAGGTTCTGGCTGAACCGGGTGTCGTTCAATACCGTGGCCTGGCCGCGGGTGGTGCCGGTCAGGTCGTCGTGGGGCACGATATCGAGTTCCACCATGCCCCGCGTGGCTTCGGTGAGATAGCGGAACTGGTTCTTCAACTGGATGCCGCGGTTGGAGAAATAGCGGGGGATGAAGGTGTAATCGTAATTGGGCGCCAGGTTGAAATAGTAGGGGACCGAGAAGTTGAAGCCGGAATAACGGCTATATCCCAGCGAAGGGATCAGCAGGCCGGATTGGCGGCGGCTGTCGGTGGGGAAGGTCATGTAGGGCGTGTAGAACACCGGCACGTCCTTGAATTCGAACCAGGCGTTCTGGGCCCGGCCCACGCCGGTTTCCTTGTTGATCTTGAGGTCCGAGGCGTGCATCAACCAATCTTGGTTGCCGTTCGGGCAGGTGGTGTAGGTGACGGTTTCGTAGCGCGACAAGGTATCGCTGTCGAGGTGGGTCAGGCGGGCCGCGCCGCGGGCCGGTACCTGGGGCAGCACGAATTGCGAGTTGCGGAACACGCCGCGGTCGCTGTCGCTGTCCATGAAGCCGGTGTCGCTGGACAGCGCCAGCCCCTTTTGCATGATCAGCACATTGCCATGGGCGTTGAAGGCGTTGGTCTTCACGTCGCGGGTGGCGAAATCGGCCCAGAGCTTCTGATCGGCCTGGACCATCTCGACGCCGCCGGCGAAATTGGCGATCTCGCCGTCCAGCATCTCGAAATAATTGGACTGGATTTCCAGCGGAGCCTTGTCCCGCGCCAGTTTTTCCTCGGGGGTGAGCAGGAATTCGCTCATGGGCATCAGCCGCGCCCGGTTGGCGCACATGTTCTGCCACGGGTTGACCGGGAACTGGCTGACGATGCGTTCGAGCCGCCGTTCGTCCTCGCGGGTGAGGGTGGTGGCTTCGGCCCAGTTCTCGACCTGTCCGCTGGCGGCGTCGACCACGCGGGCCGCGCCGCGGGGGTCCGGGCCTTCCAGCGAGCAATCCCAGCCTTTGTCGGCGGCTTCCTCAGCCTGGGACGGCAAACAGGTCCAGCCGGGCTGGCGGGGTTTGCTGGCGGCTTGCTCGGCGGGCGTGGCGTTGGCCGGGGCCGCGGCCCGCAGGGCCAGGGGAATCCGTTTCAGGGCGGAAGGGACCGCTTGGGTTGGGACCGGCGCGGGCGCGGTGGCGGGAACCGGGATGGCCGCACGGGATGGCGCTGGGACCGGGGCTTCGGGCGAATTCGGGGTTGTCGCGGCCACGGCGGCTGGTTCGGACCGGGCGGGTGGTGCCGTCGGGGCGGTGGGCGCGGGGCGGGGCGGCGTTTCCGCTTGGAGCGGGGCGGGTTCGGGCCGGTCCGGGGCCGTGGCGGGCGGCTCGGGTTGGACGGGCGCGGCCGGGGCCACGGGTTCGTAGCGGAGCGGTTGTTGTCGGGCCTGGGCCGGGGGTTCGGGCTGGACCGGGGCGGGGGGCGATACGCTGGGCGGGGCTGTGGATGCAGCGCCGGTTGCGCCTTGCGGGCTGGGCGTTTTCTGCTTGGCCCCGCACACCCACTGGTTATCCGGGCCGGGGGCGCAATTCCAGTCCGTCGCCGCAGCCCCGGCGGACGGCGGTACCACGCCTAAACAAAGGGCCATCGCCAAGCGGCTGCGCGTGAGGTGAATCGGAAAAACCATGCTCTGCGGGAATGATGATCGCCGACGGGTTCGCCGTGAGTAGTGGGCCACCCTGGCCGATCCGGGTCGGAGCGCGTGGGGTTCCTGGTGCGGAATTATCGCCGGGACAGTCTTTATGGTGAAATATCCCGCTTGTTCCCGACAATTCTACCGTATCGTCGGTCCCCGTTAAGCTTTTTTCATTCGCACACCATCGCCCATGCCCGCACCGGACACACGCCTCGCCCATTTGCTCGCCTGGCTGGGGGACGACCTCGGCCATACCGTCGCCGGGATCGAACCCGCTTCCCAGGACGCCAGTTTCCGCCGTTATTTCCGCGCCAGGATCGGCGCGGACAGCTATATCGCCATGGACGCGCCGCCGCCCCGCGAGAATGTGCGGCCCTTCCTCAAGGTGGCCGAACTGCTGCGCGGGGCCGGGGTACGAACCCCCGTGGTCCATGCCGCCGACCCCGAACGGGGTTTTGTGCTGCTGGGGGATTTCGGCAGCCAGTGCTACCTCGACCGGCTCGACGCCGCCAGCGCCGACGCGCTCTACGCCGACGCCCTCGCCAGCCTGGCGCGGTTGCAAACCGGGGTGGACCCGGCCCGCGCCGGTTTGCCCGCCTACGATGAAAAGCTCCTGCGCACCGAGCTGGGCATCTTCCGCGAGTGGTTCCTGGACCGGCTGCTGCATCTGGAGCCCGACGCCGCCGAGACCGCCGCCTTGGACCGGGCGGGCGATGCCCTGGTCGCTTCGGCGTTGGAACAACCCCAGGTCTGCGTCCACCGCGATTACCATTCGCGCAATCTGATGGTCGTTGAAACGGCCAATCCGGGCGTTTTGGATTTCCAGGACGCCGTGATCGGGCCCATCACCTACGATCTGGTCTCGCTGCTGCGCGATTGCTATATCGCCTGGCCGACGGCGCGGGTGGAAGTCTGGATGGAGGGCTACCGCGAGACGCTGTGCGGATTGGGCTTGCTCCAAAGGAACGACCCCGCCCGTTTCCGCCGCTGGTTCGACTTGATGGGGATGCAGCGCCATTTGAAAGCCGCCGGGATTTTCGCCCGGCTGTGGCTCAGGGACGGCAGGCCCGGCTATCTCAAGGATATCCCGCGCACCTTGGGCTATGTGGTCGAGGCGGGCGCGGCCTATCCCGAGTTCCGCGATTTCCTGGCTTTCCTGAACGGGCGGGCCTTGCCCCGGTTCGCGGCGGAGGTCCGTTTATGAAGGCGATGATCCTGGCGGCGGGCCGGGGCGAGCGCCTGCGCCCTTGGACCGACCACACCCCCAAGCCCTTGCTCCAGGCCGGTGGGCGGCCTTTGATCGAGCATTTGATCCTGGCCCTGGTGGCGGGGGGCTATACCGATATCGTGGTGAACACCGCCCATCTCGGTGCGATGATCGAACAGCATCTCGGCGATGGCGGACGCCTGGGGGCGCAACTGGCCTATTCGCGGGAGACCGAAGCCCTGGAAACCGGCGGCGGTATCCGTCAAGCCCTGCCGCTCCTGGGCGACGCGCCCTTCCTGGTGGTGAACGGCGATATCGCCACCGATTTCCCGTTCCGGCGCTTGCGGGAACCGCCGGAAGGGCTGGCCCATCTGGTGCTGGTGCCGAATCCCCCGCACCATCCGCGGGGCGATTTCGCCCTGGACGGTGGGCGGGTCGCCGATGTGGGGACGGAACGCCATACTTTCAGCGGCATCGGGGTCTACCGCCCGGAACTGTTCGCCGACCGCGCGCCGGGGCGGTTCCCGCTGGCCCCCTTGCTGCGGGCGGCGATGGCCGATGGGCGGGTGGGCGGGGAATTTTACGCGGGCTTTTGGATGGATATCGGCACGCCGGAGCGGCTGGAAGCTTATGGCCGCTGGTTGGACGGCGGGAGCGCCGGGCCGGTCTGATGGTCCGAGCCTCCCGGCCCGCCGGGACCGGGCCATAAAAAAGGCGGTCCACCCCAGGGCGGACCGCCTTTTTTCATGCTTTCCCGTGGGTGGCGGGACCGTGCGCCCCGCCGCCTGGGACAGCGCGCCTCAGCCCTTGGCTTTGGCGGCGTTGCGTTCGTTGACTTCCTTGATGACTTCGTCCGCCACGTTCTTGGGGCAGGGCATGTAGTGCGAGAACTCCATGGAGAACTGGCCGCGGCCCGAGGTCATGGTGCGGAGGTCGCCGATGTAGCCGAACATTTCGCTGAGCGGCACTTCCGACTTGATGCGGACGCCGGAGACGCCGGCTTCCTGCGACTTGATCATGCCGCGGCGGCGGTTGAGGTCGCCGATCACGTCGCCGACATGGGCGTCCGGGGTGAAGGTGTCCACCTTCATGATCGGTTCCATCAACTGCGGGGCGCACTTGGGCACGGTCTGGCGGAACGCCGCCTTGGCCGCGATTTCGAAGGCGATGGACGAGGAGTCCACGGCGTGGAAGCCGCCGTCGGTCAGGTTGACCTTCATGTCCACCACCGGGAAGCCGGCCAGGGTGCCCTTGTCGATCATGCTCTTGAAGCCCTTTTCCACCGCCGGCCAGTATTCGCGGGGCACGTTGCCGCCGGTCACGCTGGACTCGAACACGAAGCCGGTGCCCGGTTCGCCCGGTTCGATGATGTAATCGATCTTGGCGTATTGGCCGGAACCGCCGGTCTGCTTCTTGTGGGTGTAGCCGTCCTCGACCCGCTTGGTGATGGTTTCGCGGTAGGCCACCTGGGGCTTGCCGACGACCACTTCGACGCCGTGGGTACGCTTCAGGATGTCGATCTTGATGTCGAGGTGCAGTTCGCCCATGCCCTTGAGGATGGTTTCGCCGCTCTCTTCGTCGGTGCCGACGTGGAAGGACGGGTCTTCCGCGACCATCTTGCCGAGGGCGATGCCCATCTTTTCATTGCCGGCCTTGTCCTTCGGGGCGATGGCGAGGGAGATGACGGGATCGGGGAACACCATCGGTTCCAGGGTGGCGGGCTTGTCGGGATCGCACAGGGTGTGGCCGGTCTGCACGTTCTTCATGCCCAGCACGGCCACGATATCGCCGGCCTGGGCGGAATCGACTTCCTCGCGGTTATCGGCGTGCATCTCGACGATACGGCCTATGCGCTCGGTTTTGCCGGTGTAGGTGTTGAGGACGGTGGTGCCCTTTTCCAGCTTGCCGGAATAGATGCGCAGGAAGGTCAGGGCGCCGTAGCGGTCGTCCATGATCTTGAAGGCCAGGGCGCGCAAGGGGCGGCCGGGATCGACCAGGGCGTATTCGCCGGTTTCGTTGCCTTCGAGGTCCACTTCCGGCTGCGGCTTGACTTCGGTCGGGTTCGGCAGGTAATCGACCACGGCGTCCAGCACCAATTGCACGCCCTTGTTCTTGAAGGACGAGCCGCAATAGGTGGGGAAGAATTCCATGGCGATGGTGCCCTTGCGGATCAGGCGCTTGAGGGTGTCGACATCCGGTTCCTCGCCTTCCAGGTATTTCTCCATCACGTCGTCGTCTTGCTCGACGGCTTTTTCGACCAGGTCGGAGCGCCAGGTTTCGACCTCGTCGACCATGTCGGCGGGCACGTCCTCGATCTTGTATTTCATGGGATCGCCGGAGTCGTCCCAAATCCAGGCTTTGCGGGTCAGCAGTTCGACCATGCCGACGAAGCCGTCTTCGCTGCCGATGGGCAGGGTCATGACCAGGGGGTAGGCGCCCAGCACGTCCTTGATCTGCTTGACCACGCGGTAGAAATCCGCGCCGATGCGGTCGAGCTTGTTGACATAGATGACGCGGGCGACCTTGGAATCGTTGGCGTAGCGCCAGTTGGTCTCGGACTGGGGTTCGACGCCGCCGGAGCCGCAGAACACGCCGATGCCGCCGTCGAGGACTTTCAGCGAGCGGTACACCTCGATGGTGAAATCGACGTGGCCGGGGGTGTCGATGATGTTGAAGCGGTGGTCCTTCCAGAAACAGGTGGTGGCCGCCGACTGGATGGTGATGCCGCGTTCTTGTTCCTGCACCATGAAGTCGGTGGTGGCCGCGCCGTCGTGAACTTCGCCGATCTTGTGGATTTTGCCGGTGAGTTTCAGGATGCGCTCGGTGGTGGTGGTCTTGCCCGCGTCGACGTGGGCGAAGATGCCGATGTTTCTGTAGTGCGATAAATCTGTCATGACTGTCTTCTGAAGGTTGAAAAAAACTGGCTATGGCCCTGCGCCGGGCGGAGGGTCCATGGCTCCGCGTATCCGCTCCGTTGCCCGTGGCGATCCTGCCCACACGCCGCGTACCCCTCCCGGCGGGTGGCACGCGCCCAGGATGCGCCGCAAATACGGAAAGAGCCGCATAGCCTATTGAAACTCTTTGACGTTTGCTAGTTCCTCAAGCATTTTTAGCGGACCCGAACGAGGAAACGGCGCGCCGCCCGGGGGCGGCGCGATGCTGGGGGCGTTTGGAAGCGGGCAATGATACGGCAAATGCCGGGCCAAAGTATGGCGAAACGACAGGCCGGGCCGGCCACGCCATGAAAGTCTATCCTTTCCAGCCGGAACCGGGGGCCGCGCCATGAAATTCCAGCGATCCGTATGGCCGTTGCTGTGCTGGCTGGTCGTGGTCGGCACGATCCCGGCGCAGGGGCGTCCGCGCCCGGCCCAACTCCAAATGTCCAGCCTGGATGGCCAGTTCTTGGTCGCCACCCGCAAGCTCGACGATCCCCATTTCGCCGCGACCGTGATCTTCGTCGTCGCCCATACCGGCGAGGGGGCCATGGGTTTGGTGGTGAACCGGGTGTTCGGGTCGATCGCGCTCCAGGATTTGTTCAGCGAGCCCGTGGGGAAGGGCGGCGGAACCCAGGTCGAACTGCGCTATGGCGGGCCGGTGGAGGCGAATCTGGGTTTCGTGCTGCATTCGGCGGATTATGCCGGGACCAGCACCCAGTTATTCCGCCATGGCATCGCGCTATCCACCGGGCTCGATGTGGTGCGGGCGGTGGCGGAAGGGCGCGGTCCCAAGCATAGCCTATTCCTGGCAGGCTATGCCGGTTGGGGCGCGGGGCAGTTGGAGCATGAAATCGCGCGCGGCGATTGGTTGGTCGCGCCCGCCGCCGTGGAGCTTTTGTTCGATGCCGATCCCGGTTCGATGTGGGAGCGGGCCTTGCGGCGGGCGGGCCTCGCGCTTTAGCCCATCCGGGAGGGGGGTCACTGCGGGGCGCTGGTGAAGGCGGGACTCATCCATTCCTTGAGTTGGTCGCCTTCCTTGTAGATGAACAGCGCCTTGAGTTGGGCCGCTTCCGCCAGTTTCCGGCCTTCGATTTCGCCCATGCATAGCAACGCGGTATCCCAGGCGTCGGCGATGGTGGGGTCGTCGTGGAGGATGGTGACCGACAGCAGGTTGTGCGTCACCGGGCGGCCCGTGCGCGGGTCGAGGATATGCGAATAGGTTTTCCCTTGGTCCTCGAAGAAATTGCGGTAGGTGCCCGCCGTCATGACCGCCGTGCCGTTCTCTTCGTGGATATCCAAAATCCGCTGGACTGCACGGGCCAACGGCGTGGGCTTTTCCACCGCCACCCGCCAGTGGTTGCCATTGGCCTTGCGGCCTTTCACCTTCATTTCGCCGCCGACTTCGGCCAAATAGTTCTGGATGCCGCGCTGTTCCAAGCCCGCCGCCACCACGGCCACGGTATAGCCCTGGGCGATGGAATCCAGGCTGATTTGGAGTTCGGGGTCTTGTTTGCGCAGGCGGTGGTGTTCGCGGTCGAGTTCCAGCTTGTCCATGCCGACGTGCCGCAGGACGCGGTCGATATCGGCTTGCTCGGGAACCTTCTGTTCATGCTTGGAAAAGCCCCACAGGTCGAAGATCGGCTTGACGGTCAGGTCGTAGCAGCCTTGGGTGTGGCGGTATACATCCATCGCCACGCCGACCACGGTGGCGATTTCCGGCGAGACCTCCAACCATTCGGTGGTTTTCTGCTGGTTGATCCGGGAGATTTCGGAGTCTTCCCGCCAGTTGGACAGCTTCTCGTCCACCCGCCGGAACGCGGCTTCGACATCGGCTTTCACCTGTTCGGGGGTGGCGGGGAGGCCGTCCAGCACCACTTTGATGTGGTAGGTCGTGCCTTGGATCGTGCCGGCCAGTTCGGTTTCGGTGGGGGGTTGGCAGGCGGCGAGCGCGAGGGCGGCGAGGAGGAGGGGGGCGCGGTGGATGTTCATCGGGGACTCGTGGGGGTGGTGGGAGATGGCCAGGTTCAGCGTTTAAGTATCAGGCCCTGCCCGGTCGGCAGGGGGATGATCCGGTAATTCCGGGCTGCAAACCATACGTCTTCCTTGATCTTCTGGCTGCGGTAGACACCGGACCATTCGTAGTCGTCCAGGATCACGATGCCGCCCGGTACCACCCGGTCGAACAGGGTTTCCAGCACCGCGATTTCGTACTCGGCCTTGTTCAGGTCGATATGCAGATAGGCGATCCGGCAGGGCGAATTGCCGAACAGGGAATTCGGCAGCAGGCCGGGTATCAGGTTGACCTGGTCATAGCCGGCGAAGCGTTGTTGGACCCGTAGGAACAGTCCTTCCCCTTGTCCTTCGAAATGGTGGTCCTCGACCGGATTGGTATCGAAGGTGTCATAGGCCCAGAAGTTTTTGGCGAAGTGGTCCTTGCCGAAATAATCGATGACGGTTTTCACACCGGTGCCGCTAAGCGTGCCGCATTCCACGAAGTCGCCCTCCAGATGTACACAATGGTAGGCGGCGCAGCACAGCACATAGCGCCGCCAGACGATGGCTTGGTCAGAAGCGGTGATGGCGTTCGCTTCCCAAGCGGTTCGGAACGCGGCGTCGTCGAGCATGGAAAGGTTGCGCGTCCATACGAACTGGTTGTCGCCGAGGTGGTAGCCGGGAAGGACCAGGGTGGTGGCTTCTTCCATCAGTTCGGCGAAACGCTTGGGGTCTTTCACCCCCCAGTAGCGATGGGATTTGAAGTTGTGGATGCCGTTGGGGTCGGCGATGCTGAGTTCGGGGAGGCGGGTTTGTTTCATGGCTGGGACTCGGTGTTGTGGAGTGGCCGTGTGCTACGGCTTAATTTTACTGCTGAAAGATGCTGGCTACCGGCCCCGCGTCGTAGCGGCCCGGTATACGCTACATTTAGGAACAAAGCCCCGGTGTTTCCGGGGCGAGTCCAAATACGGGGAGGCCCGCCATGTCATTGATTGTTTGGAACGAGAAGCTTGCGGTCGGAGTGAAGGAAATCGACGACCAACATATGAAACTGGTGGCGATCATCAACGAATTGCATGACGCCATGACCGTGGGCCATGGCAAGGATGTGCTGGCCAAGGTGCTGGATGAATTGGTCCGGTATACCGTCTATCACTTTGCCACCGAGGAGCGCTTGATGCGGCTCCATGGTTATGTGGACCACGTCAACCACGAGAAGGAACACAAGGATTTGGTGAATACCGCGGCCGAATTGCAAAAGGCCGTCCATGCGGGCACCGCCAGCCTGACCCTCACCACCATGCATTTCCTCAAGGATTGGTTGAACCACCATATCCTGGGGTCGGATATGAAGCTCGGGCATTATCTCCGCGGCAAGGGGCAACATTGAGCGACGGTGGGGATGTTTATGAAGGTGGAAGAATTATCGATCCTGCTGGTGGAGCCTTCGCCCACGCAGATCAAGCTGATACAGCGGCATTTGACCGAGGCGGGTGTGGGCCATGTGGAAGGCGTGCATTCCGGGGAGGAAGCCTTGGCGTCGATGACGGACTACGTGCCCGATTTGGTCGTCAGCGCGATGTATTTGCCGGATATGACCGCGCCCGAATTGGTGGCGGCGTTGCGGCGCAATCCCGGCTGGGCCGGGGTCGGGTTCATGCTGGTGTCCAGCGAGACCGATATCCATACCCTGGAACCCTTGCGCCAAGCGGGCATCCTGGCGATTTTGCCCAAGCCGTTCGACCATGAACACCTGCGCCGCGCCTTGCGCTCGACGGCGGATTATCTCGATCCCGCGGCGGCGGTGCCGGTGGCTTTCCAAGACCTCAGGGTGCTGGTGGTGGACGATAGCACCACCTCGCGTAAGCACATGGCGCGGACGTTGAACGCGCTGGGCATCGATCACGTCCTGACCGCTGAGGATGGTATGGAAGCGGTGGATTTGGTCGAGCGGCATTTGTTCGACCTGGTGGTGACCGATTTGCACATGCCGGAACTGGACGGGCAGGGTTTGGTGGAGCATATCCGCAGGCGGATGGGCAACGCCTCGATGCCGATTCTGATGGTGACCAGCGAGCAGAGCCAAGCCCGGCTCGCCAGCGTGGAACAGGCCGGGGTGTCGGCAATCTGCGATAAGCCATTCGACTTGCACCATTTGCGGGAAATCCTCTGCCGGGTGTTGGATGAACGCTAGGGGTGGGTATCCGCCCCCGCGGTTCACCACATCAGGTCGTCCGGGATTTGATAGGCCGCGTAGGGATCGTCCTGTGGGCTGGCGGTGGCCGGGGCCGGGGTGTTATATACGATGAGCGCCGTGGCGTCCCGCTGGCGGATTTTATCGGCGGTTTCGGCGGGGACGAGTTCGTATTGCCGATCCAGCTTCGCGATGGCGCATATCCCCTTGATGAGCTTCCCGCGCATGGCCTCGGTGACGAATAACCGCTTCACCACGCCGCCGTCTTGGAAGTTGTAAGGCGTTTCGCTATGTGGGTTTTCCCATTCGGCCTTGGGTAGGCGATGGGTTTCGATCAACTGCCGGACCTGGGCGGCCAGTGCTTTGCGGTCGGCCTCCTCTTTGCGTTGCAGGTTGAGTTGGCGGTCCCGCTCGGCTTTTTCCGCCTGGGCTTGCTGCCTGCGCGCCTGCTCGGCCTGGGCCTCGGCGGTTTTCTGGGGGGCCGTTTTCTGCTGGGTTTCCTTGCGCTTTTCCTGCTGCGCCTTCTTGACTTGCTTCTCGTTGACCAAGCCCGCCTTGAGCAATTGATCTTTTAGCCCGCCCATGGTGGTTCGCTCTCCTTTGGGGTTTCGGCAATGCCGCGCCGGGGCGTGGCGTGGTCGTGTGCTTCCGTTAAGCGTCAATCCTCGTCCGCGGCGACACCGAAGGCCGCGAACGGGAAGGGCATTTGCTCGGTGTTGTAGGACATGAAGAGCAACATTTTGTGAATCCAGTTCGAGAGCGCTTTGCCCCACCGCACCCCCACCGCCGTGACCCTGCCGGTGAGCATATGGGCCAGCAGTTGGAAGACCACCAACACCCATAGCAATAGGCGTGCAATCCCGAAGAGTCCGAAGAATAAGGCCATGAAAATCAAGCGTTTAAATGGGTTTGTGTCGATGGTGTTCTCGATGGCTGGGTCTTTCATGGTGGATGGGTTGTTGGCTCGGCTGGTGTGTGAGGGCGTGGCGAAGTAGGGTTCCGATATCTTGAGCGATGTCAGGAACGTCAGGGCCACGCTTGGGTAAAACGCCGAAAAGTTTAGGGCTTGACGGATATTTTCCACAAGCCTCCTAGAGGGTGGCGTATGACAATTAGGGGTGTGGACGGCGCTCGGAAGCGCTGCGACAAAATGTCGCGATAATTTCTTGACAAGGGTTTGGCGGGTGATAGACTGCACCGCACCCGGGGGACCGGGGGTTCCGGGGGCGTTCAAGGGCCTGCCGGGGCGAGGCGGAGGGGAGGCCGGAATCTGGTCGAACCGCCGTTATAGAAGCAATTTTCAAGAGGTAAAAGAAATGGCTGCAACAACCGCTGGCGGCGTCGCCGCGCAGGACAAGCCGCTGCTCGATACGAAGTGGCTGGCGTTCGCGTTCACGATCTACACCGTGTTCTACATGTGGGTGCGCTGGTACGAAGGCGTGTACGGCTGGGCCGCGGGCCTGGACTCCTTCGCGCCTGAGTTCGAGACCTACTGGATGAACTTCCTGTACACCGAGATCGTGCTGGAAGTGACCACCGCGTCGATCCTGTGGGGCTACATCTGGAAGAGCCGCGACCGCAACCTGGCCGCGATCACCCCGCGCGAAGAGCTGCGCCGCAACATGACCCACCTGATCTGGGTGTTCGCCTATGCGTGGGCGATCTACTGGGGCGCTTCCTACTTCACCGAGCAGGACGGCACCTGGCACCAGACCATCGTGCGCGACACCGACTTCACCCCGTCGCACATCATCGAGTTCTACCTGAGCTACCCGATCTACATCATCACCGGCTTCGGCGCGTTCCTGTACGCCAAGACCCGCCTGCCGTACTTCGCGCAGGGCCTGTCCCTGCCGTACCTGGTGACCGTTGTGGGTCCGTTCATGATCCTGCCGAACGTGGGCCTGAACGAATGGGGCCACACCTTCTGGTTCATGGAAGAGCTGTTCGTGGCTCCCCTGCACTACGGCTTCGTGATCTTCGGCTGGCTGGCGCTGGCCATCGCCGGCGTGCTGCTGCAGATCTTCGCGAGCTTCGCGACCGTGATCGGCAAGGACGTCTGCGAAGCGGTCGACCAGGGCCTGATCGCCAAGTAAGGCGGACGGAAGCGGTGCCGGTCCCCGATGCCCTGTGGGCGTGGGGGGTTCCGGTGCCGGACACAGGGAGTGATGGGCGCGGCCGGTTGTGGCCGCGCCCGAGAAGACTATAAAACGAAACTTTGGAGGTAACTCATGAGCGCACTTCAATCTGCGGTCCGGTCCCACGCCGAGGCCGTGCAGGTTTCCCGGACCATCGACTATCTGGGCCTGTTCATCTTCTTCTTCGTCATCTGCGGTTCGTACCACATCCACGCGATGCTGACCATGGGCGACTGGGACTTCTGGTCCGACTGGAAGGACCGCCGCCTGTGGGTCACCGTGACCCCGATCGTGCTGGTGACCTTCCCGGCCGCCGCGCAGGTGTTCCTGTGGGAACGTTTCCGCCAGCCGTGGGCCGCGACCGTGTGCGTGTTGGCGCTGCTGTTCGGTGAATGGGTCAACCGCTACTTCAACTTCTGGGGCTGGACCTACTTCCCCGTGAACTTCGTGTTCCCGGCCATCCTGGTCCCGGGCGCGATCATCCTCGACGTCTGCCTGATGCTGTCCGGCAGCTACCTGTTCACCGCCATCATCGGTGGCCTGGCCTGGGGTTTGATCTTCTACCCCGGCAACTGGCCGATCATCGCCCCGATCCACGTGCCGGTTGAATACAACGGCATGCTGATGTCCATCGCCGACATCCAGGGCTACAACTATGTGCGTACCGGCACCCCCGAGTACATCCGCATGGTCGAGAAGGGCACCCTGCGTACCTTCGGTAAGGACGTGGCCCCGGTGTCCGCGTTCTTCTCCGGCTTCATGTCCATCCTGATCTACTTCATGTGGCACTTCGTCGGCCGCTGGTTCTCCAACGTCCGCTTCCTGAAGAACACCTGATAGGGATCGGCCGGGTCCGCCCGGCCGGGAACGCACCCATCCGCACCGGAGCCCCGGAGCGTGCCCGAGGGCGCGCGGGGGCGGCCACAACAGAACAGACTCGAGAGAGAGGAAGAACTATGAAACTACTCAAAGACAGGATCGCCAAGTGGTCCATGGTCGGCTTGCTGACCGCGTTCGCGGCGACCAGCTTCTACGCGCCGAACGCCTCCGCGCACGGCGAAAAGTCCCAGGCCGCGTTCATGCGTATGCGTACCATCCACTGGTACGACCTGAAGTGGAGCAAGGAAAAGGTCAAGGTCAACGAACAGGTCGAGATCACCGGCAAGTTCCACGTGTTCGAGGGCTGGCCGGAAACCGTGGACGAGCCGGATGTATCGTTCCTGAACATCGGTATTCCCGGCCCGGTCTTCATCCGCAAGGAATCCTACATCGGCGGCCAGCTGGTGCCGCGTTCCGTGCGCCTCGAGATCGGCAAGACCTATGAGTTCAAAGTGGTGCTGAAGGCCCGCCGCCCCGGCGACTGGCACGTCCACACCATGATGAACGTCCAGGGCGGCGGTCCGATCATCGGGCCCGGCAAGTGGATCACCATCGAAGGCTCGATGGGCGACTTCAAGAACCCGGTCACCACCCTGACCGGCCAGACCGTGGACCTCGAGAGCTACAACCTGGAGAACACCTACTTCTGGCACGCCCTGTGGTACGCGATCGGCCTGGCCTGGATCGTCTACTGGGTCCGCCGTCCGGTGTTCCTGCCGCGCATGCTGCTGGCCGACGCCGGCCGCGCCGACGAGCTGGTTTCCGGGACCGACCGCAAGGTCGCCATGGGCTTCGCGGCCGGCACCCTGTTGCTGGTGATCTTCGCGATGTCCGGTGCCAACGGCAAGTACCCGATCACCATCCCGCTGCAGGCCGGTACCCTGCGCGGCATCAAGCCGATCGAGATGACCAAGCCGACCGTCTCCGTCAAGGTGGAGGACGCCAGCTACCGCGTGCCGGGCCGCGCCATGCGCATGAAGCTGACCATCACCAACAGCGGCAACAGCGCCGTGCGTTTGGGCGAGTTCTACACCGCGTCCGTGCGGTTCCTGGACTCCGACGTGTACAAGGACACCACCGGCTATCCCGAGGACCTGCTGGCCGAGGACGGCCTGGAAGTCAGCGACAACAGCCCGCTGGCTCCCGGCGAGACCCGCACCGTGGAAGTGACCGCTTCCGACGCGGCGTGGGAAGTCTACCGCCTGTCCGACATCATCTACGATCCGGACAGCCGCTTCGCCGGCCTCCTGTTCTTCTTCGACGCCGCTGGCAACCGTCAGGTGACCCAGATCGACGCGCCGTTGATCCCGTCCTTCATGTAAGCGGCCGGGGCGCTTGACGCGCCCCCATCCGCCGTGATCGGCTCGGCCCCCCCGCCTCAGGCGGGGGGGCTTTTTTATTGCCAGAATGGTTTTATTGAGGTTATCGGGTGGCAATAGAATTTGCCATCAAAGACTGGCTATCACATGTCTTTGGCGATCATGAAACCGCAATTACTCCCTTCCCGCCCTAAGACCCCCCACTTTTTGGCAGGCGGTAGATATGGCTGAGAATGTTCTTGACCTGCTGGGGTGTTTGGGGAGGGGCCTGGGCCAAGTGCCGATGGACGCGCTCGGCCCGCTGCTGGACCGTCATGGCATGGGGCAGGTGGTAGAGGGAGTTCTTCCTGACGAGGCGGATGAGGTATTCGGCCGGGTTGAACTTGGGGGAGTAGGCCGGGGTGTGGAGGAAGTGCACGGCGATGCCCTGGGCCAGGGGGATTTCCGCCAGCAACTCGGCCAGAGCGGCCTTCATGGAGTCGTTGTGGATGGAGCAGTTGTCGAGGATGCACAGGATCTGGCGGAAGCCCAGGCTGGCGTAGCGCAGGACGATCAGGGCGATGACGTGGACGGCGTTCCGGGTTTTGGCCTGGGGCTGGAAGTCCACGGTGGTCTTGCCGCTGTTCAGGTCCAGGGCCAGGAAGCCGTTCAGTTTCTCCCGCCGCTTCTCGTTGCTCGGCGGCGCCGGGGCGGTGTTCTTCTCCGCCCAGGCGTAGTGGGTGCAGGTCGTGGACAGCAGCGCGAACTCGTCGAGGGCTACGAGGGCGGTGCCGGGGTCGGCCTCGGCGGTTTTTTTTCGAGCGCCTCCACGAAGCCGGCCCGCTCGGCGGGGCCGTAGTCGCGGTGGGCGCGCTGGGGGGAGCAGGGCGTCGAAGCCACCATGCAGGTAGCTGTCCAGCCACTTCTCCAGCGTCTTGCGCTGGACTCCCTGGCTGCGGCAGACCCCGGCCATGCTCTCGCCGTCCCACAGGGCCTTCAAGGCCAGCAGCCTACGCCGTCGGCTTTGCTGCTGGTGGCGGTAGAACAGCGCCTGCCACCGTTCACGGTCCTGCGGGGCCAGCCGTTGGATGCGGATACAGCGGTTCATCGTGCCTTTCCCAGTCCAGTTCGATTGCCTATAAGCTTAGTCGTTCTTTAGACGGGAAGGGAGTATTGGGGGCAAGCGTTAGCTGGATGGCGAATGGCGAATTCGTATTATCCTTACCGATAAATGCTTGTTTGAAGGCGGAAGTGAGTGGGTCAAAAAAGCAAGTGGGTTCTGCTGAACCGGCACGTAATTCGAGCGTTCCAAACGATGAGGTGTTCCCGCGCCTAAGGCCGTCCCCGGCTCATCCACATCCCCAATCCGGTGGTCACCAGCAAGGCCGCCCCCAAAGGCCAAGGATATAATTCGGTATGGGGCCGGTAATAACGCTTATCCCGCTCCACGGGTTCCAATTGATCCAGCAGCCGGTAAATCTCTTCGAACTCCGCCATGTCCCGCGCCCGGAAATAGCGTCCGCCAGTTTTCTCGGCGATGCCGCGCATGGTGGGTTCATCCAAATCCTTGGAGGGATTCACCCGTCGGTTGCCGAAGAAGGGGTCCCGCAACACCATTTCATCGGCCCCGATGCCGATGGTGTATATTTTCAGCCCGGCCCTCGCGGCCAGATCGGCGGCTTGCAAGGGCGCGACCGTCCCGGCGGTGTTGGCTCCGTCGCTGAGCAGGATCAACACCCTTTGCCCGGCTGGATTGTCCCGCAGGCGCTTGACCGCGAGGCCGATGGCGTCGCCGATGGCGGTCTTATCGCCCGCGAGGCCGATGGCGGCTTCGTCCAGCAGGGTTTCCACCGTCTTGCGGTCGAAGGTCAGCGGCGCTTGCAAGTAGGCCCGCTCGCCGAACAGGATGAGTCCCAACCGGTCGCCCACCCGCCGTTCGATGAATTGGCCGGCCACCGCCTGGGTCGCGGTCAGCCGGTCCACCGGCTTGCCTTCGAGGATGAAATCCTGCATTTCCATGCTGCCGGACAGGTCCACCGCCAGTAGCAAATCCCGTCCGCTCACCGCCTGCTCGATAGGTTCGCCCAACCACACGGGCCGCGCCGCGGCGACCACCAGAAGGGTCCATGCCAGCGCCGCCGTCCAGAGCCGGGCGGTGGGCGTACCCGTGTTGCGCCGCGCGTTGGGCAAGCCATCCAATTCATCGAGGAATGGTGTCCGCAAAGCCGCGCCCGCCGCGTCCTCCACCGGGGGCAGCAACCTATGGACCAGCCAGGGCAAGGGCAGGGCGAGCAGCATCCAGAACCAAGCGAAATCGATCATGGGCGGGGAGTCTTGCGGACGGGGGCGAGGGCACGATGGGCGGCTTTGGTTTTGGCGAGCGCCCGTAGCCAATCGCGGGATAAGGCGAGCAAAGGCTCGATATCGGTGCCGGTCCGTGGGCGGTAGGGCGCTTCCGTCAATGAGCGCCCCGGACCCTGGCTGAAGCGGGGTTCGCCCAGGGTCGCATCCAGCCAGTCCAGCCATGCCGCCCCGGTCAAACCCGCGACCTGCTGGCGGGGATATAGGCTCAGGGCGGTCCGGCGCAGGAGGATGGAGAGGCGGCGCAGTTTTTCATCCGGGGCGAGTTCCTGGGCGTTCGCCAGGGCGTCGAGTTCCCGCCGTGCCAGCTTGATCGGCGTGACCCGCCGCCAACGTAGCACCAGCCAGGCCGAGAGCGCGACGAGGCCGGTGGCGGCTAGCAACACCAGCCACCAGCCCGGCGCCGGGGGCCACCAACCAATGGCGGCGGGGAGGTGTATATCGCGTAAAGGCAAGGGTTCCATGGGATTCAGGCAGGGTGGCGGCGGATGCCTTGTTGCAGGACCAGCAGGGGATCGTCGAGGGTACGGCAGGCCACGAAGCGCAATCCGTGGCCCAGGGCCAGTGAACGCACCCGTTGCTGGCGCTCCAGGAAGCGCCGTTCGTGTTCGGCGGCGGTGTCGCGGTTGGCATCGACCAGCAACTCGCGTCCCGCCATGGCATAGCGATGCCGCCCCAAGGGCAGGGCCTGTTCCATCGGATCGGACACCATCACCAGCACGCCATCGCAATGCCGGGCCAAACGGCTGAGCGCGGCCTCGCCCTGGGCGTTGAGATGGCGGAAATCGCTGAACACGAACACCAAGCTGCCGGGCCGGGCATGGCGCGGCAGGCGCGACAAAGCGTCTTCCAAGGCCGCTTCCGCGCTACCTCCGGCGGCGGGATCGGCCTGGTCCACCAAGGCTTTGAGCAGGCGCAGCACGGCGCGGTGGCCATGGTCCGGTTTGAATTCGACCCGACCCGCTTCGGAAAAGATTTGCCCGCCCACGCGGTCGCCATGGGCGCGGGCGCTCCAGGCGATCAGCGCCGCCAAGCGCGCCGCCATGGCCGATTTGAACATGCCGCGCGTGGCGAAGAACATCGCGGCGCGGTAATCCACCGACAGGAACACCGGGCGTTCCCGCTCCTCGCGGAACAGCTTGGTATGCGGCTTGCCGGTGCGGGCGGTGACTTTCCAGTCCAATTGGCGCACATCGTCGCCCTGGGCATAGGGGCGGGTTTCGTCGAATTCCATGCCGCGGCCTTTGAACGCGGTCAGGTATTGGCCGCTTTGCAAGGCGCGGACGGTGGCGCGGGCCAGGCTCAGCCCGGCGGCGGGTTGGCTCAGGCGGATCAATTCGTCGAGGCCGGGGCGGACGGCGGCGGGGAGCGGGGCGCTAGGCATGTAAAAACCGTTGCAAGATATTGTCGAGGAAGTTGAAGCCGAGGTCGGTGCAACGGATATAGCCGCCCTGCCGTTCCAGCAGGCCCTCGTCCAGGCAGTGGCAGAGTTCCGGGGCCAGGGCGTCGAGCGGGAGTCCGGTGCGTTCGGCGAACAGGGGTTCGGGGAAGCCTTCTTTCAGCCGCAGGGCGTTCATCAAAAACTCGAAGGGCAGGGCTTCTGTCGCGACCGTTGCGCGTCCACCTTGCAGGCCGGGCTGGCCGCCGGCGTCCAGGTAATGCTGGGGGTGCTTGATTTTCCAGGTGCGGGTCACGGTGCCGGTCGCCGGGTCGGTGATTTTGCCGTGGGCACCGGCCCCTATCCCCAGGTAATCGCCGAAGCGCCAGTAGTTCAGGTTGTGCCGGCAGCGCCAACCTTCCCGCGCATAGGCCGAGACCTCGTATTGCCGATAACCGCGCCCGGCCAGCGCGGACTGGCAGGCGCGTTGGATAGTCCAGATATCATCGTCCTCCGGCAGGCGCGGCGGATATTTGTGGAACACGGTATTGGGTTCCAGGGTGAGTTGGTAGAACGACAGGTGGGTGGGCGCGAGGGCCAGGGCGGTGTGGATATCGGCCAGGGCCTCGGCTTCGGTTTGCTCCGGCAGGCCGAACATCAGGTCCAGGTTGAAGTTGCTGAAACCGGCGGCCCGCGCCAGTTCCGCCGCCGCCAGGGCTTCCTCGCGGCCATGGATGCGGCCCAGCGCCCGCAGGTGGTTTGGGTCGAAACTTTGGATGCCGAGGGAGAGGCGGTTCACGCCCGCCTGCCGGAAGCCCCGGAATTTGCCGCTTTCCGCCGTGCCGGGATTGGCTTCCAGGGTGATTTCGGCGTCTGGGGCGAGGACGACGCGCACGCGGACGCCGTCGAGCAAGCGGGCGATGCCCTCGGCGCTGAACAGGCTCGGGGTGCCGCCGCCGATGAAAATGGTGGCTACGGCGCGGCCCGTCACGGCGGGCAGTTCAGCCTCCAGGTCCAGCAACAGCGCGTCGATGTAGGCGCGTTCAGGCCGGTCGTCCGCCGCCGCGTGCGAATTGAAGTCGCAATACGGGCATTTGCGGACGCACCAGGGGATATGGATGTAGAGGCTCAAAGGCGGTGGATTCGGCATGGCGGGGATTGTAACCCGGCATTGGGCCGGGCGTTGCATTCGATCCCCTGGGCTAAACTTCGGGCTAACCCCGCCGGGTTGCCGCCGTCCGCGATACCAGGAGTCCATCCATGTCCGAACCCGATCCTATTGCGCCCGCCGCGGACCCGATGTCCGGGGAACGTATCCGGCAGTTGGAGGCGCTGTTGGAATCCCGTACCGCCGAACTGCGCCGCCAAGGCCGTTTTTTGCAAGCCCTGCTCGACCAACTGCTGCGCTCGGTCCGGTCTGGTGCCTTGCGGCCCCCATCCCGCGGTTCCGCGCCTCTGGTACAATGCGCCACTTTCCATAGGGTATCCCGCGCGTGCCAAACCCGATCCGCATCGCCACCCGTAAAAGTCCGCTCGCCCTCTGGCAGGCCGAGCATGTCGCCACGCGCTTGAAAGCGGCCCATCCCGGCCTCGAAATCGAGCTGGTGAAGCTGGTCACCCGTGGCGATAAGATTCTCGACGCCCCGCTCGCCAAGGTCGGCGGCAAGGGCTTGTTCGTCAAGGAATTGGAGCAGGGCATTTTCGAGGGGACCGCCGACCTGGCGGTGCATTCCATGAAGGACGTGCCCGCCGAATTGCCGGAAGGGCTCCACCTCGCCGCCATCTTGGAGCGCGAAGACCCCCGCGACGCCTTCGTCTCGCTATGCCACGCCTCCCTTGCCGCATTACCGTCCGAGGCACGGATCGGCACTTCCAGCCTGCGCCGCCAATGCCAGCTCAAGCTGCTGTTGCCCCACTGCCGGACCGAAGTCCTGCGCGGCAATGTCGAAACCCGGCTCGCCAAACTGGAAAGCGAGGGCTACGACGCCATCATCCTCGCCGCCGCCGGTTTGAAGCGGCTGGGCCTCGCGGGGCGCATCACCGAATTCCTCGAACCCGAAACCAGCCTGCCCGCCGTCGGCCAGGGCGCTATCGGCATCGAATGCCGGCGCGACGATGCGCGGATCAACGCGCTGTTGAGCGTCCTCCACCATCCGGCCACGGCGATCCGCGTCGCCGCCGAGCGGGCTTTCAACACCCGGCTGAACGGCGGCTGCCAGGTGCCTATCGCGGGCTATGCCGAATTGTCCGGCGACGATCTGCGCCTGCGCGGCTTGGTGGGCGATCCCGAGGGCGGTGCCGTGGTCCGGGGCGAAATCGCCGGGAACAGCGCCGCGGCGGAACAACTGGGCATCGCGCTGGCGGATGATTTATTGGCGCGGGGTGCCGACCGCATCCTCCGGGATTTGTACGGCTGAGCCATGGCGGCGACCGGGCCACTCGCGGGCCGCACCCTCCTGGTGACCCGCCCGGCGGACCAAGCCGAGGGTTTGTGCGCGTCGATCGAAGCCGCCGGGGGCAGGGCGTGGCGCTGGCCGTTGCTGGAAATCGTGCCGGTCGGGGACGCCGCCCCGGCGCTCGCCCTCTTGAACCGCGACGACTGGGATTGGCTGGTTTTCGTCAGCGCCAACGCCGTGCGTTGCGCGGCTGGCTTGCGGGCCTGGACCCGGCGCGGCTCGGGTTCCACGCGGATCGCGGCGGTCGGCGCAGCCACCGCCCAGGCGCTGGCCGAAACCGGGATGCGGGTAGACCTGATTCCCAAACCGCAGTTTAATAGCGAGTCGCTGTTGGCCGCCCCCGAATTCGCCCAGGTTTTGGGCAAGCGCATCCTTATCGTGCGCGGTGCCGGGGGACGCGAATGGCTGGCCCGGACCTTGGCGGAACGCGGTGCCGAAACGGCCTATGCCGAAGTCTACCAGCGGTGCCGCTCCCAAGCCGACCCTGCCTGCTTGGTCGAAGCTTGGAACGAGGGCGGTGTCGATATGGCGCTGGCGACCAGCGGCGAAGCCCTGGCCCATCTCATGGACTTGCTGGGCGAGGCCGGACCCGCGCTCGCCGATCAAACACCCTTGGCCGTGATCGGCGGGCGCATCGCGCAACAAGCCCGCGAGCGGGGATGGCGGCGGGTGGTCGTGGCGGAACCGGCCAGCGACGATGGCATCATGGCGGCGATCATCGGCTTTTATCGGGAAGGGGGAATCCGGCGCGATCCGCCCGGTCTTCCATAACAATACAGCACGGACCCATAGAACCAACTAGACGGGGATACAGCATTGGTTGACGAGGAAAAACTAGACATGTCGGCCACCGAACCCTCCGCCGGCACCACGGGGCCGGAGGCCGTGGCTAAACCCGCCGCGCCCGAAGCCCGGCCCCCCAAAACCCGCAGCATGGCGTGGGTGGGCTATATCATCTTGTTGGCCGTGCTGGTGATCGCGGCGGGCGGTTGGTATCTGCTCAAGGAGTTGCGTTCCAGGCAGGAGGGCTTGGGCGGGCAATTGAGCAACAAGGACCAGCAACTCCAGAACGTGGTCCAGCAATTGGGCGCCCTGCAAGCGGAAATGGCCGCGCTCCATGCCCAAATTACCACCGCCCAGACCCAGGTCACCACCGAGGATTCCAAGGTCGAACGCGAACTCGGCGAACAGGCCGCCCGCCTGAACGACCGCATCGATATGACCCGCAACGAAATCGGCGGGGCCGTGCAGGCCATCCAGCGCCAGTTGAACCGCAGCCGGGGCGATTTGATGGTGGCCGATGCCGAATATCTCCTGAGCATCGCCAATCAAAAGCTGCATCTGGTCGGCGATGTGAAGGCGGTGCTGGCCGCGTTGGAGGCGGCGGACCAACGCTTGCACGATAGCGGCGATCCGGCGGTGTTCAAGGTGCGCGAGGCGCTGGCCGAGGAAATCGGCCTCCTGAAGAAGATGGACGCGCCCGATGTGGTCGGCCTGTCCGCGCAACTGCTGGCCTTGGAGAACAAGGCCAAGAAGTTGCCCTTGTTCCTGCCCCACGCGGGCACGATCAAGGAACATGGCGGGAACGCGCCCGGAACCGCGGGCGAACACGGATCGGCCTTGGAGGATATCAAGGGCTTGGTCACGGTACGCCATGCCAACCGCCCGATAGAGGAAATCCTCGAACCGGCCCAGGCCGAAGCCCTGCGCCAAATCCTCCTGCTCAAGCTGGAAACCACCCGCGCCGCCTTGCTGCGGGGTGACGAAACCCTCTACAAGACCAGCCTCGCCTCGGCCAGCGATTGGCTCAAGGAGCATTTCGATACCGGCGTCCCGGCGACCCAGGAAGTCGCGGACGAGTTGAACGGCTTGGCCGCGCACGATCTCAGCGTACCGCTGCCGGACATCAGCCAGTCCCTGACCCTGCTGCGGAATATCGAACGGCTACGGCTGGAAGCCGAGGAAAACCTGGGCAAGCCCAAACCGCAAGCGGCTCCCGAGCCGAAGCCCGCCGAACCGTCTAAGCCCGCCGAAGACGAGGACGAGGACACCGACGAACCGGGAGCGCAGCCGTGAAAAGAAAACTGATCTTTTCCTCGGTCGCGCTCCTGCTCGCCATCGTCCTGATCGTGGTCGCCTATCGTTGGTTGGTGGCGCATGGCAACGCGGGCTATGTGATCATCGGGATCAACCAATGGGTGTTGGAAACCTCGTTGTACGTGATGGTGGTCACCACGGCGCTCGGCTTCGTCACCTTCTATATCGCGCTGCGCTTGATTTCCAAAGCCCTGAGCCTCCCGCAAGCCCTCAAGCAGCGTAGCCATGAGCAGCGGGGCCGCCGTTCGCAGGAAGCCTTGATTACCGGCTTGCTGGAAACCACCGAGGGCCAGTGGGAAAAAGCCGAGCGCAACCTGATCCGCCATGCCGCCGATAGCGGCCTCCCGCTCATCAATTATCTGACGGCGGCACGGGCGGCCCATTCCCGCGGCGCCCACGAGCAGCGCGACGAATACCTGAACCTCGCCCGCCAAGCCGTGCCCAAGGCCGAATTGGCCGTCGCCATCACCCGCGCCGAACTGCAATTGTCCACCAAGCAGTTCGACCAAGCCCTGGAATCCCTGACCCATCTCAACCAGATCGCGCCCAGCCATGCGGCGGTGTTGCGGCTCACTCATCAGTTGTACGCGCAGATGGAGGATTGGGAGGCGCTGCACCGGTTGATTCCGGCCCTGCACAAGAACAAGGTCTTGATGGAGGCGGAAATCCGCCGCTTGGAAGCCGATACCTATGCCGCCCTGCTGCGCCGCCGCGCCGAAACCCGCGATGCCATGCAGTTGCGCGAACTGTGGGCGCATATCCCCCAGCACATCCGCGAACTGACCAGCCTCGAATCCCTGTATTGCGCCGCCATGATCGAGGCCGGGGCCGGGGCGGAGGTCGAGGAGTTGTTGCGGCTGGCCTTGGGCCGGGATTGGAACGAGACCTTGTTGGTGTTGTATGGCTGCATCCAGATGGCCGATACCGAAGGCCAGTTGCACCACGCCGAAACCTGGCTGGAACTGCATCCCCGCGACCCCGTGTTGCTGCGGGTGCTGGGCAAGCTGGCCCTGCGGATCAAGCAAAGGGACAAGGCCCGCGACTATATCCGCGGCAGCCTGGATATCGAACCCAGCCTCGAAGCCTACCAACTCATGGGCGATTTGCTGTTCGCCCAGAAGGACTATGTCGCCGCCAGCCATTATTACCGCAACGGACTGATGTTCGCGTCCAACGAGGCCGTGGCCGCCATCGAGGAAGAGCAACAGGAGGCCGCGGTGGCCGAGTCCGCCGAAGCGTCCGCGACACCCGCCGGAACCTGAGTCCGGCCCGCGCCGTTTTCCCCTTCCGTGGCTTGGGAGGGGGATTTCCCCCGCCAATCACCGAGTTCCCCGTGTCCCAGCCCGTCATCTTGTTCGAGGGGGTCGGCAAGAAATTCCGCCGTTCCCTTGCCGCCGCCGCCTGGTACGGCCTGGAGGATTGTGCCCGTGCCTTGGCGGGCCGGAAACCGCCGGAACGGCTGCGCGAACAGGAGTTCTGGGCCTTGCGCGATGTCTCGTTCGCCGCCGGGCGCGGGGAATGCGTCGGTATCATCGGCCCGAACGGCGCGGGCAAAAGCACCTTGCTCAAGCTGGTGGACCGCGAATACCGCCCGGATACGGGCCGCATCGCCACCCAAGGCGCGGTCAAATCCCTGGTCCGGCTGGGCGCGGGGCTGCAACCCTTGCTGACCGGGCGTGAAAACACCTATCTGAAATGCGCCGAACTGGGCCTCGACAAGCGCGAAACCGATGCCCTGTTGGACCGGATCGTGGCTTTCTCGGGCCTTGAAAAATCCCTCGACGCCCAGGTCAAGCATTATTCCGACGGCATGTACGCCCGCTTGGAATTCTCCATCGCCACCTGCGTGCCCATGGATATCCTGCTCATCGACGAGGTGCTGGCGGTGG
Organism: Methylomagnum ishizawai; assembly: GCF_019670005.1. Lineage (NCBI taxonomy): Bacteria > Pseudomonadati > Pseudomonadota > Gammaproteobacteria > Methylococcales > Methylococcaceae > Methylomagnum > Methylomagnum ishizawai. Next base: position 4,506,276 of record NZ_AP019783.1, on the reverse strand, counting down.
GCGATATCGCTTTCCAGATGCGTTGCCTGGAACGGTTGGACCAGCTCAAGCGCCTGGGCACCACCATCCTGTTCGTCTCCCACTCCGAGATGAACGTGCGGCAGGTCGCCGACCGCTGCCTGCTCCTGTTCGATGGCGAAGCCCTGGCGTTCGGGGCCACCGATGCCCTGTTCCTCAAATATTACGAATCCCTGGGCTTCGTCCAGCGGGCGCTCAAGCCCTTGGGATTGGCACCGGAACCGCCCACCGTCCCGACCGATGCGGTGTCCATCACCCGCTTGGCGATGGAGGGCGGGATGGCCGGATCGTCCAAGGCGCGGACCGGCGGGGCTTTGATCCTGATGGTGGATTACGCGGCGAAGCTCCCAGTGGACCGGGCCGCGCTGGTGCTGGAATTCCGGGGCGCGGCGGATTTGCTGATGGCGACCCTCGACTCCGAACTGAACGGCGCGGCGGTGGCTTTGGCCGGACGGGGGCGTTTACGGGTGGATGTGCCGTTCCTGGGGCTCGCGGCGGGAATTTACCGGGTCGCGGGCGGTTTCCGGCGGGATGGCGCGTGGCTGGGCTATGCCCCGGACCTGCTGCGCTTGACGGTGGAACAGGGCGGCGATGTGGAAACTTCCGGGCTGTTCGCCCTCCGCGCCGGGATCGAGGCGCTGGACTAATCCCGGCTGCGGGCTTTTTCCTCCATCATCCGTTCCAGGATGGGCAGGAAGATGATTTCCATCGCCAGTTCCAGTTTCCTGCCCGGTATCACGATGGAGTTGTGCCGCGACATGAAGGAATTGCGCAGCTTCGACAGCAGATAGCCGAAATCCACCGCGAATTTCCTGGGTTCGTTGATACGGATGATGACGAAGCTTTCCTCGGCGGTGGGAATGTCCCGCGCGGCGAAGGGGTTCGAGGTATCGACCGTCGGCACCCGCTGGAAATTGATATCGGTCTCGGAGAATTGCGGGGTGATGACGTGGACGTAATCGTGCATGCGGCGCAGGATGGTCGCGGTCACGTCCTCGGGTTTGTAGCCGCGCTCGGCGGTGTCGCGGTGGATTTTCTGGATCCATTCCAGGTTGACGATGGGCACGATCCCCACCGAAAGGTCGGCGTAGCGGCGGATATCGATATTTCCGTGCCGCACGGCCCCGTGCAGGCCTTCGTAGAACAACAGGTCGGTGTTGGCCGGCAGTTCTTCCCAGGGTGTGAAGGTGCCCGGCTTGGTGCCGCCGTGTTTGCGGCTTTCCTCCTCGTCGTGGATATAGTGGCGGCGGCGGCCCGTGCCGTTCTCGCCGTATTCGCGGAACAGGGCTTCGAGTTCCTCCAGCAGGTTGGCCTCGAGGGCGAAATGGCTGAAATATTCGCCCCGGCTTTGCGCGGCGGCGACGCGGCGGCGCATCTCCACCCGGTCGTAGCGGTGGAAGCTGTCGCCCTCTACGATGGCCGGGCGTTGGATATTCAGGCGGCGGAACAGGCGCTCGAAAGCCCGCTTGGCATTGGTCGTGCCCGCTCCCGACGATCCGGTGATCGAGATGATGGGGTGCTGCTTGGACATGCTGAGCGGTCTCGCTGGTCTCTCGGTGGGGGGATTCCCGCCGTGGCGTGGGAATCGGGGGCGGCGGTGCGGTTGGGGTGGGGTCGGGACCGGGTTCATCCGAGGGCGGATGGTATCAAACCGGATTGGGCACCGGAAGCGAGGGATGGGAATATTGAGCATCTCCGCCGGAATAAGCCGCGGCGGCGGGCAAAAAAATAGGGTGGGACCCGGCCCACCCTATCCTGATCCGGGGAAAACGCGGATCGCTTAGTTCACGACCGGGTCGAGTTCGCCCTTGGCGTAGCGCTTGCTCATTTCTTCCAGGTTGTAGACCTTCTTGAGCTTCGAGGCTTGGCCGGCGGAGTTGAAGGCTTGGTAACGGGCCTTGCAGATGCCGGTCATGCCCTTGGTGGCTTCCTTCAGGAACTTGCGCGGGTCGAAGTTCTTTTTGTCTTCCGCCAGGTGCTTGCGGATGGCGCCGGTGGAGGCCATGCGCAGGTCGGTGTCGATGTTGACCTTGCGGACGCCGTTCTTGATGCCTTCGACGATTTCCTCGACCGGCACGCCGTAGGTCTGGCCCATGTCGCCGCCATAGCTGTTGATGATCGCCAGCCAATCTTCCGGCACGGAGGAGGAACCGTGCATCACGAGGTGGACGCTGGGGATGCGGGCGTGGATTTCACGGACGCGGTCGATGCGCAGCACCTTGCCGGAGGGCTTCTGGCTGAACTTGTACGCGCCGTGGCTGGTGCCGATGGCGATGGCCAGCGCGTCCACGTGGGTCTTCTGGACGAAATCGGCGGCTTCGTTCGGGTCGGTCAGCAGCAGGGAATGATCCAGGCTGGCCTTGCCTTCCTCCAGGGAACCCAGGCAGCCCAGTTCGCCTTCCACGGACACGCCGCAGGCATGGGCCATGTCGGCCACCAGGCGGGTCACCTGGACATTGTATTCATAGCTGGAAGGGGTCTTGGCGTCTTCTTGCAGGGAGCCGTCCATCATGACCGAGCTGAAGCCGGATTGGATGGAGCGCATGCACACGCCGGGAGCCGCGCCGTGGTCCTGGTGCATACAGATGGGGATGTGCGGGTACTGCTCCAGCGCGGCCAGGATCAGGTGGCGCAGGAAGGGTTCGCCGGCGTAGGAGCGCGCACCGGCGGAGCCTTGCAGGATCACCGGGGAATCCACGGCGGAAGCCGCTTCCATGATCGCCTGCACCTGTTCCATGTTATTGACGTTGAAAGCCGGCAAACCGTAGTCGTTCTCGGCGGCGTGGTCGAGCAACTGCCTGAGGGTAATGAGTGCCATATGTAGTCCTCGCTTGTGTGTGTCGTCTCCCCGGTCCCGTGGGCGACGGGGCCGGGGAAGGGCCTTGTTGTCGTTATGGATTTAGAGCAGTTCTTCGACCGCTTTCACGACGTTGTCGACGGTGAAGCCGAACTCCTTGAACAGCTGACCCGCCGGGGCGGATTCGCCGAAGCGGTCGAGGCCGATGATCTTGCCTTCAAAGCCGACATACTTGTACCAGCCGTCGGTGGAACCGGCTTCGACCACCACACGCTTGGTGATGGAAGGCGGCAGCACGGCGTCGCGGTAGGCCTTGTCCTGGGCCTCGAACACATTGGTCGAGGGCACGGACACCACGCGGACCTTCTTGCCGCTCGCGGCCAGGGCTTCCTGGGCCTTCACCGCCAGTTCGACTTCGGAGCCGGTGGCGATGAGGATGGCTTCGGGCGTGCCTTCGCAGTCGCGCAGCACATAGCCACCCTTGCGGATCGCGGCGATCTGTTCCGGGGTGCGGGCGACGTGCATCAGGTTCTGGCGCGAGAAGATCAAGGTGCTGGGACCGTCCTTGCGCTCGATGGCGGCGGCCCAGGACACGGCGGATTCCACCGCGTCGGAGGGGCGCCAAACCTGCATGTTGGGAATCATGCGCAGGGTGGCGGTCTGCTCGACCGGCTGGTGGGTCGGGCCGTCTTCGCCCAGGCCGATGGAGTCGTGGGTGTACACGAACAAGGTCGGCGCCTTCATCAGCGCGGCCATGCGCAGCGCGTTGCGGGCGTATTCGGAGAACATCAGGAAGGTCGCGCCATAGGGCTTGAAGCCGCCGTGCAGGGCGATACCGTTCATGATGGCGGACATGCCGAATTCACGCACGCCGTAATAGACGTAGTTGCCGTCGAAACCGGCGGCGTTCACGTCCTTGCAGCCCTTCCACAGGGTCAGGTTGGAACCCGCGAGGTCGGCGGAACCGCCCAGCAGTTCCGGCAGCAAGGGACCGAAGCCGTTGAGGGCGTTTTGGGACGCTTTGCGGCTGGCGATGGTTTCGCCCTTCTCGGCCACGGCGTTGATGAAGGCGGCGGATTTCTCGGCCCAGTCGGCGGGCAGTTCGCCCGCGACGCGGCGCTCGAATTCGGCGGCCAGTTCCGGGAATTCGCGGCGATAGTTCTCGAAGCGGTCGTTCCAGTCGTTCTCGGCTTTGGCACCGGTTTCGACGGCGCTCCAGCCTTCGTAGATGTCCGCCGGGATTTCGAACGGGGCGTGCGGCCAGCCCAGGTTTTCGCGGGTCAGGGCGATTTCGTCGTTGCCCAGGGCGGCGCCGTGGCATTCTTCCTTGCCCTGCTTGTTGGGGGAGCCGAAGCCGATGATGGTCTGGCAGCAGATCAAGGAAGGCTTGTCGGTGACGGCGCGGGCGGCTTCGACGGCGGCCTTGATGGCGTCGGCGTCGTGGCCATCGACCTTCGGGATGACGTGCCAGCCGTAGGCTTCGAAGCGGGCCGGGGTGTTGTCCTGGAACCAGCCGGGGGTGTGGCCTTCGTGGCCGCGGACTTCGCCGTCGATGGAGATGTTGTTGTCGTCGTAGAACGCGATCAGCTTGCCGAGGCCCATGGTGCCGGCCAGGGAGCAGGCTTCGTGGGAGATGCCTTCCATCATGCAGCCATCGCCCAGGAACACGTAGGTGTTATGGTCGACGATGGTGTGGCCGGGGCGGTTGAACTGGCCGGCCAGGGTGCGCTCGGCGATGGCGAAACCGACGGCGTTGGTGATGCCCTGGCCCAGGGGGCCGGTGGTGGTTTCGATGCCCGGTGCATAGCCGTATTCGGGATGGCCGGGGGTTTTGGAATGCAGTTGGCGGAACTGTTTCAGTTCTTCGATGGGCAGATCGTACCCCGTCAAGTGCAGCAGGGAGTAGATCAGCATGGAGCCATGGCCGTTGGACAGCACGAAGCGGTCGCGATCCGGCCATTTGGGATTGTTCGGATTATGGCGCAGGTAATCGTTCCACAGGACTTCGGCAATGTCCGCCATTCCCATCGGCGCTCCGGGATGGCCGGAGTTGGCTTTCTGTACGGCATCCATGCTCAGGGCGCGTATGGCGTTGGCTAGTTCTCGGCGCGAAGGCATGTTCTTCTCCTAAAAGGTTGTCGGGGTTAACTGGTTGTTATCGGGCTAAGGATTGCGAATTATCTATCAACAAAGCTGGCTTTGTCATCTAACCTTCCCATCATTCCACGGGCTTGCAGAACTCCGAAAAGATAGGGGGGTGCGGGAGGGATGGCGGGGAGACAGCTTTTATGCCGGCCTGGCATAAGCTGGTTAATTTACGCGGAATATTGTATAAGAAAAACTAAGAGATTTTTACTCATCGGATAAAATTTCCCTTATAAAAAAGCCTGGAAGCCAGCCATGAACATCACCCTCCGGCAGTTGAAGGTTTTCGAGCGGGTCGCCCGCCGCCTGAGTTTCACCCGCGCGGCGGAGGAGCTTTACCTGACCCAGCCCGCCGTTTCCATGCAGATCAAGCAGTTCGAGGAGAATATCGGCCTGCCTTTGTTCGAGCGCCTGGGCAAGAAAATCTACCTGACCCGTGCCGGCGAGGAGTTGTACCAGCTCAGCCGCACCATCTCCGAACAATTGGACGCCGCCGAGTTGCTAATCGAGGAATTGAAGGGCACCGACGGCGGGCGTTTGGTGGTCGCGGTCGCCAGCACGGTGCATTATTTCGGCATCCGCTTGCTGGCCGAATTCTGCCGCCGCTATCCCAAGGTCAAGGTCAGTTTCAAGGTCACCAACCGCAAGGGCTTGTTGCAGCAGTTGGAGGACAACGAGGCCGATGTGGTGCTGATGGGCCAGCCGCCGGAGGACCAGGATTTGCAATACGAGGCCTTCCTGGAAAACCCCTTGGTGTTGATCGCCCCGGCCGGCCATCCCCTGGCGGGCAAGCGGGGGATTCCGTTGAGCGAGCTTCAGGACGAGAACTTCATCATGCGGGAGCAGGGTTCGGGCACCCGCAGCGCGGCGGAGCGCTATTTCGGCGAACGCGGGGTGCATCTCACCGCCAGCATGGAAATGAACACCAACGGGGCCATCAAGCAGGGCGTGGAGGAAGGCTTGGGGCTGGCCATCGTGTCCATCCATACCTTGGAGCGCGAGTTGGAAAGCGGCCGGGTGGTGGTGCTGGACGTGGAGCATTTCCCGATCCGGCGGCAATGGTTCATCGTCCATCGTTCGGGCAAGCGCTTGTCGGCGGTGGCGCGGGAATTCGCCGATTTCGTGCGGAGCGAGGCCCGCTCGTTCGTGCGTACCGAGATTATCGAGGCGGCGCTGGGCAAGGCGTCCGCCGCGCCGGGACCGGAAGCCTAAACCGTCTTGGAATACCTCGGCCCCGCGTCCGCCGCCGGGGCTTGCAAATGGCCATCGAACAGCATGGCGATATTGCGCAGGAACAGCCGCCCGGTGTCGGCAACCCGGATCAAGCCGCCTTCCAGCGTCAATAAGCCATCCGCCGCCAAGCTTTCCAAGCCCGCCCGGCAGTCGAAATAGCCCTCGAAATCGATTTGCCATTCCCGCCCGAACGCCGCCGTATCCAATTCCAAATCGCACATGATGCGGGTGATGGCTTCCCGCCGCAGCCGGTCGTCGCGGGTGGTGCGGATGCCGCGCTCGGTGGGCAGGCGTCCGGCCAATACCCGGTCGCGGTAGTCCGGCAGCTTCTTGAGGTTCTGGGCGTAGACCTCGCCGGTTTGGCTGATGGCCGACGCCCCGAACGCCAGGATGTCGCAATCGCGGTGGGTGGTATAGCCCTGGAAATTGCGGTACAGGGTCTTGCTCTTCTGGGCCATCACCAGTTCGTCGTCGGGCAGGGCGTAATGGTCCATGCCGATGTAGACATAGCCCGCCCCGGCCAGCCGGTCGAGGATGAGTTCCTGCAAGGCGATCCGGGTCGGGAAATCCGGCAAATCGGCCTCGGGGATCAGCTTTTGATGGCGTTTCATCCACGGTACATGGGCATAGGTGAACACCGCCAGCCGGTCGGGCCGTAGCTCGATCACCGTGTCCAAGGTGCGGGAGAAACTTGCCACCGTCTGGTGCGGCAATCCGGTCATCAGGTCCAGGTTGATCGACTCGAACCCTGCCTCGCGCATCCAGCCATAGACTTCCCGGATCAAGCTTTCCGGCTGCACCCGGTTCACGGCCTTTTGCACGCGCTCGTCCAAATCCTGCACGCCCAGGCTGATGCGGTTGAACCCCAGGCGCTTGAGGGTCTCGACATGGGCGCGGGTCAGTTCGCGCGGGTCGGCCTCGCAGCCGATTTCGGCTTGGGGGTCGAGGGTGAAGCCCGCCAGCAAGTGCCCGAACAGCCGCTCGATATCCTCCGGGCGTAAAAAGGTCGGCGTGCCGCCGCCCCAATGCAGTTGCTTGACCACCCGTTCCGGGGCCACCCACTCGGTGACGAGGTCGATTTCCCGGAACAGCCAATCCAGATAACGCTCGGCCCGGCCATAGTCGCGGGTCGCCACCATGTTGCAGCCGCAATACCAGCACAGGGTGTCGCAGAACGGGATATGGGTATAGAGCGACAGGCCGCGCGGGCTGTGGCGGGTCGCGTCCAGTTCCGCCCGCCAATCGGCGTCGGTGAAGCCGGTATGGAAATAGGGCGCGGTGGGATAGGAGGTATAGCGCGGTCCCGGTTGGCAATATTTTTCGAGCAGGGCGGCGGTCTTCATGGCGGGAGTCCTGGGAATATGGGCCGGGGTTCAGACGGTGGGCCGCAGCCGCGACCACTCGAAGCGGCGGCCCGGATCGGTCTTGCGGGCCGGGGCGATATCGCTGTGCCCCGCCACCCGTTCCGGCGAGAGCGTCGGATAAGTATCGTACAGCAGGGCCAACACCGCGTTCAGCCGTGCGTATTGGGCCTCGGTATAGGGGCCGTGGTCGGTGCCTTCCAGTTCGATGCCGATGGAGAAATCGTTGCACACCGTCCGGCCTTGATAGCTCGATACCCCCGCGTGCCACGCCCTGAGGTTGAACGGCACGTATTGCACGGTTTCGCCATCGCGCCGGATCAACAGATGGGCCGAGACCCTGAGATGGGCGATCCCGGCGAAATAGGGATGGGCCGCGGGGTCCAGTTGGTTGGTGAACAACCGGTCGATCCAGGGACCGCCGAACTCGTCCGGCGGGAGGCTGATGCAATGGATGACGATCAAGGCGATATCGGCGGGATCGGGCCGGGCGTCGTGGTTGGGGCTGGGCAGCCGCCGGGCCTCGCTCAGCCAGTGGTCGATGATTTCCATGGGCTTCAAGCGCCCAGCGCGATCCGCATGGACAGATCGACGGCGCGGACGTTCTTGGTCAGGGCGCCGACCGAAACATAATCGACGCCGGTTTCCGCGATGGCGCGGAGTCCTGCGAGGGTGACATTGCCGGAGACTTCCAACTCGGCCCGGCCCTGGGCCATCGCCACCGCCTCCCGCATCGCTTCCAGGGTGAAATTGTCCAGCAGGATGCGCGGAGCGCCCGCGTCCAGGGCTTGGCGCAGTTCGTCCAGGTCTTCCACCTCGACCTCGATCATGACTCCGGCGTCCAGGGCTTTCGCGGCGGCGACGGCCTGCGCGATGGAGCCCGCCGCCAGGATATGGTTTTCCTTGATGAGGATGCCGTCGTACAGGCCGATGCGGTGGTTGTGGCAGCCGCCCACCCGCACCGCGTATTTCTGGGCTTCCCGCAGGCCGGGCAGGGTTTTGCGGGTGTCCAGGACTTTGGTTTTGGTGCCCGCGACGGCCTGGGCGTAGCTGCGGGCCAGGGTGGCGGTGGCCGATAGGGTTTGCAGCAGGTTGAGCGCGGTGCGTTCGCCGGTGAGCAAGGCGCGGGCCGGGCCGCGCAGGGCGCAGAGTTCGGTGCCCGCCGTCGCCGCTTCGCCTTCCGCGACCCGCCAGTCGATCACCACCCCGGCATCCAGTTGCGCGAACACGGCGGCGAACCAGTCCCGGCCACATAGCACCAGGGGTTCCCGCGTCACCACGCTGGCGGCGGCCTGGGTCCGGGCCGGGACGATGGCGGCGGTCAGGTCGCCGCTGCCGATATCCTCGGCCAGGAAACGGGCGATGTCCGCCGGGGCGGGTAGGGTGGTGTGCGGCATGGGCGGGTGGTCTCCTCGCGAAGAGGCGCGGCGGGGATCGCGCCGCCGCGCTGGGCCGGGCTTACTTGTGGCTTTTGGCGACGGGTTCCGCGGCGTGGGGCGCGGTCTTGGCCGTGTCCTTGGATGCCGTTTTGGTGGATTTGCCCGCGCGCTCCCAGGACTTGGCCGGGGGCGCGTCCGCGATGGAGGCCAGGGACGGCGCGATGCCCTGGGCTTTCACCGCATCCACATAGGTGGTGCGCTCTTCGGTGGGCAGCGGGATCAGCCCCAGGGATTTGAGATAGCCTTTTTCGCCCCAGGTATGCTCGCTGGTGAATTCGCCGACATACTCCTTCAGGCCGGGGGTCTGGCCGAGATGGGCCGCCTTGACATAGAGGTACAGGGGGCGCGAACCGGCATAGCTGTGCGAGGCGATGCTGTCGTGGGTGGGTTCCAGGCCGTCGATGGGGACGGCGCGGATATGGGCCATGTTATCGATATAGGTTTTGTAGTCGATGATGGCGACCGCGCCCGGCGCGTGGTTCAAGCGGGAAAGCTGGTCCTCGTCATGCTCGCGGCCTTCGACATAGACGCCGTCGTCGCGCAGGGTGCGGCATTTGCGCAGCAGGTCCGGGCTGGGTTCGGTCTTGCCCGCCGCGACCCAGGGCGCGCCTTTGCATTCCATATCGGAAACCAGGTCCACGAAGGCGTCGTAGGTGCCGGAGGCGGCGGGCGGACCCAAGACCTCGATGGGGCTGTCGGGCAGGGCGGGATTGATCTGCTTCCAGGTATGGTTGGGGTTGGCGACCAATTTGCCATCGGGACTGGCCACCCACTTGGCCAGGGCCATGCGGGCTTCCTTGCGGGTCAGGGCGATGGGCGGGGCTTTCTTGGCCTGGGCCATGACCAACCCGTCGTAGCCGATCTTGACCTCGAGGATATCGCCGACGCCGTTGGTCTGGCATTCCTCGCGCTCCTTGGGCTTCATGGCGCGGGAGGCGTTGACGATGTCGGGGGTTTCGCCCTGGGCACCTTCGCAGAACAGCTTGATGCCGCCGCCGGTGCCGGTGGATTGCAGCAGCGGCAATTGTTTCTTATGGGCCTTGGAGAAGTGTTCGCCGACCGTTTTGGCGAATGGGAACAGGGTGGTCGAACCCACCGTGTAGATATAGCCCCTTTGGAATTCCGCCGAGGCCGAAGCGCCGAGCAAAGCGGTGGAAACAAGCGCCGCGCGGGCGAGGATATGTTTTCGCATGTGACTATCTCTGGGGTGGAATCAGGATATCGGGGTGGAAGCGGGCTGCGCCGGGTCCGGCGCGAAGGGCGGAATTGTACGCGATGTTCCGGGCCGCCGCGTAAAACAAAGCGTCTCCCCGGAAACGGCGAACCCGCCACGGGGGCGGGTTCACACGGGCGGGGACGGCGCGGAGTCCGTCCTTGGCGCGGAGGCTTAGTCGCCCATCCAGCGCAGTTCGACGCGGCGGTTCTTCTCGCGGCCCGCTTCGGTGCGGTTGTCGGCGATGGGGTATTCCACGCCGTAGCCCTTGGCGTACAGCTTGTTGGCGACGCCCTTGGCCTTCAGGTAGCGCACCACGGACTCGGAACGGCGCTGCGACAGGTTCAGGTTGTACTGGCGCTTGTCGGGACGGCCTTCGTCGCTGGCGTAGCCGGCCACTTCGATGTCGCGTTTTTCCGGGAAGGCGACCAATTGGTCGGCGGCACCGTCCAGGATGCGCTTGGCACCGGGGGTCAACTCGTCGGAGTCGAACTGGAAGTTGACGCCGCGCAGTTCCATCACGATGGGGCAGCCCTGGTCGTCGATCTTGCTGCCCTTCATGGTGCCGGGGCATTTGTCGTCGCAATCGTTGACGCCATCGTGGTCGGTGTCGCGGTTGGCGCATTCATCGACCGGCGCGGCGGCGGCGGGGGCTTCGGCCACGGTGCCCGGCTTTTCGCCCAAGGGAATGACGAAGCCCAGGTTGATGACCATGTCGCTCAGCAGGTCGGTGTTCTGGGACATGGCATCGCCGTTCACCGGGTTGATGCCGCTCAGGGCGTTGGCGGTATTGCCCCGGTAGCGCACATCGCCGCGCAGCAGGAAGTTGTCGGACAGTTCGTAGGTCGCGCCCACGCCCAGTTCGAAGATGAAGGAGCTTTGCTGCTTGCCCTTCCCATGGTAGGGGGAATTGTCGCCGGTGCGGGCGCTAGTGTTCATGCCGCCCAGGGCCAATACGGCATAGGGGGAGAAGGCGTCGCGCATGAAATAGTATTGGAGGTCGATGGTGCCGCCAGCCAGGTCGGTTTGCCCGCCGGGATAGTTCTGGTTGGAACCATGGTTCCATCCAAGGCTATTTCCGTAGCTCTGCCAGAAACCGCGCAGTTCGACGTTGAAGTATTCGTTGATGATTTTGCCGACCGCGCCGCCCGCGCCCCAGCCATCGGTGCCTTTGGTATCGCCGCCGGTGTGCAGGTAGCTGCCGAACGGCGCGATATAGAAACGGTCGTCTGTGAAGGTGCTGGTATTGCCGTAGTCGTCGTCCGCCTGGGCGGACAGGCCGGTCATCGCGCTGGCGAGACCCATGGCCAATAAAATCTTTTTCGTCATGTTCATCTCCTTGTAGCCCAAACAACAACAATTTTCGAGGAATCCGCAACAAGGGGAATGTTAGCGGCTGGACTGTGACCGCGCAACCGCGGCGCATGGTTTTTTCGGGCCGGGCGTATAGGGATAAATGCTAAGTCCGGGGGCGGACCGGAACGGTGGGCGGCCGGGCAGCTCAGGCCGCCGTGGCCCGGACCGCTGGGGGGAGGGCGCGGATCACCCGTTGTTCGCCGAAGCAACAGCTAAAGCAACTCCCCTTGCCCGGCGTGCTGGCGATCTTGAGTTCGGCCCCGTGGCGGGCCATGACGTGCTTGGCGATGGCGAGTCCCAGGCCGGAGCCGCTCTTGCCGCCCTCGACATCCACCCGGTAGAAGCGCTCGGTCAGGCGCGGCAGGTGTTCCTGGGCGATGCCGGGGCCGGTGTCCTCGACATCCAGCCGCGCCCCCTGGCCCTCGTCGCGCCAACGCATGGTGACGCGGCCTGCGGGCGGGGTGTATTTCACGGCGTTGACCACGAGGTTGGAAAAGGCGCTGCGGAGTTCCGATTCCGCGCCCATCAGGCCGGCCTGGGTTTCCAGCCGCAGTTCGATCTCGGGACCGCGCTCGGACAGGAGCCCGGCTTCCTCGCGGATCAGCCTGAGCAGGGCGGGCACGTCCACCGGTTTGGGCACCAGCGCGTGCGCCCCGGATTCCAGCCGGGTCAGGGACAGGAGGCCGTCGATCAGGCTTTGCATCCGCGTGGTTTGTTCCTCCATGCGGCGGAACACCTTGAGATAGGCGGGCGGGGTGGCGTCGGCATCGCTCAGGGTTTCCAGATAGCCCTTCAGCACCGTGAGCGGGGTGCGGAGTTCGTGGGAGACGTTGGCGATGAAGTCGGTGCGGACCCGTTCCATGAACCGGAGTTGGGTGACATCCTGGGCCACCAATAGCCGCAGGTCGTCGCCATAGGGCACGACCCGGATTTCCAGTTGCACGTTTTCCGCCGCCGGGGAGGGAATGCCGACGGTGGCTTGGTGGTAGTCCTTGCGCTTGAGGTAGTCGGTGAATTTCGGATAGCGCAGCAGGTTGCCGATCTGCTGGCCGATATCGCCCCGGCGCAGGCCCAGCAACTGGCCGGCCGCTTCGTTGAACCAATCGATCTCGTCCCGAGGACCCAAGACCACGGTGGCATCCGGCAGGGCGGCGGTCGCGGTGCGGAAGCGTTCCAGCATCTGGATCAGTTGCTTCTTGCGGCGCTTGTTGCGGCGGCGCAAACGGAAGATGAGGTAATAAATCTCTTCCCACACCCCGTCGCCCTGCGGCATTTGGCTGGCCCGTCCGCCCTGCAACCAGGCCAGCAGGCGGTTGACGAAGAACAAATGCCGCGCCAGATAGGACACGAGGCACAGCCACAGGACCAGGGAGGCTTGGTTGAACAGCTTGGCGAAGAAAGCGCCGAACAGCAGCGACAATAAAACGAACGAGAGTTCGGAGCGCCAAGGGCTCATCGGGGCGGGATCAGGGTTGCTCGGAGAAACGGTAGCCGAAGCCGCGCACGGTCTGGATCATTTCCTCCCGGCCATGCTCGGACAGGATTTTGCGCAGGCGGCGGATATGCACATCGACGGTGCGCTCCTCGATGAACGAGCCGCGGCCCCACACCTGGTCCAACAACTGGCCCCGGCTGTAGACCTTGTCGGGATGGGTCAGGAAGAATTCCAGCAGGCGGTATTCGGTGGGGCTCAGCACCACCGACTGTTCGGCGATGGTGACGCGGTGTTCGTCGTTGTAGAGGGCGATGCCGCCCAGTTCGATATGGCCGGACTTGCCGAACTTGCTGCTGCGGCGCAGGACGGCCTTGATCCGGGCCACCAGTTCGCGCGGCGAGAACGGCTTGGTGATGTAGTCGTCGGCCCCGAATTCCAGGCCGCGGATCTTGTCCTCCTCCTCGCCGCGGGCGGTGAGCATGATGATGGGGATTTCGCCCAGGCTCTTGTCCTTCTTCAGGCGCCGCGCCCATTCGACCCCGCTGACGCCGGGCAGCATCCAGTCCAGCAGGATCAGGTCGGGCGTGATTTCCCCCAACACGGCCTGGGCGTGTTGGGTGTCGGCCACGGCTTGGTAGGTGAATTCGGCCTGCTCCAGGATCATGCCCAGCATTTCCCGGATAGCATCCTCATCTTCGACTACGAGTACGTTCAACGCGGTCATCCTCGAAATCCTATTAGTACAATCAACCGCTTACTGTACGTGCCGATTGTGAAGCTTTTGTTAAGGCCCGCGCCGGTGGGATACGCCTGCGGCCCGTGCCGGAGGGAGGGCGATGGAATGCGGGAACGGCGGCGCTCCGCCCAAGCCCCCGGATGCCGCTACGCGGCTGTCCGGTCGGCGCGGTTCCAGAACTGGGCGAGGCTGAGCGCCGCGAGGAACAGGAAGCAGATCAAGACCCAGGCCGGCATGCTCAGGCCCAACAGGGTCCAATCCACCTTGGCGCAATCGCCGGTGCCGGTCACCATGGCCTTGAGGGTGTCGGTCAGCGGGAAGTAATGGAACATGTATTCCAGGCCGGGGGTGCAGGCGGGCACCTTGTCGGCGGGCAGGTGCTGTATCCAGATGTGGCGGGCGGAAATGGCGGCCCCGCCCAGCGCGGTGGCGAAACCCAGCCAGGCATAGCGCCCCACCCCGGCCGGGCCCGGATTGTGCAGCGCCGCCGCCAGCATGACCAAGCCCACCGCCACCACCATGATCCGCTGCGAGATGCACAGGGGGCAGGGTTCCAGGCCGCCTTGGAATTGGAAGTACAGCGCCATCAGGATCAGCCCCAGGCAATACAGGGCGCCCAGCGCGAAATAGGCGCGGGCGTTCAGGCCGCGGGCGAATTTGAGGGCGGTTTCTAGGGATGCGCTCATGGTTCAATCGTCCAGGCGGAAGCCGACCTTCAACACGACCTGGAAATGGGCGACCTGGCCGTCCACGATCTGGCCGCGGGTTTCCACGACCTGGAACCAATCGAGGTGGGCCAGGGTTTTGGCGGCTTTGGCGATGGCGTTGCGGATGGCGTCGTCGGTGCTGACGGGCGAGGTGCCGACGATTTCGACGAGTTTGTAGACGCGGTTGGACATGGTTGGGATTCCTGGTGGTGGAAGGCTGCGGGGGATTATAGCCTTAGCCTTCCGTGTTGCGCTCCACCCAGCGCGCGCCCTCGGCCAGGGTTTCCTTTTTCCAGAACGGGGCGCGATGCTTGAGTTCTTCCATGAGGTACCGGCAGGCCTCGAAGGCGGCGTTGCGGTGGGCGGACCAGACCGCCACCAGCACGATGGGCTGGCCGGGCAGGATATCGCCGACCCGGTGGATGACCAGGGCGTCGAGGAAGGTCCAGCGCCGCCGGGCCTCGTCCAGGATGTGCCCGAGCTGGTTCTCGGTCATGCCGGGATAATGTTCGAGGGTCATGGCGCGTACCGTGTCGCCCTCGTTGAAATCGCGCATCGTGCCGACGAAGGCGCAGGTCGCGCCGTATTGGCCGGAGAGCCGGGGCTGTCCGGCTTGGTATTCCAGCAGTTCGGCATAGGGCTCGAAGGGATCGGGACGCAGGGCGATGGGCATTTCAGCCTCCCGTGACCGGCGGGAAGAACGCCACTTCGTCGCCGTCGCGCACCGGGGCGCCGGGTTCGGCGTATTCCAGGTTGATGGCGCAGAGCAGTCCTTGCGGCAGTGGCCGGCCCGCGGCCACGGCTTGCCAAACTT
The DNA here is from genome assembly GCF_019670005.1 of Methylomagnum ishizawai. Lineage (NCBI taxonomy): Bacteria > Pseudomonadati > Pseudomonadota > Gammaproteobacteria > Methylococcales > Methylococcaceae > Methylomagnum > Methylomagnum ishizawai. Next base: position 4,491,022 of record NZ_AP019783.1, on the reverse strand, counting down.
CGATGACGCTGTGGATGCCGTCCGGGGCCAGGGTTTCCTCGGCCCGGCCCAGGGTTTCACGCAGGCTGGCGAAATAGCGGACTGTGATCGACATAAGACGTGTTCTCGCGGGTGACGGGGCCGATATCCGGCACGATATGGGTGAAGACGGCTTGCGGCTCGCGCAGCCCTGCGCCGAGGCGGGCGTGTTGGTCCGGCCGCGACAGCCAAGCCCCGAATCCGCCCCCGGCCAGGAATCCCGGGAAGGCGGCGTCGATCCAGCCACGCGCCGCCGCTTCTTGGACACCGAATTCGCCCGCCGGAATCCCCGCCGACTTCACCAGGAGCAGGTGCGCCGCGCCGAGCTTCCGCGCCAGCCAGGCCGCGAGGCTGTCCGAGGTGATGGCCCACGAGGCCGGGACTTCCGGTTCGGGCAGGGTGTCGGGATCGGGGAGCCAGATCGCGGCGCGGCCCACGGCCAGGGCCGCGGCCAAACCGGCAATATCACAGGAGACCGCGAATCCGGGATAAAGATCGCCGAGCATCAGGCCATATTGGCGCATGGCGAGGATCGCCATGGCATGGGCGGCGCGGTCGCCGAAATCCCAGCGGGCCTGGGCCACCCGCACCGCGTCGGCGAACGGCCCGCCGCCCGGCACCAGGACCGCGCCGCTATCGGCCAGGGCATGGAGCCAGCGCGGCAGGTGTTCCGAGGCGTGGAGGCTGCCGCCCAGCTTAATAACCCAAGGGGTAGGCACCGGTTTTCTGGAGGCGGAATTGGTCCAGCAGGTTCAGCAGGGCGGCGGCTTTGTGGTAGCACTCCTGGTATTCCAACTCCGGGTCGGAATCGGCCACGATGCCGCCGCCGGCCCAGAAGCGGATGGTGTGGTCGGAATGCGCGAAGGTGCGGATGGCGATATTGGTGTCCATGTCGCCGTCGAAGCCGATATAGCCGATGGAACCGCAATAGACGCCGCGCCGGTGCGGTTCCAGTTCCTCGATGATTTCCATGGAACGGATTTTGGGCGCGCCGGTGATGGAACCGCCGGGGAAGCAGCCCCGTAGCAAATCCAGGGCGTCCTGCCCTTCCGCCAAGTGTCCGCGCACCGTGCTGACCAGATGATGCACGGTGGCATAGCTCTCGATCTCGAACAGCTTGGGGACGTGGACCGAACCCGGCGCACAGCATTTGCCGATATCGTTGCGGAGGAGATCGACGATCATCAGGTTTTCGGCGCGGTCCTTCAGGCTGTCGCGGAGTTCCTGGGCGTGGGCGGCGTCGATTTGGGGATGGGGGGAGCGGGGGCGGGTGCCCTTGATCGGCTTGGTTTCGACCCGGCCATGCTCGACCTTGAGGAAGCGTTCCGGCGAGGAACTCAAGACCTGGACCTGTGGGTAATTGAGATAGGCGCTGAACGGGGCGGGATTGTAGGGCCGAAGCAATTGGTAGGCCGACCAGGGATTGCCCGAGCAATAGGCCGAGAAGCGCTGGGTCAGGTTGACTTGGTAGCAATCGCCTTCGCGGATGTAGTGCTGGATGCGGTCGAAGGCCCGGCCATAGCGGGCGCGGTCCAGGTTCGACACCACGTCGCTGTGCAGGGCGAAATCGTCGAGTTGCCAACCGATGGTCTGGATTTGGCTGAAGGCTTGCACCAGGTGCGGCCAGCGTTGTTCCAACGCGGGACCGCGGCCTTGTCCGACCAGCCAGGTGCGGCGTTCCTGGTGATCGACCACCACCGCCCAGTCGTAGATGCCGATGACCATTTCGGGGATGTTGTCGGCGTCGAGGGCCGTTTCCGGCAGGCGTTCCAAGCGCCGGGCCAGATCGTAGCCGAAATAGCCGATGGCTCCGCCCTGGAACGGCAGGCCGGGGATCGCCGCCACAGGTTCGCCCAAGGCGCGCCGCACCAGCGAGAACGGGTCTTCCGGCGAGAGGGAGATGGAGCCGCCGCCGCGGATTTCGGTCAAGGCTCCCCGCGTGACCAGGGTTTGGATGGGGTCGGCGGCGATGATGTCGTAGCGGCCTTGGCGGCTGTGTGGGAAGCCGCTGTCCAGGAACACGGCCCAGCGCCGTTCCGCCCAGGGCAGGAACAGGGCGGCGCTATCCTCGAAATACGGGAGCTCTTCAATCCTGGGGGTCATCGGACCCTACCTCCCGCGCCGCCAGCAAGGCCACGGCGACCGCCGGGGCGCAATCCGCGATCCTGGGAACACGGGCCGGGACGGCAAACAAATCGCTGAAATCCACATAGGCAAGTTTCAATCGTTGGGCGAGTTCTTGGGCCAGGAACCGGCCCACGCCGGCCCCGACCACGGGCGCGGAATCGTCGAGGAGGCCCCGCGACCCTAATCGGTCCACCCCGGAGCGCAGTTTGGCGAGTTGCTGTTCGCGGAAATAGCGGGCGGCATCGCGCCAGCGCTGTGGCGGGGCCGAATCCGCGTCCCTGCCGAACAGCCGGGCGAGGCGGCGGGCGCTGTCCGTCCAGGTCTTCCCGCCACCATCGGCGGCCGGGAGCGGGTCGGCGTCCTCGGGCAATTCGCCGGTCAGCCGATAGACATCGGCCATGGTGGCGAAATGCTCGGCCATGAGCCCGACCCATTCGCCCTCGAACGGTGCCCGCTCCGCCACGGCCATGACCGGGGTCCGGGCGATTCCGGTATATATGAGTTCATCGTAGCGCATTCGTTCGTAATCGGTATAGCCCCGGACGGTAACCCGGTGTCCATGGATTGGAAATATATCCGTGGTCGTGCTGCCGATATCGAGCCAGAGGGCGGTTTCGAGCCGGGTCGCCACCCAGGCACCGCTCGCCAGCCAATTGGCCGAGGCGATGAGTCCCGCGTCGCCGGGCCGGACCGCGTCCGCCGCGATGAAGCCTTGATGCCCGGCATAAATCCAGAGCGTGTCTTTTCCGCAACGCGCGGCCATGGCGTCCACCAACGCGGCCACGCCCGCCGCCCGGTCGGGGAAGAGATCGACCAATTCGCCGGTCATGGTGGCGGCGTGGCGGCAACCGGGCGCGGGGGCGAAGCGCTGGAATATCCGGTCCAGCGCCGTATGCAGCCGGTCCAGTCCTTGCCACAGCGGGCAGGGTTCCAAGGCCACGGCCAGGACGTGGCCCGACGCGTCCAGGGCGGCGGCTTTCAGATGGGCGCCGCCGATGTCCCAGCCTATCAGTTCAATGCTCATGCTCGGGTTCCAGGGTGATTTCGACCGGGACGCGGTCCAGGCGGGCCGGGTCTGGCAAGCGGCCATGCCGCCAGAGGTCCAGGATCAAACCGGCGGGATTGACGCCGATGGCGCGGGCGAGGCCGGTATAGGAGGTGGTCAGGCGCGGATTGATTTCCAGGACTCGCGGCCCTTGCGGGGTGAGGATGAAATCGACGCCCGCGTAACCCCACAGTTCCGGGAGGGCGGCGGCGATGGCCGGGGCCAGCGTCCCGCAGGCGGCGGCGGTGGCGGCGTCCACGGTGTTGACGCCGCAGCCGGTGAGGACGAAGCCGCCGTCGCGGCGGGCGATGCGCTGGTGGTTGAGGCTCAACGGCGTGGCTTGGCCGTGGGCGAATAGGGCGGATAGGCTCAGCGCCTCGCCCGCGATCAAGGGCTGTGCCACGTAGCCTTGGCCCGCGAACCGCTCCAGGCAGTGTCGCCAAGCTTCCGGGGTTTCGACGATGCGCGAGCCTTCGCAGCCGACGCCGTCGTCGGGCTTGACGACCCGCGGGAACGGCGGATCCGCCCAAGCGTCCAGCGGCAGGGTTTCCACCACCGGGATGCCATGGGCTTCCAGGCGGCGGGCGGTGGCGAGCTTGCTGGCCGCGATCGCCACCGCCGCCGCCGGGCTGGTCAACAGCGGTTTGCCGAGGGTTTCCACGGTCCGGCACAGCCGTTCCAGGATGCCGGAGGTTTCCGGGGCGATGGGCCAAACGGCATCGCTCCCGGCGGCGAGCTCGCCGAAACGGCGTTCGGCCTCGCCGCCATCGTCGAGCGCGACCCATTCGGTCCGGGGGAAATCGCCCATGGGCATGGGCAAACGGGCATCCCGCAAGGCCACGATATCCACGCCGGGCAAGGCGGATAAATCCCGCAGCAAAGCCGCCAGCATGAATCCACCTTCCACCACCAGCGAAGCGGGCGGGAGTTCCGGGGCCAGGCCGCCGCCGGTAACATACTCGAATACCAGGATTCTCAAGGTTCATCTCCCATGGAAATCATTCCCGTCATCGACCTGATGGGCGGTCTCGCCGTACACGCCGTCCGGGGCCGCCGCGAAAACTACCGCCCCTTGAACAGCCCCTTGTGCCTTAGCGCCGAACCCCGCGCCGTGCTGGAAGGCTTGTTGGGACTCCATGCCTTCAAAACCGTCTATCTGGCCGACCTCGACGCCCTGATGGGCAAGCCGCGGCAAACCGCCATGGTGTCCGGGCTGATGCGGGCCTTTCCCGATGTGTGTTTTTGGATCGACGCCGGGCTGCCGGAACCCGGATGGGCTGGGCCGGGAGGGCGGGGCAAGGGGGTGGTCGGCAGCGAATCGCTGGGCGGGGATCTGTCGGCTTTGCCCGACAGGCGGACCACGCCGTTCATCCTGTCCTTGGATTTCCGGGACGGTGGTTTGTTGGGGCCATCGGCTTTGCTGGACCGGCCCGACCTCTGGCCGGAACGGGTGATCGTGATGAGCTTGGCGCGGGTGGGTAGCGGCGCGGGGCCGGATCGCGCCCGGCTCGGGGCGTTCATACGGAACCATCCGGGTCACCGCTGGGTGGCGGCGGGCGGGGTGCGCGACGCCAGGGACTTGGCGGAACTCGAAACCCTGGGTGTGTCCCAGGTGTTGATGGCCAGCGCTTTGCATTCCGGCACGGTGGATGGGGCGGTGCTGGGGCGGTTCGCTTGAGGAATCCAAGGCGAAAAAAAACGCTGCCCCGGATCGGGGCAACGTTTTGTCCGGGATCGGCGCCGATTAATGGGCGGCGAACGGATGGGCGGCTTCGCCCTTCTGCTTCACCACGTCGGCGGCCTTCGGCTCGCCGGCCACGGCGCGCTTGATGGCTTGCTTGGTGGCTTCGTAGTTGTAGTCCTGGATCTTGGTGTCGTCTTCGGCCAGCCAGTGGATGAACACACCCACGCAGATGAACAGGTCGTCGGCTTCGTCGGCCGGGATGGTGCCGTCCTCGACGCAATCGGCCACGGCCATGGCCACGCCGCGCTGGGCCGGTCCGAACATCTGGGTGGCTTGCTTGCCGTTCTTGATGGTGACCTTGTTGAACATGACGGTGGCCGGCTTGCACAGCAGGTTCGGCGCGACCACGGCCAGGAGGCTGGTGAAGCCGTCCTTATTGTTGGTCAGGCAGTTCGCGAAGGCGGTTTCGGCGGCGCTGCCACGCGGACCCATGATCAGGTCGATGTGGGCCACTTCGTTCGGAACGGAGTCGCCGGTGAACACCAAGGACTCGCCCACCAACAATTTATCGATCTTTGCCATTGCAATCTCCTCTTTGGTAAATAAAGGAAAAAATTTCTTAAGTAGCGACATTATTATGCCTCCCCCCAAGCGGAAGCATCGGCAGCGGCTGGGTCGAAACGCCGCGCCGAACCTTGCCTCTCAGGTCTCCGACCGGGATATCCTGGGGTTTTCCACCGTATCCCTCATTTCATCAACAGGGTTTCCAGACGCACGGCCAATAAACACGCGACCGTGAGATCGGCGGTGGTGCCTGGGTTGATTCCATGGGATTTGAACTCGGCGTCCGCTTCCCGCAGCAGCCGCATGGCTTGTTCCGGCTGGTCGGAGTCGAGCAAGGCCCGCTCGATGCGGTCCATCCATCCGGCCACCCGGCGGTGATGACGGGTACCGGATTTGCGCTCGATGTGGCTATCGGGATGGCGTCTCAGCAATCCGGTGAAGACAGCCACCGCTGCCCATTCTTCATGGCCCCATTGGGACAGCGAACTATGATAGCGTGGAATGGAGTCTGCAAGAATATCGGCATAGGAATTGGTGTATTGAAAAGCGATACGGTCGCGGGTTTCGGCCAAACGCATCGCTTCCAATAGCGTGACTCCGGGTTCGGCGTGGACGTCCTGTTCGGGGGCCGCGCCCAGGCCGCCGGGTTTGGCGATGCGGATGGCGCGGTAGACCCAAGCGGCGTCGCCGCGGGTGGTCCCGGCCAGGACCCGGTCCAGGGCCGTCCGCAAGGTTTCGCCGTCCCGCCGCGCCTCGTAGGCCAGGATCAAGGGCGCGGCCAGCAGCACGATGCCGAGATTGGTGTTGCAGCCCACGGCGGCGTGGGTGGCTTCGATGGCGCGATAAATCCGTTCCCCCAACGACAGCGACCCGTCGCACAGGAAAGGGGCGCTCGCCGCCGCGCTACGCCGGAAATCCTCCACCGTCATGCCATGGCCTTCCGAATGGACGCTGACATTGCCCGGCTTGAAGGCCCGCAGTTCCATTTCGCAGGCTTCGAGGTAGGCGGTACGCAAAGCCGCTTGGCGGTCGGCATTCATGGCAACGCTCCGGCCCCGGTGTCGCGGGCGGGCAGGCGGCGCAGGAAATCCTCGACCAACAGATCGGCGATGGACACCTCGCTGACGCTTTGCAAACCCTTCCAGGCCGGGATGCTGTTGACTTCCAGCACGCTATAGCGCCCATGCTCGTCGCGGATGATATCGACCCCGGCGTAGCCCATGTCCAGCGCCTTCACCGCGTCCTCGGCCAAGCGGCACAGCAGGCGGTTGTCGAGCCGCACCGGCTCGCAGCGGGCGCCCTGGTGGACATTGTTCAGCCAGGTCACGCCGCAACGCCGCATGGCCGCCACCGCCTTGTCGCCGATCACGAACACCCGGAAATCATGCGGCTGTTCCCCGCAATGCACGAAGCGCTGTAGATAAAAGAGGCCGTTGTCGGGCGAGAATTCCGCAAGATCGTCCAGGGTTTGGTAGCGGCGCAAGCCTTGGCCTTGCGAACCGAACAGGGGTTTGCTCACCACGCCATGGCCCGCGCTCAGTTCGCGCTCGGCGATATGGCGGGCGGCGTCCGGGTCGGCCAGCGCCCAGGCGGGTGGGGTGGGGATGCCGGCCCGGTGCAGCAGGAAGCTGGTCATGGCCTTGTCCACGGTGCGTTCGACCGCCCGGCCCTCGTTGTAGACCGGGATGCCCAGCAAGCTGAGGGCGTGCAGGATATCCAGGTAGAACACCACCTGTTCCAGGCTGCCACCCGGCACGCCGCGCACGAACACGCCGTCCGGTAATCGGTCGTCGAAGCCGGGCAGGCCGACCGGGAAATTCTCGGTTTCGAGATCGAGCCTGCACGCGGTCAGGGAGATATAGCGGTAGTCGTAGCCGTGCGTGGCCAAGGCTTCGCGTAGGCGTTTGCCGTGCCAGCCGGGGTCGTCGGTGACGATGGCGATGCGGGGGGGTGGGGGAGTATTTAAGTTCAAAGCTAGGGGATAAATGAGTGGCTGTTTTTGGTTAATCGTCCACAGACTCACTGGTGAGCCAATTTTCAAGCATCAAGTTTTGTACCCTTTCAAACTCGCGCAGGTTATTAGTGATTAGCGTGGCATCCAAACTTAAAGCATGAGCGGCAATCAGCATATCCATATTGCCTATAGGCGTTCCTTTCATTTTTAAGTCGGCTCTGATTTGGGCGTAGCAAACAGCAGCTTGCTCATCCCATTCGTGCAGTGTGGTCAGCGCAGCAAATTCTTGCAGTTGATGTTGCCGGGCGGGCTGTAAATGTGTGGGACTTAAGGTGACACCGGAACAAAGTTCAGCATAAACAATCACAGAAAGATGGATTTCCCCGGCTTGATTGAATTTTTCCAATAGATAAAGCGGATGCTTTTTTAGTACATAAACACAGATATTTGTGTCCAGCATTATCATTAGGAAAGCTCTCGCTCTTGCGGTGTTGTATTGTCTCTTTCGGCAAGAAAATCATCGTCGAAAACACTTTCGGTCGCGAAAAATTTATCCCATTTTTGGGAAGATGGGCTGGCTTCGCTACAGGTGTTATTCTCATACATAACGATGATTTTAGCCTGAGAAGCTTTGACGCTGGCAGGCAGTTTTAAGTGAATTTCGTGATTTTGGGTAATGGTTGCGCTTAATTCTATGGCTTGCATACAGGCACCTCGTTTGGTGGAGGCAAATAGAGTTTGAATCACTAGAAATACTGTTCCGCTGCCGTGTCTTGTGCCGAGTCCGACAGGGATTCCAGCATTTTTACAACGGTGGCTATGGTTTCGGATAACATGGCTAAACCTCAGTATGGCGGCGGTTTGGTTGGCAAGTTAAGCCGGATTTCCGCTAACGCCTCAATCCCGCCTACGGCTTTAAATGGTTTGGTTGGATAGTACTTCAGACAAGCTGCCAAACGGTATGTAAAGCTGCAAAGGATGGGATCGCAAAGGGATAAAACCATGCCTCTGATAAAACAACGCGGCGTTATCATCTTTTGCATCGACAAATAAGGCGACCGCTCCGACAATGTCATATACCAAGTGGGCACGGGTAAAAGCTTCGATCAATAAGACTTTTCCAACCCCCTTGTTTTGATGGGATTTTGCGACGGCTAGCCGAGCCAGCTTAACGGCTGGCAGGCCATGGATGGGCATTTTCTTGGCGATTTCTTCTGGGAGTAGGTTGCGATTAATCTCGCACGAAGCGAGCGTGAAGAAGCCGATGATAGATTCCGGTATCGCTTCGTCCACCATGGCAAAGGTTTTCGATAAACCCTTTTGATTGTGTTGCTGCGCGATTTTTGCCAAATATTCGTTTAACGCGGGCACACCGCAGTCAAAATCACCGCGACGATGGTGCCGGTCCAATACTTCGATTTTACGCATCGCCGAGCATTTGCCTGTGCAGCCTGGCAGCTTCTTTCAACGCCGCATTCGGTTTGGGTGGATGCTCCAAAGCATCGAGGAATTCTTGCATATCGCCCGGTTGCAAATGGATGGCCCGCTCTTGCGCTAGTATGGCCTGTTCCTGAATATCGGCCATATCCTGCGGTGTGTTGGATATTTTGAGTAGGGTCGTTAGGCGCAACAGCGTTTCCACGGCTTCAAATGACAAGCCATGGATTTCTTGCATTAGCTGGTTTTCGAGTTCGGCTTTGGTCATCATCGTATCTCCTGATGAGGATGAACTATGCAGGCCGGTCACGCAAATGAGGTTTACGCCGGGTCCGGCAGGGATTCCAGCATGTGGCAGCGGTTCGGTTAGCAAACGCTGGGTTTCTGCTAGCACAGCAAATTAGCTTACGCGATAGCTTAATTATTTATTGTTTGCCCCGCACGAGGCGTACATGTCCAGGCCATTCCCTTTTCATATACTCAATCCTGCCTTTTTCAAAGTTCACAATATAAGCATTAGAATTGTTTCTAGGTGTAGAAGACCAAAAATTTCCATGATTATTGATAAATACTTTATTGTTTATGAAGTTGTTCATGTTTTCATTAGTTGCGTCAAGTATCGTTGCTAGTTCGTCAATGGTTGGTATTCTCCAATCAGCAAAGCCATCGTATCCTTCAGCGTTAAATTCTTCATAATACTTACTCCCTTCCCGTCTAAAGAACGACTAAGCTTATAGGCAATCGAACTGGACTGGGAAAGGCACGATGAACCGCTGTATCCGCATCCAACGGCTGGCCCCGCAGGACCGCGAACGGTGGCAGGCGCTGTTCTACCGCCACCAGCAGCAAAGCCGACGGCGAAGGCTGCTGGCCTTGAAGGCCCTGTGGGACGGCGAGAGCATGGCCGGGGTCTGCCGCAGCCAGGGAGTCCAGCGCAAGACGCTGGAGAAGTGGCTGGACAGCTACCTGGATGGTGGCTTCGACGCCCTGCTGGCCCCGCAAAGGCGGCCCCGCCCGCAAGCCCTGAACCCGCAGCGGCGCAAGGTCCTGCGCTACATCCTGCTCCACAAGACGCCGGCGGACTATGGCATCGACAGTTACCAATGGACGGCGGCCCACGTCCAGGGTTTGCTCGTTAAGAAGTGGGGCCTGCCGCTGAGCGCCAACCGGCTTTACGAAATCTTCGACGAACTGGGCCTCTCCCACCAGCGCGCCCACCGCGACTACGGCCCCGCCCAGCCCGCCGAGCGGGCCGGCTTCGTGGAGGCGCTCGAAAAAAAACCGCCGAGGCCGACCCCGGCACCGCCCTCGTAGCCCTCGACGAGTTCGCGCTGCTGTCCACGACCTGCACCCACTACGCCTGGGCGGAGAAGAACACCGCCCCGGCGCCGCCGAGCAACGAGAAGCGGCGGGAGAAGCTGAACGGTTTCCTGGCCCTGGACCTGGGCAGCGGCCAGACCACCGTGGACTTCCAACCCCAGGCCAAAACCCCGAACGCCGTTTACGTCATCGCCCTGATCGTCCTGCGCTACGCCAGCCTGGGCTACCAAAGGATTCTGTTCATCCTCGACAACTGCTCCATCCACAACGACTCCATGAAGGCCGCTCTGGCCGAGTTGCTGGCGGAAATCCCCCTGGCCCAGGGCATCGCCGTGCACTTCCTCCACACCCCGGCCTACTCCCCCAAGTTCAACCCGGCCGAATACCTCATCCGCCTCGTCAGGAAGAACTCCCTCTACCACCTGCCCCATGCCATGACCGTCCAGCAGCGGGCCGAGCGCGTCCATCGGCACTTGGCCCAGGCCCCTCCCCAAACACCCCAGCAGGTCAAGAACATTCTCAGCCATATCTACCGCCTGCCAAAAAGTGGGTGGTCTTAGGGCGGGAAGGGAGTAAAGCCGGTGGTTTCAACCTTGTGATGGACAATGAAACATCATTTCCTTGCGGGTTACGTCGCTAACAATGGTCGCCAGATGTAGCGGGGCCAGCACATTCTCAAGCTGTTTTACTTCGGTATCGAATACCTCAGACTTGAAGAACTTGCCATAAAACTCCACCGCATAATCCGACTGTGCGGGATAATGCCTTTCTAGGAAGCCCTTGAGTTTGCCGTGTATCTCTTTGCCCAAATCATGCCGGAACGACGCCGGGCAAGATTCGCTGACATCCGGGGGAGAAACCACCATCAACAAGCGGGCTTGGGCTTTTGATTCCGCTGTTTGGGATAACATGGTAAGGGTTTCCTGACGGCTTAAAACCCCCGGCCAATGCTGATTGTCATAATTCGCCTGGATTTCTTGAATCCGCAATTCGACTTCCTGCTGTTGCGCGGTACGCAAATGCGCCAGATATTCCCACCTTAACTCGGTTTTCACGGCAAGCGCTTGCTTTTCCAAAGCCAAGCGCTGCTCTTGAATGGCGAGATTGTCTTCGTGCTGTCTGGAGAGTTGAGTTAATTGGCCGCGCACGGCGAGATACTGATTTTCGGCGGGCGTGGTTGGACCGCTTTCCATCCGCTTCATGGCCTTGTGGCCTAGCACATGACCCGCAACACGGGTGGCAACGTCTTTCAGCATTTCGATAGCAACGCCAAGTAAGCTCATGGGAGGCTCTCCAGATGGGTGTCGATGGTTACAAAAACAGTAGTCGCAGCGACAAACTTATTCCCCGAACGACCTTTCCAGCAACTCCTCGTCCAACTTCCCGGCATGGAAGCTCCGCCCCGATTCCACGGCGGTGACGATCACCTGGGCCGGGCTGAACAACATCGGATCGACCTTGAAGAAATCGTATTTGTATTCCTTGAACACCTCGGCGAAGGGCTTGCCGTAGTCGCGGGAAGTGGAACTCGGCAGTTCGTGGGCCAAACTCTCGGCGGCCTCGTCGCCGCCCTTGACGAACAGATGCGCCGTGCCGCCGAACAGGATGGCGTCGTTGGTGCGGCCCATGGCCTTCACGAAATTGGGATGCGGCGGCGGCACCGGCGCGGAGGCGCTGCCGTCGATGATATGCCCCAAGGGGAAATGCAGCGAATGGGCCTTGTGCAGCGCCACTTCCAACACCCGCCCGACCACTTGCATCGACCCGGCCAGGCTGGAAGTCGGGGTCAGGATCACATGCACGCTGTCGGTTTCGACCTTGCAGGCGCGGGCGATCTTCTGGATCAGCTCGACCGGCGGCACCTTGTCCACTTCCATGACGATGGCGGTTTCGCCATGTACGTCGCGGTAGCCCAGTTCCTCGAACAATTCCTCGACCGGCTTTTCCACGCCGTCCTTGAGCTTGGTCGCCATGGCGCGGGCCGGGCCGGAACCCAGGGCGTAGAACGCGCCCTTGCCCTCGCCGTGGGACAGGCTCCAGCCGGCGTATTGGCTGCCGAGGCAGGCCATGACCGGGTTGGAACTATGCACGTTGACGCTGACCGGCCAGCGCGGGAAGGCCGGGTTGTGGGTCAGGGTCACGGTGCCGAGGCCGCCCATGCAGACTTCCGCGATCAAGCGCCCGGCTTCCAGGCCGCCCACGGCGTCGATGCCGGCGTCGATGACGGTGCAGCCGTTGCCGAGCCGCTCGACTTTCAGCCTGAGCTTGCCGGCGTTGGCGATCATGTGTTTGACGATGGGCAATGCGAGCGCGTTGACGCTGACCTTGGTCTGCATGGTTTTCTCCTGGCTATGCATGGATGGGTGGGGCGATCGACCGCTTCCGGTGGTTGGGCTCCCGGAAGGCGGTGCTGGGAAATCGGGGTCGGGGTGGGTGGCGGAACGCTGGGGTTTGTGTCGGTGGCATCGGGGTCGGGGTCTAGCGTGCGCGGTCCAGCCATTGGATCAATCCGGCCTCGCGCTGCCGGATCGTCTCTTCCACTTGTTCGGGGTCGGAACCCGCGGCTTCGACCGTGCAGAGGGGTTCGCCGGTTTTGACGAAGGTGCCCGGCATGGGGCGGTCGGCGCACCACCCGGGCCAAATCCACTCATCGGGCGCGGTCCAGTCGCGGGGGGCGAACACCGCTTTGCTGGCCCGCACGGTGTCGCCGGCCTGCCAGGGTTCGCCCAATATGCCCCGGCAGGCCCGGATATGGCGGGCCAACAGCCCTTCCGGGAAATCCGCGTCGTAGAGTCCCAAGGTGGCGCTGGGTCTTGGGTTGATTTCCAGCACCCGGCACACCGGGCCGTCCGCGATGAAATCCAGGCTGTTCAGACCCCGCAGTCCCGTGGCCCGCACCAAACGGGCGATGATCGCGGCGACCTGCGCCCGCTGCGCCCGGTCCAGTCCGGCCCGGTTCATGGCCCCGGCAAATAAAAACGGCTGGCCGGGAAGGCGAGCCGTCCATAGGGTGTTGAAGCCGACGATGCGGGCGTTCGCGCCATCGGCCAGGAACAGGGCGGACAGCGGCGGGCCGTCCACATACCGCTGATAATACCGATCCGGGTCGTCCCCTTGCGCTTGGGCGCAGAAGACTACACCCTTGCCCCCCTCGCCGCAACCGGGCTTGGCGAGCCAGCCCTGTGGCGGCTCGGGCGGCTCGAAGCGGGTTGCGGGATGGGGAATATCGAGCTGGCGCAGTAGCGCGAAAAAGCGCCGGGGCGATTTGATGAGCCGCAAGCTGTCCGGGGCGTTGCCGTAGACCGTGCGGCCCGAAGACAAGCGTTCCAATAGCTCCGGGGCGAGGTCCAGCCCGCTGCCATAGACCAGGGCGTAGCCGGACTCCGCCGGCGCGAGCCGGGCGGCGTTATCCAGCAGGGCGGCGGGGTCCAGCCCGATGGGGGCGGGCGGGATGGCGGCGGCGGTTTGGGCCTGGGCGCGGGTGTCCTGGTCGGCGTAGAGGTCGAGGACCACCGGGCGGATTCCGGCGCGGGCGGCGGAGCGCGCCAACATCCGCCCGCCACAGGCCGCGATCAGCAGGCGCTCGGGCAAATCGGGCGGGACGGCGGACACGGGATCGGATTAGCGGGCGGTGGAATCCAGGGGTTCCACGCTGATTTCCGCGCCGCGGCCCCGGGCGGTGCCCAGCAGGAATTGCAGTTCGCCACGGTGGGCGAAGCGGGCTTGGACTTCGGCCAATAACGCTTCCGCCGTCGCACCGCCCTCCACCAAGCAAAAGCCGGTCGGTCCCCAGGAGCTTTGGCCGATGCCCACCGCGCCCCGCGCCGCCAGGAACTCCAGCGCCGCGCTCACTTCCGGGCTGGTGAAGCGGCCTCCCTGGGCGGGCGCGAAATAATCGCCGACCGCCCGCTGCAATTCGGCCACCACCGCGCCGAAACCCGCGATATCGCGTTCGGCCAGGGCGGGCAAACCCTTCATCAGCAGCCAATGGCACAGCCGGGCGGCTTCCTCGGCGGGGAAGGGCGGCAAGGCCCTGAAGGCTTCGATCTCCGCCGCGCCGTGCAAGCCCTGGGCGCGGTCGTCCAGGATCAGCACGAACCGCCAGTCGGCGGGGATTTCCATCCGGGCCAGGACCGGCGGGATGCTCGTGTGTTCGCCCCGGCCGCCATCGACCACCAAGCCGCCCTGCTCGAATACCGCGATGCCGATGCCGGAACGGGCGCCGCGTTCGATCAAGGGCGCGATATCGCGGACGCCCAAGCCCAGGCCGTACAACTGGCTCAAGCCCATGCCCACGGCCAAAGCCAATTGCGTGCCCGAGCCCAAGCCCGCATGGCCGGGGATGGCTTGCTCGATGCGGATGGCAGCGGGGCAGGGCCGTCCCACGGCGCGGGCGAATTTCTGGGCGGCGGCGACGGCGCGTTCCGCGCCCGGACCCGTGGCGGTCGGCTGCGGGGCGGGTTCCAGGCTCAGGCGGGTGGCGATCTCGTTGACGCCGACGCCGATGCTGCCGAAGCGCCGCCCCAAGGAGCCGCCGATATCGAGGAAACCCATGTGCAAGCGGGCGGGGGCCATCACGCGGACGCGGCGGTTGGGGGCGGTGGGAAAGTCCATGGTCATCGGCGGGCGTGTCTATCGGGCGGCCTTGGGGCCGGTGGTTACGGGGGCGGAATCAAGGGCGGGAATGCTATGGCATGGCATCCGGTTTGTCGATCCATCGCCCGTGCCCGGCCTGTTTCCCCGGCTTGGCCCTTGGTTGAAAACCCGCCCTGGAATCCCTATTCTGTGGCGCTTCCAAGGCTCCCGGATACCCCATGGCCACCGGGTTCGCCATACCGAACAACCCCTATTCAGAGCGAGCAAGGGCATGGTCGAAAATTCCCCGTCCCAAATCTTTGAAAACGTTCCCAGCCCCTTTTGCGGCATCGCTTCGGACGACCTCAAGATCGAAGTCAGCGGCCAGCGCCTCAAGGTGCTGGAACGCGGCGACGCCGTCACCTTGGCGGGTTTCGAGTCGCCCATCGCCGATACCGTCCCCCGTGTCGATGGCGAACCCGCCACCTTGGAACAAGCCGTGGCCCGCGCCGCCGCGATCCTGGGCGCGGCCCATCTGCCGGTGTTCAGCGGTTTCGGCACCGATGTCAACGAGACCCGCGCCGCCTTGTCCTTGATCGAGCGCAGCGGCGGCGTGTTCGACCAGATGCGGGCCGAGGGCGGTTTGCGTAATTTGCTGGTGCTGGCCGATTCCGGCTGGATGGCGACCACCTTGGGCGAACTCAAGAACCGGGTGGAAGTGTTGGTGTCGTTCGGCACCGATATCGAGGCCAATTTCCCGCGTTTCTTCGAGCGCTTCATCTGGACGGAGGAAACCCTGTTCGGCGCGGAGACCTCGAAGCGCGAAATCATCTATATCGGGGCCACGCCCGGCGGCGCGGCGGCGACCGCCCCGGATGGCCGGACCCCCCAGGTGATTCCCTGCGACCGCGCCCAATTGCCCCAGGTGGCGGCGGTGTTGTCGGCCCTGGCCCAGGGCGTGGAAGTGAAGGCGGAGACGGCGGGCGGCGTGCCCGTGGACACCTTGCGCGGCGTGGTCGCCCGCTTGCGCGAAGCCGGCTACGGCGTCGTCACCTGGGCGGCGGGCCAGCTCGATTTCCCCCATGCCGAACTGGCCGTGCAGCAATTGTGCAAGGCGGTGGTCGCCCTCAACCGCCACACCCGCTGCGCCGCCCTGCCCCTGGGCGGACAGGACGGCGACCGCACCGCCAGCCAGGTCGCGGCCTGGATCAGCGGCTATCCGACGCGGGTTAGCTATGCGCGGGGCTATCCCGAATACGATCCCTACCACAACGGCGCGGCGCGGCTTTTGGCTGGAGGCGAGGCCGATGCCTTGGTGTGGGTGTCCAGCCTGGGCCTCGCGCCGCCGCCGGTCGCCGCTGTGCCGACCGTGGTGATCGGGCGCTCGGGGATGCGGTTCGGGCGGGAACCCGAGGTGTTCATCCCGGTGGGCGTGCCCGGCATCGATTTCGCGGGCCATATGTACCGCTGCGATAACGTGGTCGCCATGCCGCTCTACCAACTCCGCCAGTCCGATCTGCCCAAGGCCGCCGAGGTGTTGAAGGCCATCGAACGCGGTTTGGGCCGCTAGGCCGGGCCGGGTTTCCTTCCGGCCCTTCCTCCATTGCCGCGAGGTATTGCCATGAACGCCTACTTCCAGCCCAACCCGCCCTGGATCAGCGAGGAGGACTATCTCCAAGGCGAACTCCTCGGCGAGATCAAGCACGAGTATATCGACGGCCAGGTCTACGCTCTGGCCGGGGCCAACAAGAACCACGAGCGCATCGCGGGCAATGTGTTCGGGGAAATTAGGGCGTATCTAAAAGGCAAGCTCTGCGAACCCTTCGCTTCCGATATTAAGGTGAAGGTCGGCACCCGGTTCTTCTATCCCGATGTGAGGGCGGTCTGCGACGATCCGGGCCAGCAGGAGTATTACCCCCAGTCACCGGTGCTGATCGTCGAAGTCCTGTCCCCACAGGATGGACGAGACCATCAAGCGCCACGCCTATTTCGAGATTCCCACCCTGCGGGAATACGTCTTCATCGAACAGGATATTGTCGATGTCGAGGCCTGCCGCCCCGACGAGGGCTGGGTGTCGAACCACTATTTCATGGGCGATGTCGCGCCCTTCCAGTCCATCGGCTTGACCCTGCCGGTCGAGGAAATCTATGCGCGGGTGGTCAACGAGGATGTGCGTTTGTTCCTGGTGTAAGAGCGGCCCGGCGTTTAGGCGAATGAACGCGGAGCCTGCGGTGCGGTGGTGCTGGGTGTTGCTGCTGGTGCTGGGGGGCTGGCTGCCCGTTCCCGGCCGGGCCGAGGAGCCGGTGGGCGTGGACCTCGGGGGCAAGATCGCCGTGCGGGCCACGGACCCGGTGTTCAACCGGAAGACAGGTTATTTCGAAACCCGGCTGACCCTCATCAACCGGACCAAGCGGCGGGCTTTCTATGGTCCTTTCGGCGTGGTGTTGCGCGCCGGGGGTGCCCGGTTTGAATTCGTCCATCCCGACGGGGAATCCGCCCAGGGTTCCTATGTGTGGGTCCATCCGGCGGGCGGTGGGTTGAAGCCCGGACGCCGCCTCAAGCCGGTATGGCTAAGCTACACCGGCCCACGGCGGGCCAAGTCCAAGCCCCGTTATCTCGTGTATGGCCTGACCGCGCCCAACCGCGCCCCTGTCGCCGATGCCGGGCCGGATTTCAAGGCCGCCGTCGGCGAACGGATCGGCCTGAACGGGGCGGCGTCCCACGATCCCGACGGGCAGGCGCTCCGCTACCGCTGGCAATGGCTGGGTAAACCCGACGGCAGCCGGGCGGCGCTGGCGGACGCGCAGACCCCGGCGCCGTACTTCGTCCCCGACCTGGCCGGAACCTACCGGGCGCAACTCGTCGTGGACGACCGCATCGCCGATAGCGCCCCGGCGGCGGTGGCGGTGGCCGTTCAAAGTATGCGGCCCGCGGCCAGGGCGGCGGGGCCGGGTTCGGCCCGCTTGATCGGCACGGCGGTGGCTTTGGACGGTACCGCGTCTTCGGGGCCGCCGGGCGCTTCCCTGTCCTACCATTGGCGCTTGGACCGGCCCGAAGGTAGCCGGGCGGCGCTGGACGACCCCGCCGCCCGCGCGCCGCGCTTCACCGCCGACCTGCCGGGCACCTATACCGCGCATCTGGTGGTCAACGATGGCGTCTTGGACAGTCGGGAGGCGCGGGTCGAGAGTACGGCGGTCTGCGCCAGCGCCCTGCCCCCGGCCCCGGTCGGCGGCACGCGCACCCAGGCCGGCGGGAAGCGTCCCAACTTCGTCGTCATCCTGGCCGACGACCTGGGCTATTCCGATATCGGCAGCTTCGGCGGCGAGATCGGGACGCCCAATATCGACCGCCTGGCCCAGCAGGGCTTACGCTTCAACCAGTTCTACAACACCGCGCGCTGCTGGCCCACCCGCAGCGCCTTGCTGAGTGGATACTATCCGCAGCAAATCAGGATGGACCCGCCGAGCGGGCCGCTGCCCGCCTGGGCGCGGTTATTGCCCAGGCACCTCAAGCCTTTGGGCTACCGCTCCTACCATGCCGGCAAGTGGCATATCTTCGGTGCCCCCAAGGTCGTCGCCGACGGCGGTTTCGATCATTCCTACCAATTGCTCGATACCGACCGTTATTTTTCGCCCCTCACCCATACCCTGGACGACAAGGCCCTGCCCAAGGTCCAGGCCGGGTCTGGCTATTACGCCACCACCGCGATAGCCGACTACGGCATCCGCTGGCTGCGCGAACACGCCGCCCAAACCCCGGATCGACCTTTCTTCCTCTATCTGGCCTTCACTTCCCCGCATTTCCCCTTGCAGGCGTTGCCCGAGGATATCGCCGCCCAGAAGGATCGCTACACGCGGGGCTGGGATGCGCTGCGGGCCGAGCGCTGGGAGCGCCAACGCGCCGCTGGACTGGCCTGCGGTCTGCCGCCGCCCCGCGAACCCGGACTGGCACCACGTTACTGGAATAGCCAATGGCAAGCGGTGTTGGGGGACGGGGAGGTCGAGCGAGCGCTGGATTGGGACGGCTTGACCGATATCCAGCGGGAATTCCAGGCCACCAAGATGACTTTGCACGCGGCCATGGTGTCGCGCATGGACCGGGAGGTCGGGCGGGTGCTGGACCAGATCGAGGCCATGGGGGCCGGGGACGACACCGTGGTTTTCTTCCTGTCCGACAACGGCGCGGACGCCAGCATCCTGGTGCGCGGCGACGGCCACGACCCCGCCGCCGCGCCGGGTTCTGCCGCGAGCTTCCTCGCGTTGGGACCGGGTTGGTCCACGATGAGCAATTCGCCGTTCCGGCGGCACAAGGTCTGGGTCCACGAGGGCGGCATCTCGACGCCGCTCATCGTCCGGTGGCCCGCCGGTATCGCGGAACCGGGCGGCGTCCGCCACACCCTCGGCCATGTGGTCGATCTCGTGCCCACCCTCCTCGAACTCGCGGGCGGCAAACCGCTGGCCCCGCCCGCCGACACCGTGGCGCCGCCCATGGCGGGCACCAGCTTGGCGGCGGCGCTGGGACGGGATGTGGGCGTGGCGCATCCCTATGTCTATTTCAGCCACGAGGGCAACCGGGCGCTACGCCTAGACCATTGGAAGCTGGTTTCGGCGCGGGAGGACGGCGGCGCTTGGCAGCTTTACGACCTGGATTACGACCGCTCCGAGTTGAACGATCTGGCGGCGCAATATCCCGACCGGGTCAAGCAAATGGCGGATTTCTGGCAGGCGCGGGACGCCGAGTTCAAGGCCCAGGCTAACCAGTAGGCCCGGCCCGGTCCCGCGCCAAGGCTTCGGCCTGTTGATCGGCATGGTAGGACGAACGCACCAGCGGGGCGCTCGCCACCGCCGAGAATCCCATCCCCCGTGCCAGTTCCCCCAAGCCCGCGAATTCCTCCGGGGTCGCGTACCGCGCCACCGGCAGGTGTTCGGCGCTGGGTTGCAGGTATTGTCCCAGGGTCAGCATATCGCAGCCGTGTCCGCGCAAATCCCGCAAAACCTCCTCGATTTCCTCCAAAGTTTCCCCTAAGCCCAGCATCAGGCCGGATTTGGTCGGCACGCCCGGATGCTTTTGCTTGAACCGCGCCAGCAAGGCCAGCGAACCCCGGTAATCGGCACCGGGCCGGGCGGCTTTGTAGAGGCGCGGCACGGTTTCCAGGTTGTGGTTGAACACGTCCGGCGGTTCTTGGGCGAGGATGTCGAGCGCGGGTTCGATCCGGCCCCGGAAATCGGGTACCAGGATTTCGATCCGGGTGGCGGGCGAGCGCCCGCGGACGGCGCGGATGCAGGCGGCGAAATGGGCCGCGCCGCCGTCCAAGAGGTCGTCGCGGTCCACCGAGGTGACGACCACGTATTTGAGGCCCAATTCGGCGATGGTGTCGGCGAGATGGGCGGGTTCGGCGGGGTCGGGGGCGAGCGGGCGGCCATGGGCCACGTCGCAGAACGGGCAGCGCCGGGTGCAGATATCGCCCAGGATCATGAAGGTGGCGGTGCCGTGGCCGAAGCATTCCGACAAGTTGGGGCAGGCGGCTTCTTCGCAGACGCTGTGGAGGTTGCGTTCGCGCAGGGTGCGCTTGATGCGCTGGACGTTCTCGCCGCTCCCGAGGCGGACCCGGATCCAGTCGGGTTTCCTGAGCGGGGTTTCCGCCGGGACGACCTGGATGGGGATGCGCTTGAGCTTGTCGGCGTTGCGCTGGTGGTTGTCGGGGTCGAGGCGGGAGGGGGCGCGGTAGGGGTCTCGGGAGGTGGTCATGGTCGGTCGCATGAAAAAGGGTTGAGGGAGGATTGTAGGCGTTTCCATAAGGAGCGGAACTATCAGACCATGAAGCGCTTGTCGGCCTATGGCGTGAGCCGCCGTATGATCTCCCCCGCCAACGGAGCCATCACATCGGCCACCCGCGCCCCGATCCCCAGTCCCGCCAAGCTGGTGACTTCCAACCCCGCATAGCCGCAAGGATTGATGGCCGAGAACGGCGCGGGGTCCAGGTCCACGTTCAGGCTCAGGCCGTGATAACTGCATCCCCGCCGTATCCGCAGCCCCACCGAGGCGATTTTCCTGCCCTCGACATAGACGCCGGGCGCGTCGGGCCGGGCCATCGCCTTGAGCCCGTATTGCGCCAACAGGCCGATGGCGGCGTTTTCCATCAGGCTGACCAGGGAGCGCACGCCCAGGTGGTTGCGCTTGAGGTCGGCCAGCAGATAGGCGACCAACTGGCCGGGGCCGTGATAGGTGATTTGTCCGCCGCGGTCGGTCTTGACCACGGGAATCGGGCTGGCGCGGAGCAGGTGGGCCGGGTCGCCGTTCATCCCCAGCGTATAGACCGGCGGATGTTCCAGCAGCCAGAGTTCGTCCGGCGTGTCCGCGCCGCGGGTTTCGGTGAAGTCGCGCATGGCCCGCCAAGTGTCTTCGTAGTCCTTGAGTCCGAGCGGACGGATGAGCAAGCCTCCGCTCATGGCAAAAACACCGTCGCTAGCCCCAGGAAGATGAAGAAGCCCATGCCGTCGGTCATCGCCGTCAACAGGACGCTGGTGCCGACCGCCGGGTCGAGTCCCAGGCGGTGGCGGCCCAAGGGCACGGCCAGCCCCATGATGGCGGCGACCAGCAGGTTCAACAGCGTCGCCCCCGCCATCACGATTCCCAGATTGATATCGTGGTACAGCCCATAGGCCAGCAAGCCCAGCACCGAACCCCATACCGTGCCGTTGAGGAGGCCGATGCCGAGTTCCTTGAGCGTCAACCGCCAGACATTGCCGGGATTGATGAGTCCCAGGGCCAGCGAACGCACGATCAGCATGCTGGTCTGGTTGCCGGTGTTGCCGCCGATGCCGGCCACGATGGGCATCAGCGACGCCAGCGCCACCGTCCGCACGATGGTGTCCTCGAACATACCGATCACGCGGGTGCTGAGGAAGGCCGTGACCAGGTTGATCGCCAGCCAGAACCAGCGGTTGCGGGCGCTTTTCCATACCCCGGAGAAGATATCCTCCTCCTCCATCAACCCGGCCTCGGCCAGCCGTTCCTCGTCCGAGGCTTGGCGGATGTAATCGACGATGGCGTCCACGCCGATCCGGCCTTGCAACTTGTGGTCCCGGTCCACCACCGGCGCGGACAACAGGTCGTAGCGCTCGAAGGCGCGGGCGGCTTGGTCGGCGGCGTCGTCGAGGTGGAAATAGACCACGTCCTTGGCCATGACCTCGGCCACCGGCTTGTCCGGGCTGTGGGTCACGAGGCGCTTGAGCGACAGCACGCCCTTGAGCGCGTTGTTCTCATCGACCACGAACAGCTTGTCGGTATGCTCGGGCAATTCGCCGCGGCGGCGCAGATAGCGCAGCACCACGCCCAGGGTGACATCCTCGCGGATGGTTACCATGCCGAAATCCATCAGCGCCGCGACCGTATCCTCCTCGTGCGACAGCAGCGATTGCAGGCGCTGGCGGCCCTGGTCGTTGAGCGATTCCAGGAGTTCCTGCATCACCTCTTCCGGCAGGTCCGGGGCGAGGTCGGCGATTTCGTCGGTGTCGAGCTGCTCGGTGGCGGACAGCAGTTCCTTGGCGTCCATGTCCGAGATCAAGGTCTCGCGCACGGCGTCGGAGACATCGAGCAGGATTTGCCCGTCCTGGTCCGAGCCGACCAGGTTCCACACCGCCAGCCGGTCGTGCAGCGGCAGGGCTTCGAGGATGTAGGCGATATCCGCCGAGTGCAGCCCGTCCAGCTTGTGCTTGAGGGCGACTTGATGTTGTTTGTGCAGCAGGGTTTCCACCAGGTCGTGATGGGGCATGGCCTGCTGTTGCAGGATGGCTTCTTCCAGTTTTTGCTTGCCCAGGAGTTCGCTGATCTCGCCGAGCAGATGGCGCAGGTGTTCGTCGGGGGGCGTCGTGGTCGGTTCGGCCATGTGGAAATCCAGCCATCGGGTTGCCGTGAGGGGAAAGGGCCGCTGGCCCGGCGCGGGGGTCGCCCGTCAGAGCGCCATGACCACCTCGGGGCAGGCGCTGAGGTCGCGGTAGATGGCGTCCAGTTGGTCCTGGCTCTCGGCCTGGACCAGGAGCGTGACCGAGAGGTATTTGCCGCCCTTGCTGGGGCGGCTGGTCACGGCGGTTTCGTCCAGGTCGGGGGCGTGGCGGCGGGCGATTCCGGCCACGAGTTGCGTGAAGCCGCCGCTGTCCAGGCCGAAGGCTTTGATGGGGAATTCGCAGGGGAATTGCAGGGGGGATGCGTGGCTCATAGGGACACCTGGCTTGGGAGCGTCTTGGGAAGCGGCGGGCAAGCGCCGGTTGCGTTCGCGGTGTGGGAGCGGGACCGCCGCGTAGCGGCCCGGTGGTGCCCATGCGGGGGCGGCTGGAGACGCGGGATCCGATCCCGCCGGGCCTAGGCGGAGCGGGTGCCTTCGCGCAAGCCCTGCTTATATGCCTGATAGATTTCCTGTATCCGCCGCCACACCGGGCCGGGTTGGCCGTCGCCGACCTTCGCGCCGTCGAGTTCGGTCACGGCCAGCACTTCGCGGGTGGAACTGGTCAGCCAGATTTCCGCCGCCGCCTTGAGTTCTTCCAGGCGGATGCGGCGTTCCTGGGTCGCCAGGCCGTGTTGCCGGGCCAGTTCCAGCACCAGGTCGCGGGTGATGCCCGGCAGGATATCATGGCCCTTGGGCGGGGTGACGACACTGCCATCCTGGACGATGAACAGGTTGCTGGCCGCGCCCTCGGTGGCGAAACCGTCGCGGACCAGGATGGCCTCGGCGGCGCCCCGGTCCACCGCGTCCTGGCGCAGCAGCACGTTGGCGAGCAGGGTGGTGGCCTTGATGTGGCAGCACTGCCAGCGGATATCGTCCAGGGTCACGGCCTTGATGCCGTCCAAGGGGATCGGCGCGATGGGCGAAACCATCGCGAACACGGTCGGGCGGATCCGGGCCGGGATGGCGTGGTCGCGCTTGTCCGCCACGCCGCGGGTCACTTGCAGATAGATGTACTGGTCGCCGGGGCCGTCGATGAGCCGCTCGAAGATCGCCGCCCATTCGCCGTCGGACAGCGGCTGCGCCATGCGGATGCCCGCGAGGCTCTGGCCCAGGCGGCGCAGGTGTTCTTCCAAGCGGAACGGCCGGCCACCATAGACCGGGATCACTTCGTACACGCCATCGCCGAACAGGAAACCACGGTCCAGCACCGGGACCTTGGCTTGGTCGAGGGGCAGGTATTCGCCGTTGAGGTAAACGAGGGCCATGCCGGGGCTCCTTACTTCTTGTTGAACATGAGGAGGACTTGGTCGAACAAGCGGCGGAAGATGCCGCCTTCCTCGACCGCCTTGAGCGCCACCAAATCCTGTTGGCCCACGATCTCGTTGTTGTAGGCGACCTTGACCGAGCCCAGCTTGTCGCCCTGTTTGACCGGGGCGGCGGCGTCGGTGCCGATCTCCATCGAGGCTTTGAGGTTGTTGTACTGGCCGCGCGGGAAGGTCACGGCGAAATCGTGGCTGAGGCCGACACCGACCTTGGATTCCGCGCCTTTCCACACCCGCGCCTCGCCCAGGGGTTCGTTGGCCTTGTATAGCGCACGGGTTTCGAAGAAGCGGAAGCCGTAGTTGAGCAGGGATTGGTTGGCGTTGGCGCGGTCGTTGTCGCTCTTGGTGCCCATCACCACCGCGATCAGGCGCATATTGTCGCGCACCGCCGAAGTCACCAAACAATAGCCCGCGCCCTGGGTGTGGCCGGTCTTGACGCCGTCCACGCTGGGATCGCGCCACAACAGGCGGTTGCGGTTGGTCTGCTTGATGTTGTTGAACATGAATTCCTTGATCGAGTGCCATTTATAGTACTCGGGGAATTCCGCGATCATGGCGCGGGTCAGGATCGCCAGATCGCGGGCCGAGGCGTAATGGTCGGGGTCGGGGAGGCCCATGCTGTTCTTGTAATGGGTGTTCTTCATCCCGAGGCGCTCGGCGTTCTGGTTCATCATCTGGGCGAACACCGCTTCGTCCCCCGCCACATGCTCGGCCAGGGCCACGCTGGCGTCGTTGCCCGATTGCACGATCATCCCCTTCAAGAGGTTTTCCACCGCGATGCTGGCCCCGACCTGGGCGAACATGCGGGAGCCTTCGGTGCGCCAGGCCTTCTCGCTGACCGTGACCATGTCGTCGAGGTGCAGGTTGCCCTTGGCGAGTTCGCGGAACACCACATAGGCGGTCATGATCTTGGTCAGGCTGGCCGGTTCCAGCTTTTGGTCGGCGTTGCTCTCGGCCAGCACCCGGCCACTGTTGTAGTCGATCAGGACGAAAGCCTTGGCCCCGATATCGGGTGGCGGCGGAATGACGGGCGGGGCGGGCGGTAGGTCGGCGGCACGGGCGAGGCCGATGAATCCGAGCAGGGCGAGGAGGAGCAGCAGGCTGAACGGTGTTGATTTCACGGCTTTTTGCCTTCGTGCGGGGGGATCGGGGGAAAATGCCCGGCATTGTAGCACGCGGGGCTTTGGGGCGTGGTCGCGGGGCCGTGGGCGATTGTTGCGCGGAGGTGAATGCTGCGGCTTGCCGGTGGCGACGATCCGCCTACCGGGTTGATGATCGGCGGCGGGGGTCCGCGCCGTGGCCGGCCCGGATACCGCCGCGTTCCCTCCGGGCTACCGGCGGATGGCCCGGCTCAGTTCATAGGCCGCCATGGCGTACAGCGGGCTGTGGTTGTAGCGCATGATCGTGTCGAAATTATGGAAGGCCAGCCAATACTCCGGCCCGGTTTCCCCCGGTAAAGTCACCAAACCCGCCTTGTAATTGCCGGGGACCGGGTCCACCGGCTCCGCGCCCAGCGACACCCATTCGTTCAGGTTGTGCGAGAACTTGGGGTTCTTGCTGGCGAGTCCCGCCGCGCCGCCGTTGACCCTGGCCGGGGTGGCGATGGGTTCGCCGGTATGCCAGCCATTGGCCGAGAAATACCGCGCCACGCTGGCGATGGCGTCGGCGGGGTTGTTCCAGATATCGCGCTTGCCATCGCCGTCGCCATCGGCGGCCAGTTTGCGGTAGCTGGACGGCATGAATTGCGGCATCCCCATCGCCCCAGCGTAGGAACCGACCGGCTCCAGATAATCCATGCCCTCCTCGCGGCACAGCAGCAGGAATTGCTCCAGTTCGCCGCGGAAGAACCCCGCCCGCTTGGGATAGGCGAAGGCCAGGGTGGAAAGCGCGTCGATGACCTTGTACTTGCCGGGTTTCGCGCCATAGCTGCTCTCGACGCCGATGATGGCGGTGACGATATCCCTGGACACCCCGTAGCGGCTTTCGGCGCGGGCCAGCGCCGCCGCGTTCTGGGCCTTGAAGTCCAGACCGCCCTGGATGCGCTTGTCGGTGAGGAACAGCTTGCGGTAGTCGTACCAGGGCTTGGCCTCGTAGGGCTTGGCCATGGCGTCGAGGATGGCGGGTTGGAGGGCGGTGCGCTCGAAGGCGTTGGCCAGTGCCGCCGTGGCGAAGCCATGCTTGCGGGCCATCTCGGCGATGAAGGCGCGGACCTCGGCGCGGTTGGTGATGCCGGGTTGGGCGGGCGGCGGGGGCTCCGGGAGGGCGATGGTGGGTTCGGGGATGGGCGCGGCCGTGGTGGCGGGCGGCGGCGTGGGTTGGGGCCGGGCCGGGCTGGGTGGGCTGGGCGGCGGCGCGGTGCAGGCGTGGAGCAGCAGCGCGGTGATGGGAACGAGGGTGCGGCGGTAGGGCATGGCGGCGGGTCCGGGGCTGGCTTGGGATGGGATGCAAGGATAGCCGAGCGAGGGGGAGGGCGTCAGCACGGCGGGGAAGGCCGGGGTGGATTTGCGGTCCGGGACGACGCCCGTGCGGTTTCCAGACGGTCCGGTCAACCCGCCCCGGCGCGGCTGTCCTGATAACGGACGAATAGCCGTACACAATTCCGGGTTTAAAGATAATGCTATGATTTGAATAAGCTTTTTTTATAAAAAAAGCTGGCACGCCATTTGTTATAGATGGTGCGCGACCGGAAAGGGCGGAAGGGTCCGCCGCAGCCGGTCCGCATTCATCCATCTCATTCAGGAGAGCAACAAATGGCTATTAGCGCTGCAACCAAAGCCGCTACCGATGCCCTGGCGGCCAACCGTGCGCCCACTAGCGTCAACGCCCAAGAAGTCCACCGCTGGCTGCAAAGCTTCAACTGGGATTTCAAGAATAATAGGACCAAGTACGCCACCAAGTACAAGATGGCGAACGAGACCAAGGAACAGTTCAAGCTGATCGCCAAGGAATATGCGCGCATGGAGTCCGTCAAGGACGAGCGCCAATTCGGCAGCTTGCAGGACGCCCTGACCCGCCTGCAATCGGCGGTCCGCGTCCACCCCAAGTGGAACGAGACCATGAAGGTGGTCTCCAACTTCCTGGAAGTGGGTGAATACAACGCCATCGCCGCCACCGGCATGCTCTGGGACTCGGCCCAGGCCGCCGAGCAGAAGAACGGCTACCTGGCCCAGGTGCTGGACGAAATCCGCCACACCCACCAGTGCGCCTACGTCAACTACTACTTCGCCAAGAACGGCCAAGACCCGGCTGGCCATAACGACGCCCGCCGCACCCGGACCCTCGGCCCGCTGTGGAAAGGCATGAAGCGCGTGTTCTCCGACGGCTTCATCTCCGGCGACGCGGTGGAATGCTCCCTCAACCTGCAATTGGTCGGCGAAGCCTGCTTCACCAATCCCTTGATCGTGGCCGTGACCGAATGGGCCGCCGCCAACGGCGACGAGATCACCCCGACGGTGTTCCTCTCCATCGAGACCGACGAACTGCGCCACATGGCCAACGGCTACCAGACCGTGGTGTCCATCGCCAACGATCCGGCCTCCGCCAAGTACATGAACACCGACCTGAACAATGCGTTCTGGACCCAGCAGAAGTACTTCACCCCGGTGCTGGGCATGTTGTTCGAGTACGGCTCCAAGTTCAAGGTCGAGCCCTGGGTCAAGACCTGGAACCGCTGGGTGTACGAAGACTGGGGCGGCATCTGGATCGGCCGCCTGGGCAAGTACGGCGTGGAATCCCCGCGCAGCCTGAAGGACGCCAAGCAGGACGCTTATTGGGCGCACCACGACCTGTACCTCCTGGCCTACGCGCTGTGGCCGACCGGCTTCTTCCGCCTGGCCCTGCCGGACCAGGAGGAAATGGAATGGTACGAAGCCAACTACCCCGGCTGGTACGACCACTACGGCAAGATCTACGAGGAATGGCGCGCCCGCGGCTGCGAAGACCCGTCCTCCGGCTTCATCCCGCTGCAATGGTTCATCGAGAACAACCATCCCATCTACATCGACCGCACTTCGCAAGTGCCGTTCTGCCCGTCCCTGGCCAAGCACGCCACCAGTCTGCGCGTCCACGAGTACAACGGCCAGCTCCACACCCACGCCGACCAATGGGGCGAGCGCATGTGGCTGGCCGAGCCGGAGCGCTATGAGTGCCAGAACATCTTCGAGCAGTACGAAGGCCGCGAGCTGTCCGAGGTCATCGCCGAGCTGTGGGGCGTCCGCAGCGACGGCAAGACCCTGATCGCCCAGCCCCATGTGCGCGGCGACAAGCTGTGGACCCTGGACGACATCAAGCGGGTCGGCTGCGTGTTCTCCAACCCGGCCAAAGCCCTGAAGGCTTGAGGCGGGGCGCGGGGCTTCGGCTTGCCGAAGCCCTGCCAATCAAGGGCGCGGTCTTGCGTTCCCTGGCCACGCCCTTGTTTGGAGGGCTTTTGTTCTGCGGAACCCTTCAGGAGGGGACTGGGTGTCCACCCAGGCTCTATAACAACGATCACCTCAACCAAGAGGATTCAACATGCCATTGCTCGATGAAAAGCGCCGCGGCCTGACCGACCCGGAATGGGCCTCCGTGATTCTGAACGCCTTGCCGGCGGAGCCCCTCGACAAGCAAAACAAGATGGGCTACTTCGTCACCCCCCGCTGGAAGCGCCTGACCGAGTATGAAGCCCTGACCGTCTACGCCCAACCGAACGCCGACTGGATCGCCGGCGGTCTCGATTGGGGTGATTGGACCCAGAAATTCCACGGAGGCCGTCCCTCCTGGGGCAACGAAACCACCGAGCTCCGCACCGTGGATTGGTTCAAGCACCGCGACCCGCTGCGCCGCTGGCATGCCCCCTACGTCAAGGACAAGGCCGAGGAATGGCGCTACACCGACCGCTTCCTGCAAGGCTATTCCGCCGACGGCCAGATCCGCACCATGGATCCGTTCTGGCGCGACGAGTTCATCAACAAGTACTGGGGCGCGTTCCTGTTCAACGAGTACGGCCAGTTCAACGCCCACTCCGGCGGCGCCCGCGAGGCCCTTTCCGACACCATCCGCGTCAGCCTGACCTTCTGGGGCTTCGACAAGATCGACCTGGCCCAGATGATCCAGCTGGAACGCGGCTTCCTGGCCAAGATCGTCCCCGGCTTCGACGAATCCACCGCCGTGCCCAAGGCCGAATGGACCCAGGGCAGCGTCTACAAGAGCGCCCGCGGCACCATCGAGGCGCTATGGCAGGACGTGTTCGACTGGAACGAGAACGCCTTCTCGGTCCATGCCGTCTACGACTCGCTGTTCGGCCAGTTCGTGCGCCGCGAATTCTTCCAGCGCCTGGCCCCGAAGTTCGGCGACAACCTGACCCCGTTCTTCATCAACCAGTCCCAGACCTACTACGGCATCGCCAAGCAAGGCGTGCAGGACCTTTATTACACCTGCCTGGCCAACGATCCCGAGTTCGGCGATTACAACCGCACCGTGCTGCGCAACTGGACCGCCAAATGGCTGGAAGGCACCGTGAACGCCCTCAAGGATTTCATGGGCATCTTCGCCAAGCTGCCGGCCGGCACCACCAACAAGGAAGAAATCCAGGCGTCCCTGGAGCGGGTGATCGACGATTGGACCGCCGACCACGCCAGCCGGATCGACTTCAAGGTCGACCGCGACGCCATCGTCCGCCATGTCATGTCTGGCCTGATTTAACCGCTTGGATTTTCAGAGAGTCATTATGAGCGTTTCTAGCAATGCGTATTACGCCGGCACCACCGGCCTGAATGGCAAGGAATTCGCCGAGGCCTTCTTCGCCGACGAGAACCAGGTCGTCCATGAGAGCGACACCGTGGTGCTGGTCCTCAAGAAGTCCGACGAGATCAACACCTTCATCGAGGAAATCCTGCTCGAGGACTACAAGAAGCACGTCAACCCGACCGTCAACGTCGAGGACCGCGCCGGCTACTGGTGGATCAAGGCCAACGGCAAGATCGAGGTGGACTGCGACGAGTTGAGCGAACTGCTGGGCCGGTCCTTCAACGTCTACGACTTCCTGGTGGACGTGTCCTCCACCATCGGCCGCGCCTACACCCTGGGCAACAAGTTCACGATCACCTCGGAACTGATGGGCCTGGACCGCAAGCTCGAAGACTACCACGCCTAAGGAGACCCACCATGGCAAAGAACGGTGTACATGACAACGCAACCCGCGATGCGTGGGTCGTCAAGATCGGCCAGTTGAACACCTTGGAAAAGGCGGCGGCGGCGCTCAAGCAGTTCCGCCTCGACCATACCACCCCGTTCCGCAAGACCTACGAGCTGGACAACGATTACCTGTGGATCGAAGCCAAGCTCGAGGAGAAGGTCGCGGTGTTGAAGGCCCGCGCCTTCAACGACGAGGACTTCCGCCACAAGACCGCCTTCGGCGAATGCGCCAAGACCCTGTTGGCCGAGGCCGTCGCCAAGATGGCGGCGACCGGCGACAAATGGGAGGCGGAACGCATCCACATCAGCTTCCGGCAGGCCAACAAGCCGCCGATCATGCCGGTGAACTACTTCCTGGAGGCGGAACGGGTCCTGGGCACCAAGTTGATGGAATTGCGCAACCTCAACTATTACGACACCCCGCTGGAAGAGCTGCGCAAGCAGCGCGGCGTCAAGGTGTTGGTCGCCCCGCACTGAGCATCGCGCACCCGGCCTCCACAAGGGGGGCCGGGTTTTCCGGGACGGGTTCCGGCCCGCCCCCCACCCCGCACCAGGAGGCCACCATGCTGTCCGAACTCAAGAACATCCGTCAAATCGTCGTCGCCGCCGCCGTGTTGCTGATCGGCTCCTCGCTGGCGGTCGTGGTCACCAAGCTGCTGTGACCTTGCGGAGGAACCCCCAGCCATGACCATCGACTTCGACAATCTGGACCCGGAAGCGCTGGATTTCCTGTCGGCGCGTTCCCTCAGCCAGGTCCCGGCGGGCACGCCCCGCACCGAGCTGTTCCAGGAGGGGCGCTACGCCGCCTACGCCCAAGACCTCGGTTTCGCTTGGCGCTGGGCCATCGCCCGCGATGGCCGCGATATCCAGGAAGGCCCGGCCCTGAGCCTGGAATCCGCCCGTTTGTCCGCCCGCCGCGTGCTGGCGTTCTTCGCCCGGCTGGACAGCCCGCCGACCCCGGCCTGAGTCCGCGCCACCCTTGTTTCATCCCATGCATCCGGAGCTGAGCGCCCATGGCGGCCACCCATAGCATCAAAGTCATCACCGAGGACGGCGAGGCCGTCTATTTCGATTGCCGTCCCGACGAGGACGTCATCACGGCGGCGATCCGCCAGGATATCTACCTGATGTCGTCCTGCCGCGCGGGCGGCTGCGCCACCTGCAAGGCGTTCTGCCCGGAAGGCGATTACCGCCTGGTCGGGTGCAGCGTCCAAGCCCTGCCGCCCGAGGAGGAGGAGGACGGCCAGGTCTTGCTGTGCCGCTGCTATCCCGACAGCGATTTGGAACTGGAAGTCCCCTACACCTACAGCCGTATTTCCTTCGAGCCCGAGGCCAACGAGTTCCCCGCCGAGGTGGTCTCGGTCGGCAGGGTGTCGAGCAACGCCGTGCGCCTGCACCTGCGCCGTCCCGGCACCGGCAACGAATGCAAGGTGCGTTTCGACGCCGGCCAGTTCATGGAGCTCCAGGTGCCGGGCGGCACCGTCACCCGCGCCTATTCCCCGGCCAATATCAGCAACGACGCGGGCGACCTGGAATTCCTGATCCGGCTCCTGCCCGACGGCCTGATGTCCAACGCCCTGCGCGGCGGAGCCATCCAGCCCGGCCAGACCTTGCAGGTCAAGGGGCCGCAGGGCATCTTCGGGCTCAAGGAGAACGGCTTCCGGCCCCGTTATTTCATCGCGGGCGGCACCGGCCTGGCCCCGGTCCTGTCCATGGTCCGCCATATGAAGGAATGGGGGGCGCCGCAGCAAACCCGGCTGTACTTCGGCGTCAACACCGAGGAGGAGGTGTTCCTCCGCGCCGAACTGGAAGCGCTGGCGGCCTCGATGCCCAACCTCACGGTCAAGGTCTGCGTCTGGCGTCCGACCGACAGTTGGGACGGCGAGCGCGGCAACGCCATCGAGGTGCTGCGCCGCGACCTCGAAGCCCAACCGGCCCAGCCGGATGTCTATCTGTGCGGCCCGCCCGGCATGGTCGATGCCGCCCACGCGGTCTGCGCCGAGTTCGGCATCCCCGCCGACCAGATCTACCTGGAGAAATTCCTGCCCTCCGGGCCGTGCGGCGAAGCCTGCGATCCTACCCAGGTCCACGGCCACCACCAGCACGCCACGGCCTGAGTCCCGGAGTCCCCATGCGCCTGAGTCCCGACGACACCGAATTCCTGACCCGGATGGTGCGCCAGTTGGAGGAGAGCATCGGCCAGTTGGGCGAGCGCGATGGCCAATTGCGGCTCACCTTGCACCCGGACCGGGTCGAGCAACTCAGGGAGCTTTGGGACGGCGAATTGAGCCGGGCGGAGGAGATCGAACTCCGCGCCGGACTGGACTGGCGGGAAAGGGAGTTGCTGTGGGTCTGGGCGCGTTTGAAGCGCGCCCGCTCCGCCAGGGCCGAGGCCGGGCAGGCCATGATGCGGCGGTTCGCGCCGGAAGGCTCCGCCTGAACGGTCCCGGTCCCCACGTTCATGGTTCAAACCACAACAATCCACCGATTGAGGGAAAAATATGTTTCCGATGATCCGATTCCGGGAGTGCCCGGCATGAGCAAGCGCCTGGTGTTCGACGGCGAGGCCCGCGCCGGTATCCTCAAGGGCATCGATATCCTGGGCCGGGCGGTGGAAACCACCTATGGCTACCAAGGGCCGTGCGTCATGGTCCAGCACCGGACCCAGGGCCTGCCGCCGTTCTTCACCCGCGACGGGGTGACGGTGGCCAATTCCGTGGTGCTGGGGGACCGGCTCGCCGACCTCGGGGCCAGGATGCTGCGCGATGTGGCCAACGCCGTGTCGCGGGAGGCGGGCGACGGCACCACCACCGCCGTGGTGCTGGCCCGCGCCATCGCCCGCGGCCTCTTGCGCAGCCTCGCCGCCGGGGCCGATCCCCACCGCCTGCGCGAAGGCATGGACGCCGCCGTGAAAGTGGTCGAGGAAGACCTGCGCCGCCGCGCCCTGCCGCTGCAAGGCGATATGGCGGCCCAGGTGGCCGAGGTATCCATGCGCAAGGAAGGCCGGGTGGGCCGCCTGCTGCAACAAGCCTATGCCGAGGTCGGCCCGGATGGGGCCGTCACGGTTGCACCGGGCTGGACCCGCGAGGACACGCTGGATATCGGCGAAGGCTTCCGCTACGAACTGGGCTTCCTGTCGCCGGGTTTCGAGACCGACCCGGTGCGGCGGGCGGCGGACATCGAAGGGGCGCGGGTGCTGCTATACCACGGCACCGTGACCGATTTCATGGATTTGGTCCCGCTGCTGGAGGCGGTCAACGAGGCGGGCCAAGCCCTGGTCATCGCCTGCGACGGCATCGACGAGCGCCCGCTGCAAGGCTTGGTGATGAACGTCAAGCGCGGGGTGTTCCGCGCCCTGGCGGTCAAGGCGCCGGGCCATGGCGACCGCCGCCGCGATTGGCTGGACGATCTCGCCACCGCGACCGGGGCGCGGGTGCTGGTGCCGGAACGCGGCGACAACCTGGAGCGCGCTGCCCCGGAGGTTCTCGGCCATGCCGCCAAGGTGGTGGCCGACGCCGACAGCGCCAGCTTCATCGGCTGCGGCGGCGACCCGGACGCCGTGGCCCGGCGGGTCGCGGGTTTGGGGAAGGAGGCGGACGCGATCCGCGCCCGCAAGCCGGGCGAGGGTTCCCCCACCGGTAATCTGCACGACCTGGAAGACTTGGAAGCCCGCATCTCGGCCTTGGTCGGGCGCATCGCCACCGTGCGGGTGGGCGGCACCACCGAACCCGAGATCAAGGAACGTCTGCAACGGGCCGAGAACGCCCGCCGCTCGGTGCGGGCGGCCTTGGAAGAAGGCGTGGTGCCGGGCGGCGGCGTGGGTTTGCTCCAGGCGCGGGAAGCCTTGGGCCGTTTATTGCTGACCGATCTGGATTGGCAACGCGGCGTCGCCATCGTCTCGGAGGCATTGGAGCAGCCGTTCCGCGCCCTGGTCGGCAATGCCGGGATCAACCCGATGGCGGCCCTGGCCCGGATCGAAACCGCCGGGGACGCCCGCTTCGGCTACGACGCTTCCAGCGGCGCGTTCGGCGATTTGGTGGCGGCGGGCGTCCTGGACCCGGTCAAGGTCTTGCGCCTGGCCCTGGCCCAGGCGGCGGGCATCGCCGCCACCGTGCTGTCCAGCGGCGCGGTGGTTTTGAACGAGCAATCGGGCTTGCCGCATTTGCCGGGGTTCAGCGCGGAATGGGCCGCAGCCACCCGCGAAGACCCCAGGGCGTGATTCCGGCGGCGGGGCGGATAATTCTGCCCCGCCATTTTCAAACCAGACCGATAGCGGGAATTCCCCGAGGCCGGTATCGGTTAAGGCCCTGTGAAAACCCACGGTATCCGCCCGATTTGGCGCATACCCGGCTTCGATTTTTAACCTACCTCACTTGGTGGATGTATCCGGGGGGTAATCTTGTTCCTCCCCTAAGATCACTCCATTCCGGCGGCAGCCGCGGCAATACGCCGCATTGCCGCCTTTTTTTTTGGACAGTATCATGCCGCCCAAACTGGAATCGCCGTGATTCCCAATAAAGATAATAATTAAAGAAGCTATGCATGGGCTTTAATCGTAACCACGATCTATTTCCTGTGCGCCTATGTTCACCCAGCTCAACACCTGCCTCTCGGTTCCGGTCGATCACCTGCCGGAATCCCACCCCCACCCCAATGCGCCGCCGACCGGCGACGACCGCGCCCGCCGCGCCTGGGAAACCCTGAGCGCGACCGGAAAGCTCCCGGACGACGGCGAACTGCTCCGTCCCGAGATCGGCCATGCCTGGCGGCGTTGCCTCGTCGAACACCGGCTCCCCCCCGGCGGCGACCAGGCCAAGGGCGAACCCCGGCCCGTCCCCGGCATGATTACCGGATTCGGCGGGGCCGATTTCGTCGATCTGCTGGGCCGCGTCAGCCCTTTGCTCAAGGGTACGCGCCTGTCGTTGCTGGTGGCGACCCCCGACGCCCGCTTGCTGCACATCGCCGAGAACCAGCTCGAAACCTCCCCGCTCATGCGCGACCTGGCCCGCCGCGGCTCCGATTGGCGCGAAGCCGCGCTGGGCAACAACGGCGTGGGCACCGCCGCCCTGCTGGGCATCCCCGCCGCCTTCAGCGGGCGGGAGCATTTTTCCAAGCGCCTGCATGCCTTCTGCACCGTGGGCTATCCGCTGGAAGGCCCGGATGGCCGGGTGGCCGGGGTGATCGGGCTGGTGGGCGATTGCGAGGTGGCGGCCTCGGTGTTGTTGGGCGTGATGGGACTCATCATGCGCTTGTTGCAGGCGGAAACCCCGCTGCGTTCCCCCAGCGGTTTCGACACCGCGTTCCGTTTCGTGGAGCGCGGCTACGGTGGAGAGTCCGATATGGCTGCCGGCACGATCTACCGCGATACCCTGGCCGACGATCTGGTGCGGCAGGCGGCGCGTTTGCAGGCCCGCAACATCCCCATCCTCATCACCGGGGAATCCGGGGTCGGCAAGGAGCATCTGGTGCGCCTGATCCACGCGGCGGGCTGCCGCCGCGACGGTCCCATGGTCGCCATCAATTGCGCCTCCATCCCCCGCGACCTGATCGAGAGCGAGTTGTTCGGCTACGAGGGCGGCAGCTTCACCGGGGCCAGGAGCCAGGGCAAGCCGGGCAAATTCCTCCTGGCCTCCAAGGGCGTCTTGTTCCTGGACGAGATCGGCGATATGAGCTTCGATCTCCAGGCCACCTTGCTGCGGGTGTTGGAGAACGGCGAATTCGTGCCGGTGGGCGGCACCAAGCCGATCAAGGCCGATGTGCATGTGATCGCCGCCACCAATATCAAGCTGCTGGACGCGGTGGAACAGGGCCGGTTCCGGCGCGACCTCTACTACCGGCTCAACGGCGCCCAGTTCCGCCTGCCGCCGCTGCGCGAGCGCCCGGACAAGCGCCAACTCATCGAGTACCTGCTGGTCCGCGAATGCGCCCAGGCCGAGGTCGAACCCAAGCGGCTCGATCCCAACCTGATGGACCTGTTCCTGGGCCATCCCTGGCCGGGCAATATCCGCGAACTCCGCAACCTGCTGCGCAACCTGGTGTCGGTGGTGAACCGCGCAACCCTGGAAGTGGGCGACCTGCCCATCGATTTCCTGGAGGAAATGGGCTTCGTGCCGCGCCCGGACCCCGCGCCCCAAGCGCCCGCGACCCCCGCCCCGATAACCGGACCGGCCGCCTTGCCATCCCATCCGGGGACGCCCTCGCTGGAGGATTGGGAATGCCTCGCCATCGAATCCGCCCTGCGCCAAGCCGATGGCAACGTGGCCGAGACCGCCCGCATCCTGGGGATTTCCCGCAGCACCCTGTACGTCAAGCTGCAACGCTACAACCTGACGCCGCCCCGGCGGCACCGTCCCGCCCCGGCCGGAGGACAGCCCGCATGACCGTCGTCGAAGCCATCCGAATCGCCAAGGAGCGCGGCTTTACCCCGGAATTGCAGGCCGTGGCCCTGGACTCGGGCGACCCCGAACTGGCCTACCGTTTCGCCTACGCGGTGGAGGAAGCCGACCTCGACGCGCTGGAAACCGTGGTGCTGCGCTCGCCGCACCCGCGCTTGGTGTTCGATTTCGCCTTGGTCAAGGCCGAGCGCGGCGGCGATGTGGCGCGGCTACAAGAGGCCGTCGTCGCGTCCGGCGACGCCGGGCTGATGATCCTGTTCGCCGCCGATGTCGAAGGAGCCGATATCGAGCGTCTGGAAGACGCCGTGCGCGCCCATCCCGACGCCAAGTACAGCCTTTTGTTCGAGGCGGAGATGCGGCAGAAGGGCCATTATTGAGGCGAAAAAAAGCCCGCGCCGCCTGGAGCATTTTCGGCTTGGGTGTACGTCCGGCGTAGGGTGGGCATGGATTCATGCCCACCCTTTGCGGGGCACCCTACAAATAACATGAAAATGCCCTGGGGCGGAGCGGGCGTAGTCAGAGAGGCTATGCGGGAGTTTTAAGAGCAGTTATCGGGCCAACCCCCGTAATCCCCGGCCCGGCCTACCGATTCCCACCACCCCGGCCCGCCATGCCGGCCGATTCCCGTGTGAAATGCCGGGAAAATCATGGTTTTCACCCAGCACCGCGAAAAACCCGGCCATCCGGTATCGACCCACTACGGATAATTCCGCCAAGCCCCGGTCGGGATAAGCCGCCCATCCCGGTGATAGGCCCAGGCTTCAAAATGCCGTGGAATCCTGGTATATAATCCATGAGCGCGATGGTTATACCTGGAAAAATAACTATCCGTCCGAATATAGGGCGGTATGGGGATAGCCACGGTGGAACGTCCTGAAATCGGACAAGATAATTATCCAAACCATGGACGCCCCGTGGGCCGGGGCGCGATTTCCGGAGGATCGGGCGATGAGCCAGGAAAGAAACGGCGGAACCGAGGGGCGCAAAACGCTCTATTGTTCCTTCTGCGGCAAAACCCAGCACGAGGTGCGGAAGATGATCGCCGGTCCCACGGTGTTCATCTGCGACGAGTGCGTCGATTCCTGCAATGGCGTCCTGGACGGCCAAGCCAGGGAGGCGCTGGTGGCGGCGGTGGCGGACCTGCCCAAGCCCATGGAGATCAAGGCGGTCCTCGACCAGTACGTGGTGGGCCAGGACCACGCCAAGCGGGTGCTGGCGGTGGCGGTCTATTCCCACTACAAGCGCCAGCGGGCCATGGCCCTGGGACGGCGGGGCGGGGTGGAACTGGCCAAGAGCAACATCCTCCTGATCGGCCCCACCGGCTCCGGCAAAACCCTCCTGGCCGAGACCCTGGCCCGGCTCTTGGACGTGCCGTTCGCCATCGCCGATGCCACCGGGCTGACCGAGGCCGGCTATATCGGCGAGGATGTCGAGGGCATCGTCGGCAAGTTGCTGCAAAGGTGCGACTACGACGTGGCGGCGGCCCAGTCGGGCATCGTCTATATCGACGAGGTCGACAAGATCGCCCGCCGCGCCGGGGACAACGCCGCCCGCGACGTGTCGGGCGAGGGCGTGCAGCAAGCCCTGCTCAAGCTGATCGAGGGCACGGTGGTGCGGGTGCCCGCGCCCGGCGGCAGGAAGCACGCCCCGCAGGACCCTATCGAGGTCGATACCACCCATATCCTGTTCATCTGTGGCGGGGCCTTCGCCGGCCTGGAACGGGTGGTGGGGTTCCGCGTCGAACCCGGCGGCATCGGTTTCGCCGCCGAGGTCCAGGGCGCGGCGGGGCGGCGTCCGGTTTCCGAATGGCTCCGGGAGGCCGGGGCCGAGGATTTGATCCGCTTCGGCCTGATCCCCGAGTTCGTGGGGCGCTTGCCGGTGGTCGCCATCCTCGAAGAATTGGACGAGGACGCCTTGCTGGCCATCCTCACCCAGCCCCGCAACGCCTTGGTCAAGCAATACCGGCACCTGTTCGAACTGGACGGCGGCGAATTGGAAATCCACGAGGACGCCTTGCGCCATATCGCCCGGCGGGCCTTGGAGCGGAAGACCGGGGCCAGGGGGCTGCGGGCCTTGCTGGAAGCCTTGCTGCTGGATGCCATGTACGAACTGCCTTCGCTGGACGGCGCGGCCACGGTGCGGGTCGATGGCGCGTCCGCCCGCAACGGTACCCCGCCGCGCCTGGTCGTGGGCGGACAACAACGCTACGCCTGAGGGGGAAGCATGTCCAAGAAGATCGATAAGGGCTCGGACGACAAGACGGCGGGCATCCGCTTCCACATCAGCTCGGCGCGGATGGCGATAGGCAAGCTCAGCTATGTGGCTTTCCAGCGCTATCTCGACGAGATGGAGCGCTCGATGTACCTGTGCCCGGAATGCGGCTGGCGCGGGCGCGGCAAGGAACTGGTGCCGATGGAGCGCGACGACGGGGACGCCTATTCCATCGAACACGAAGGCGATTGTTGGTACGCCTGCCCCAAATGCGAGGCCGAGGTGCCGGTGGAACGGCCCGTGATGCGGGCCGCGCCGGGCGGGAATCCTGGCGGATGAGGCGGGATTTCCCGCTGGGCGTGCCGGTGCTATGCCTCTGGGCGGCTTTGTCGATACCGGCCCCGGCGGCGGCATCGCCCAAACCATGCGCCGATCCGGGGACGGAACAACGGGTCGGCGGGCTGCGGGTGGTCCTGGTCGGTGGGTCGCCCACCCCCGCCGCGACCGGCCCCAACCTCTGGACGGTGCGGATCGAGGGGCGGAACGGCAAACCGCTGGCCGGGGCGGCGGTGGCGCTGCGCCCCTTCATGGAAGCCCACGGCCACGGTACGGTGCCCGACCACTTCCAGGGCGAGGAGGAAGCGCCGGGCCGCTACCGGCTCGGTCCCTTCGACCTGTTCATGCCGGGCGATTGGCGGATGGAAATCCGGGTCGCGCCGCGCCGGGGCCGGCCCGCCGCCGCCGTGTTCCATGCCTGTATCCAGGAGTAGGGCGATGCGGAGAGCTTGGCTGGCGGCTTGCGCGCCGCTCTTGGCCGGGACGGTCCTGGCCGCGCCGACCCTGCCGGACGATCCGGCCTCCTGCGGGCGTTGCCATCCCGGGCATTACCGGGAATGGGCCGGCAGCATGCACGCCTACGCGGTGAAGGACCCGGTGTTCCGGGCCATGAACCGGCTGGGCCAGGACGCCACCGGCGGCAAGCTGGGCGATTTCTGCGTCGCTTGCCACGCGCCCCTGGCGGTGCGCCGCGGCCTGACCCGCGACGGCTTGAACCTCGACCAGGTGCCGGAAACCCTGCACGGCGTCACCTGCCAGTTTTGCCATACGGTCGAGGCGGTCGAGGGCGGGCACAACCATCCCCTGCGCCTCGCCGGGGATGGCGCGGTCCGGGGTGGCATCGCCGATCCCGTCGCCAACGCCGTCCATGCCTCGCGCTATTCCGCCTTGCACGACCACGCCCGGCCCGAGTCGGCGGCGCTGTGCGGGAGTTGCCACGATATCGATACCCCGCCGCCGACCCCGGTGGCCTTGGAGCGCACCTTCCGGGAGTGGCGGACTTCCGTGTATGCCCGTCCCAGGGACCGGGGCGGCCTGACCTGCGGCGGCTGCCATATGCCGGGTCGCGACGGTCCCGCCGCCGATGTGCCGGATGCGCCGCCGCGGCGGGTCCATTCCCACCGCTGGCCGGGGGTGGATGTGGCCCTGGAGGATTTCCCCGACAAGGAGGCGCAACGGGCCGCGATCCAGCGCCTGTTGGATAGCGCGGTGGCGGGCCGGTTGTGCGTGGGGATGGGCAAGCGGGGCGTGGAGTTGCGCGTGACCTTGGAGAACCTCGCCGCCGGGCACGCCTTCCCCAGCGGCGCGGCCCAGGATCGGCGTTTGTGGGTGGAGGTGTCGGCGCGGCGCGGCGGCAAACAGGTGTTCGCCAGCGGCTTGGAAGGGCCGGAACCACCCGCCCAGGGCGCGGGCGATCCCCGGCCCTGGGTGTTCCGGGATATCCTGCGCGACGTCCACGGCGCGGAAACCCACCGCTTTTGGGAGGCCGCCCGCATCGAATCCAAGCTGCTGCCGGTGCCGGTGGCGGACGCCCAGGGCCGCGCCGCCCACCATGTCTCGCGGACCTACCGCTATCCCGACCGGCGCTTGCCGGATACGGTCGAGGTCGCGGTGCGGCTGCGGCCCATAGGCCGCGACGTGCTGGACGAACTGGTGCGGCTCGGCTATCTGGAGGCGGAGGACCGCGAGCAGGTGCCCACCTTCGGTTTGGGCGGGGCGCGTCTGTCCTGGCGGGCCGCCGCGGGGCGGACCTGCGTCGAACCGGCGGCGCGGCGCTGAGCCATGGCGTCCCGGTCCAATTCCAGGCCGTCGCGGGGGTGGCTGGCGCTGTGCGCCTGCCTCGCCATCGCGGCGGGCCTGTCCCGTTGCCAGCCGCCCCAGGGTGCCTTGCCGGAATTGCGCTCGGGGGTGTTGCTGCCCCGGCCCCGTCCGCTGGATCCGGCGGGTTTGGTCCTGGACGATGGTGCGCCCTTGGCAGATTTCCTGGGACGGGGGCGGTGGACCGTGGTTTTCACCGGCTATACCCATTGTCCCGACGCCTGTCCCACCACCCTGGCCCAGTTGGCGCGGGCGCGGTCCCTGCCGGGGGCCGGAGGGGTCCGGGTCTTGTTCCTCTCGGTCGATCCGGGGCGCGACACGCCCGAGCGCCTGGGTCTTTATGTCCGCCATTTCGATCCCGGTTTCCGCGCCGCCACCGGCCCCGCCGGGCGGGTGGCGGCGTTCGTGGCCGGGCTGGGCGCGGCCTTCCAACAGGACGGGGACGGCGGGAACTACCGGGTCGATCATTCCACGGCGCTGGTTCTGGTCGATCCCTTGGGCAGGTTGGCGGGTTATCTGACGCCGCCGTTCACGCCGGAGACCCTCGCCGCCGACCTCGGCGCGGTGGCGGCGGTGCCGTAGCCGGGGAAGGGCGAAAAAAAACGGCGAAGCAAGCTTCGCCGCGAGTGGGGAGCATCATACCAACGATTTTTTCTAGGCCGGGCTTGCCTCCGGCCGCCAGGCGCGCATGAATTCGCCGAAGCTCACCGGCATGTCCACCACCTGGGCGCGCTCCAACACCCAATCGACCACCCGGTCCTCCAGCAGGGCCGATTCCAATTCCGCCATCATCCCCGCGTTGCCGCGCAGCCGGGCCGCGGCCTCGGCGGGATCGGCGCATTCGGCGGCGATGGTCGCCACCAAGCCGTCCAGCGCTTCCGGTTCCGCCTTGAGTCCATGTTCGGCCACGATGCGGGCCAGGACCAGGCCCAGGGCCACATGGTGGCGGGCGCGGTCCCCGACCAGCAGCGCGACCAATTCCCCGTCCTCTTCTTCCTGGCGACCCTCGGCGCGGAGTTGGGCGCGGGCCTCCTCCAACAGGCGCTGGGTCTCGGCCTCGACCCTGGATTTGGGCAGGGGGATGGGGTGGGCCTCGCGCAGGGTTTCCAGCACCCGTTGCTTGAACAGGGCGTGGCAGTTCGCCAGGGCCTCGGCCTCCATGGTGGCGCGGGTTTCCGCCCGCAGCGCGGCGAGGCCCCCAGCGTGACCGAGCTTTTGGGCGAGGGCGTCGTTCAGTTCGGGCAGATGGGGTTCCTCCACCGAGCAGATATGCAAAGTGAAGCGTACTTCCCGCCCGGCCAGATGATCTTTCTCATAGTCGTTGGGGAAGCCGATCAGCAGGTCCACGAATTCCCCGGCGCGGGCGCCTTCGATCTGGCGGGCGAATTCGTCCTGCACCCCCGCGCCGAACGCCCCGCCCTGGACCTTGGCCCCCAGCACCAACGGGATGCGGCGGATTTCGCGCAGGGGTTCGTGGTCCATATGGCCTTGCAGGTCGAACAGCACCCGGTCGCCGCGTTGGGCCGGGCGGTCGGTGGGCAGCCATTCCAGATGCAAGCGGCGCAGCGCCTCCAGCATCGCATCGACATCGGTTTCGGCGATATCCACCACCTGCCGTTCGATTTTGAGGGTTTCCGGCGGCACCAGGGCGA
Organism: Methylomagnum ishizawai; assembly: GCF_019670005.1. NCBI lineage: Bacteria > Pseudomonadati > Pseudomonadota > Gammaproteobacteria > Methylococcales > Methylococcaceae > Methylomagnum > Methylomagnum ishizawai. The sequence continues at coordinate 4,448,447 of NZ_AP019783.1, read as the reverse complement.
AGTCGGGGTAGACCTCGAAGGTGGCGACGAAGGTCGGTTCCGGGGCGTCCGCCGGGGCGGCCAGCACCGTTTCGCGCAATTCGATGACCGGCACGCCGACCGGCTGGACGCGGGCCTCGCGGGCGGCTTCGCGGAAGGCTTCGGTCAGCAGGTCGTCGATGACCTCCTGCCGGAGCCGGGGACCGAACTGGCGTTCCACCACGGCCAGCGGGGCGCGGCCCGGACGGAAGCCGTCGAGCTGGGCCCGGCCCGCGCAGTCCCGCAGCCGCCGCTTCACCTCGGCGTAGATGCGTTGGGCGGGGATGGCGAAGCTCATGCGGCGTTCGAGGCCGTCTAATTCTTCGAGCGTGATGTTCAAGGGTTTGTCTCCGGGGTTGGGGGTTCAGGCGGGAGGGGCGGTTTCCAGGGCCGCGATGGCCGCGAACAGCCGGTCGATATCGAAGGTCCGCAGCGGCAGGCCCAGTTGGCGGGCGATCTGAGTGATGGAGAACACCCCGCACACCGAGCGCCCGGTGGTTTCGGCGACCAGGGCGTGATGGCGGCGGGCCTGGCGCAGGCTGGCGACGATGTGGCCGACCTGGGCCGCGCGGACTTCCGCCAAGTTCAGGGTCTCCACCTCGGCCAGCCCGGTCATGATGTCGCCGACCCGGATATCGGCATGGGTGCCGCCCATGCGCCGCAGGTGGCGCAGGGGTTTCTCGCCCAGGATATCGTTGGCGGTGAGCAACCCGGCCAGGCGGTCCTGGTCGTCCAGGACCAACAGCAGGCGCACCCCGTGGCGGATCATCTTGGCGTTGGCTTGTTCCATCGGGGTGTTGATCCAGGCCGTGATGGCCGGCACCTGGCGCAGGTCGGTCATCGCCGATAGCGCCGGGCTGTCGAAGCCGAGGCGTTCGGGCAATTCCTGGCTCGGGCGGGCGATGGCGGACCCTGGGTCCAGGATGCGGGCGCGCAAGGGCGGGAACTTGCTGTTCGTCATGGCGGGGCTCCTGTGTTCGGGAACGGGTTCAGCGGCTGAAATAACCGGCCAGCGCCTGGATTTCGGCGGCGGTGAGTTCGCGGGCGATCATGCCCATGCCGTGGTTGATGTCGTTGGCGCGGCCGCCCTCCTTGAAGCGGGTCAGGGCGGCGACGAAGTAGGCGCGGTTCTGGCCGGTGATGGCGGGCAGCGCTTCCCAGCCCTGGCCGTCCGCGCCGTGGCAGGCTTCGCAGGGCGGGATCAGCCGGGTCCGGTCGCCGCGCAGCAGGGCGGGCGGGGCGGTGGACTCGTGGGCCGGGGCGGGCCGGGGCAGGCCGCCCAGCCAGGCCGCGATATCGGCCATGTCCGCCGCGTCCAGGGTGGAGGCCATGGCCGCCATGGTCGCGGCCTCGCCGCCGCCGACCCGGCCTGCCTTGAAGTCCAGCAGCATCTTGTAGAGGTACAACGGCCTTTGTCCGGCCAGCACCGGCCATTCGCGGCGCTCGGCGACCCCGGCCTCGCCATGGCAGCCGCCGCAGCCGCCGTCGGCGTAGCGTTGGCGGCCCCGGCCGGGGTCGCCCTGGGGCTTGGCGGCGAGGGCGGCGTCCCAGGCGGGGACGCCGAGCCTCGGCGGCGGCGGGTGGCGCGGCGAAGGCCAGCCAGCCCCACAGCGGGGCGGTATAGAGCAGTTTCATGGGTTCATCCTTGGCGCAGCAGGGTGAGGAATCCGAACAGGAAATATTGGGCGACCCAGGCCCCCAGCGCCGCCACCGCCCAGGCGGGCCACCCTGGGCGAGGCGGTATAGGGCGTGGCCGCTTTCCCCGCCTCCCAGGACAAGGCCACGGAGAACGCCACCGCCGGTCCCCCCAGGGCGGCGAAGGTGAGGAAGAACAAGCCCGCCCCGTAGCCATCGACATGCACGGCATAGGTGGCGAGGTCGTAGCCATGGGCACCGCCCAGGATGGCGAGGCGCAAGGCTTCCCGTCCGCAGGCGATGGCGAGCAGGGCGGCGGTGGCGATGGCGAAGGGCCGGTAATCCCCGCCTCCGGCCTTGAACAGCAGCGGACAGACCGCCAGGGCCAGGGTCGCGACCAGGGCCAGCACCGACCATAACGAGGCCGCGAAGCCCTGGGCGGTGCCGGGCAGGGAGGACATCCAGGCGCTATAGCACAGCAGGGCCAACAATCCGCCGCCGCTCATCAGCCGCGAGCCCAGCTGGCCCAGCCAGCGGGTGTAGTCGCGGTCTTCGCCGGGACGCTGGTTCAGATAGCGTTCGCAGCCCCACAGCCAAGCCCCCGTCACCGGCACGGCCAGCACCACGAAATACAGGAAGCGGACGGCGCTCCAGGCGTGCAGCCCGGAGACCAGTACGCCACGATCAAGATCACGATGAAGCCCATCGCCCACCGCGCCGATAGCACGTTCGAGACGTACCAGAACGGATCGTAGAGGGTTTGCACGAACAGCAGGGGGGCCACGCCCAGTACGATGGTGATGGAAATCGCCACCTTGGCGGTGTCCAGCATGGCCGAGGACAGGCGCCGCCAGCGCGGTGCCTTGTCGGCACGAAATAACCCGGCAGGCGGGTTTTGAGCAGGATATGGGCGCTTTCCGGCAGGGTCGCCAAGCCCCATTGGAAACAGACCGAACCCAGGATCGCCGCCGGGATGCCGAGCCGGGACAGCTTGCCGGTCATCTCGGCGCGGAAGGCCGTGTCCTCGATGCGGGAGGCGATCAAGCCCCCGGCCAGGGCCGCCGCCATCAGCATGAAACAGGTGCGGCTGGCGATCTGGGCGAAGGTGTAGGGACCATAGAAGCCGTCGAGGCTCGATCCGGTCTCGAACCAGGCGGATTGTCCCGGCCATAGCATGAACGACAGGATGCCGACGATCACCAGCAGGGTGGCCCAGGACGCCAGCCCGAAAATCCAGGCGACGCGGAGGTAGCTCCGCCGGTCCACCCTCCCCGCCAGATAGACCATCAAGTAGATGCCCACCACCTCCACCACGAAGAACACCCATTCCGTGGCCCAGTACCACACATAGGCGTGGATCAGGGCGCCCAGCCCGCGCGGGCTCGCCACCGTGGCCGAGAACCAGATGCCCGGCCCGGTGATGGAACCCAGCACATAGGAAAACACCAGCAGGAACACGCCGTAGCGCCGCACATATTCCAAAAGCTCCGGGCGGTCGCGGCGTACGGCCACGGTCGCCAGCCAAGTGGTCACCAGCGCCGCCCCCACCGAGGTGTGCGAGGCCAGCACATGGATGACGGCGATCACGCCCAGCACCCAGCCACTGCCCAAGGTGGGTTCGTACCAAGTGGGATAAAGCCCGAGCATCTCCATCCAGGGGACTCCTTCAAGGGTTTGTTGCCGACCAGCGCGACCGGGCGGATATACCCCGGAATCGGCCATCAATCTTGTTGTGAAAACCATGCCGGGCATCGTTAATAGGGTATATATACCCCCGTCTGGCCGAGCCGGATTATCCTGTCACGGTTGCCCGCCGGAGGTAAATGCGGCAAAAGGACGCAGGACAATTTGCCGCGCCGCCCCCGGTTGAAAACAGTGCTTTCATTCTGCGGAAATTTTTTATTTTTCCTTTATAAACAAAGATTTATATTGATTAAGCGGTGGCTGGTCCGGGGCTTGATCCGGTTTATTATAATCTGTCTTAATATGCCAAATCCTGGTCGGATAAAGGCAATATGTCCGGTTTCAGGTCTATATTTAAAGAATATTATAAAAACGCCCGGAAACCGGACGCCCCATGGCGGGGTCGACCGGAAACCGGACGTGGTGCCGGGGCTATGTCTTCCCTTTTCGATTTACTCCGAATGACCCGAGGCAACTTGATGAACAGTTTGCAATTCAACGCCGGGGACGATCCCCATACCCGTATCAACGGCAAGGGCCGCGAGGAACCCCTGCACTGGCCGTCCAGCCGCTACTTCCAAATCCATTTCGAGCAGATCCATCTGGCGATGGCCGAGATGCGCCAGGAGTTGGAACTGCTACGGCGGGAACTGGCGGATACCCGGCGGCGCTCCGGTGCCTGCCCGCGTTGCGGCCGCGGCGGCACGACCTACACCAGCCGCAACCTGAGTTGATCCATTGGGAGCATTAAAGTACTGGCATTCGCCCTCGCCTCCGGGCCATTGGCGGCGAGCTATGGCTGGGGGCGGGGTTGGACCCTGGGCCGCCGTCGGGGGAACACCCCGGAACTGGAACGGGCGGCCGCCGCGGTGGGTTCCGCCGCCGCGGCCCTGGTCGGGCGCGGTTATCTCGCCACCGGGCTGGTCTTGCTGACGGTGCTGGGATTGACCTTCACCAAGGCGGCGGTCCTGGGCGATAGCTATGTGGTCGGCTGGATCGCCAACGGCGTGTTGGTCGGCGGGCTGGGTTCGGCGCTGGCGGGTTGGGTGGGTTTGAGGATCGCCCTGGGGGCCGGTCGGCACGCCGCCGGGACGGCGGGGCTGGGACGGGCGCAGGCCCTGGCCCCGGTCGCCATCGGCGGCGCGGCGGTGGGGGCCTGGGTGGCCGGGTTGGCCCTGGCCGGGGTCGCGGGTTATTACTGGGTGGCGCAAGCGGCCTTGCCGGTCGATATCGCCCTGCGCGGCTTGTTGGGCGGGTCGCTGGGCGGGTCGCTGGGCGGGTCGCTGTCGAGTTTGGCGGCGCGGGTCGGCATGGGCACGGGAGCCGCCGGGGCCGGTCTCGCGGACCAGGGGGGCGATCCGCCCCGCGACGGAGCCTTGCTGCCGGTTTGGCCGGGAATTGCGTCGGGGTGGCGGGCATGGCCGCCGATTTGTACGAAAGCCTGACCGTGATCCTGGTCGCGGCCATGTGGCTGGGCCGGGCCTTGTTCGGGGCGGATAGCGCCTGGGTCGAGTTCCCCTTGCTGGTGGCGGGGGCGATCCTGCCCGCCACCCTGGCCGGGGGGTGGTTCGTGCGCTTGGTGCGCGGACGGGGGCGGGTGATGGGGGCCGTATACCGCGGCGTCCTGGTTTCCGTGCTGCTGGGGGGCGGCGCGGTGTTCTACGCCGTCGATTGGTTCCTGGGGCGGTCGGGGGCGGTGCCGGTGTTGGACCGGGCGGGTGCCTGCGGCGCGGTCGCCGTGGGCCTGGCCCTGGCCCTGGCCCTGGTCCTGCTGCTGGTGGCGCTGGTCGAACACCGGGTGGCCCTGGGTTCGGCCCAGGTCAGGCGGGTCGCGGCGGCCTCCGCCGAAGGACCGGCGGGCAACCTGGTCACGGGCCTGGGCTCGGTCTGGATGCCCTTGTTGGCGGTGGGCGCGGCGCTGGCGGCGGCGTATCGCTTGGGCGGGGACGTGCCCGGTGGCGGCTTGTACGCGGTCGCCTTGTTGGCGGTGGGCGCGCCCGGAACCGCCCTGGCGAACTCGGCCACCGGCCCGATATCGCCGTCTTCCAGGCGGTCGATCTTGTTCAGCGCGAAGAAAATCCGCTGGGCGTGGACGCCGACCGTTTCCAGGAAATCCAGTTCGGCCTGGCCGACCGGCTGGTCCGCCGCCAGCACGAACAGGGCGGCATCGCAGCGCGGCAGGGCCGCGTGGGTGGTCAAGGTGTTATGGCGATGGGCCGAACCCACGCCCGGCGTATCCACCAGGCGCAGCCCGCGCTCCAATAGGGGGGCCGGGAAGGCGATGCGGATCGCCGCCACGCCCTTGGCGTTGCCGGGATTGGCGGCCTCGGTGGCGTAGTCGGCGAGTTGGTCGCGGCCGATGGCGAGCCGTTCCCCGTCGTCGAACCGGACCTCGATGGCCAGCGCCCCGCCATGGCCGATTTCGACCGGCACCGAGGTCAATGGCAACACGCCGGTGGGCAGCAGGTTTTCCCCCAGCAGGGCATTCACCAGGCAGCTTTTGCCGCGCTTGAATTCGCCCACCACCGCCAGGTCGAAGCGCTCCGCCGCCAGCTTGGCGGCCAGCGCCCGGCAGGGCGCGGCCACGGGGGGATGGAGGCGGGCGAGCCGGTCCAGGAGTCCCAGCGCCTCGGATTGGGCCGCGGCATAGGCGGCCAGCCGCGCCGGAGGGGCGGGGGAATCCGGGAGGAGGTTATGGGCGGGCTCGGAAAACATATCGATACCTTCGATAAATCCCGGATAATCTCATGCCGCACAACCCGCGTAAATAAGGCAAAATGTCACACCGAAACCCGGTTTGACGGTCGGCCCATGGGGGTTTTAACTGGCGGGGCTCTCGGCGTTTTGCGGGTTGGGGCGGGGTGCCCGTGCCGGTCCGGGTGCCCGGTCCATGCGGCTTGTAGGGCATGGCGGCGGGAGGGGCAAGCTTCGGGCGCGGGGTTATAAAAAAGGGGGATCAGTCGATCCCGTCCGGTATTTGTGCGGTGCGAACATAATTCCGGGAAAAGCGTCCTGGAATCGGACGGATACTCTTATCCAAACGCCGTGGGGTGCAGCCTTCCGCGGCGTTTGGCCTGCCGAAGCCGGCGGGCGCGGGGTCGCCGCTATTCCGCCGCGGCGGTGTCCATCTGGGCGCGGTCGGGTTCCACCACCTGCCAGCCCCCGCCCAGGGCCTTGTACAAAGCCACCAAGTCGGTTGAAACCAGGGACTCGCTGGCGACCAGGTTGCTCTCCGCCGCATACAGCGCCCGCTGGGTTTCCAGCACGTCCAGGAAGGTCGTCAAACCCCGGGCGTAGCGCTCTTCCGCCAGGGCCATCGCCAAGCGGCTGGCTTCGACCGCCTCGGCCAAATCGGTCCGGCGGCGCTGTTCCTCCGCATAGGCGGCGAGGGCGTCCTCCACTTCCTTGAAGGCGTTCAGCACCGTGCTTTGATAGGTCAGGAAAGCCTGCTGGTGCTGGGCTTGTTTGCTGTCGATATTGGCCTGGATGCGGCCCCAGTTGAAGATGGGCAGGCTCACCGAGGAGGCCATGGACCAGGATTTGCCGATGGGCGTGAAATCGGTGATGTGAGTGTTCTGGATGCCGATGAAGGCCGAGAGGTTGATTTTGGGATAGAGTTCGGCGATGGCGACCCCGACCTGGGCGTTGGCCGCCGCCAACAGCCGCTCGCTCTTGCGGATATCCGGACGGCGGCGCAAGAGTTCCGACGGCAGGTCGGCCACCAGGCCGGGCGCGGCGCTGGGGACCCGCGCCGTTTCGCCCGGCAGTTCGGCCAGTTGGGCAGGGGCCTGGCCCAGCAGCACGGCCAGGGCGTGCAGGGCTTGTTGGAGTCCGGTGGTGTACACCGGCAATTGGGCGCGGGTGGTGGCGACCTGGGCTTCTTGCTGCGAAACCTCCAGTCCCGTGGCGAGCCCGGCCCGTTCGCGGGCGCGGGTCAGTTCGAGGGTGTCGGCCTGGGCGCGGAGGTTGTCCTGGGTGATGGCGATTTGGCGCTGGTTGGCGCGGACCCCGATGTATTGCCGGGCCACTTCGCCCAACAGGGACACCACCACGGCGCGGCGGTTTTCCTCCTCGGCGTCGAGCGAGGCTTCGGCGGCCTCGAAGGCGCGTTGCACCCCGCCGAAGAAATCCAATTCCCATTGGGCGTCGAAGCCGGTCTGGAAGATGTTGACGATCTGCTTGCCCACGCCCAGGCCGCTGCCCGCCGCGCTGCCCGAGTTGCCGCTGCTGGCGAAGTTGTTGAGCCTGCGGCTGGTGCTGTTGTGGGCATCCAGGCTGGGCAGGGCGCTGGCGATGATGCTGTGGCCCTGGGCGCGGGCGTCGGCGATGCGGGCGGCGGTTTGCTTGAGGTCGAGGTTCGCGGCCAGGGCTTGCCGGACCAGCCGGTCCAGCACCGGGTCGTTGAACGCCTTCCACCATTCGGCGGCGGGCGCGGTGGCCTGGGCGGGGGCTTCGCGCCAGCGCGGCGGCGTGGGCAGTTTGGGCCGTTCGTAATCGGGACCGACCGTGCAGCCGGCCAGCAGCCCCGCCAGCAACCAGGGCAGGAGGCGCGGCTTCATGGCCGGGCTCCCGGCGCCGCGGAGGCCGCCGCGTCTTCGGCCGGCGCTTCGATGAACACATCCAACTGCTGGCCGACATAGGCCGGCAATCGGTCGCGGTCGAAGCTGTAGAGCGCTTGCAGCACGCGGGTATCCACCCGCTCGGTGCTGTCCCCGGTGAGGGAGCGCTTGGGCACCACATAGGGCTCGACATAGGACAGGGTCAGGGGGGCGCTGAAGCGGCGGTTGCCGCGCAGGAAGGCCACCGCCTTGCCGCCGGGCCGGAAGCGCCAGGCATCGTTCTCGTCGATATCGACCCGGACATGGGGATGGTCCAGGTTGCCCATCACCAACAATGGCGTGCTGTTTACCCCGGCCTGGGCGAATTCGCCGGGCCGCACATTGATTTGCAACACCTCGCCCGCCATCGGCGCCCGGATGACGAGGCGGTCCAGCGTGGTCTTGATGGCTTCCAATTGCGCCTCGGCCTGGGTCACCTGGGCCTTGGCGCTGTCGAGCCGGGCTTTGGCGATGAGCAAGGCGTTGCGGCGGCGGTCGAGTTCCTCGGTGCTGATGGCGCGGCGGTCGGTGACGGCTTCGGCCAGGGTCAGCAGGGTTTTGGCATCGGTGACGGAGGCGGCGGCTTCGGCCACCCCGGCCTGGGCGCGGATCAGGTCGGCGCGGCGGATGGCGAGTTCGGCCTGGGGCTCGCGGTCGTCCAGGACGAACAGCACCGCGCCCGCCTCGATCCTATCGCCGACCTTCACGGCCAGGGTTTTGACGATGCCGGGCAGGGGCGTGCCGATTTCCAGGTTGTGGCTGCGGGCCTCGACGATGCCGGAACCGGCGATGAAGTTGGGGAAGGGGGCTTGGGCCGGTTCCGACACGGGTTGGGCGATGGCCTGGGGCTGGTTGCCGTGGACCGCCGAATACACCCCGAACAGGAAGCCGGCCAGGGCGAGGGTGGGGAGGATGGGTTTAGGGAGCATACTGCCTCCGGGGCAGGGGTTTTTGTTCGGTTCAGGGGGAGGGTTGTCCGCGCTTGGGCGTTTCGATTTGGATAATCCGCCCATCGTCCATGTGCGCCATGCGGTCGGCGAACTCGAAGATGCGGGCGTCGTGGGTCACGATCACCAACACCTTGTGGGCGTCCAGGGCCACTTCCCGCAGTAGTTCCATCACCGTGTGGCCGGTTTGATGGTCGAGGGCGCTGGTGGGTTCGTCGCAGACGATGAGGCGCGGGTTGTGGACCAGGGCGCGGGCGATGGCGACCCGCTGCTGTTGTCCGCCCGATAACTGCGAGGGCAGGGAGCGCAGGCGCTCGCCCAGGCCCACCCGCTCCAGCACCGCCGCGGCCCGGCGCTCGGCTTCCTGGCGCGGCACGCCGTTGATGATGAGGGGCACGGCGGCGTTCTCGGTGGTGGTCAGGGACGGCAGCAGGTTGTAGGCCTGGAATACGAAGCCGATGTTCTCGGCCCGGAATTTCAACTTGCGTTTCTGCGGCAGATGGGCCAAATCCTGGCCGAACACCTCGCACATGCCTGCGCTCTGGTCGAGTATCCCGGCGATGATGGAAATCAAGGTGGTCTTGCCGCAGCCGGACGGACCCACCAGCATCATCAATTCGCCTTGGCGGATGTCGAGATCGATCCCGCGCAGGGCGGTGAGCTTCTGCCCGCCGGTGTCGTAGGTTTTGACCACGCCTTGGCAGCGCACGGCCAGCGGGGCGGTTTGGGTGTTTGGAGCCATGGTTTCACCCTTTGAACACGGTCGCCGGTTCCAGCTTGATCACCTTGCGGATACTGATGAGGGCGGCGAATATGCAGATCAACGTCACCCCCACCCCGCTGAACACCAGCAATTGCCAGGGGAATTTGAAGGCCAGGATGGTGTTGCGCATCGACCAGCCGAACAGCGAGGTCAGCCCCACGCCCAGGCCGTAGCCGGTGCAGCCCACCAAGGCCGCCTGTAACAGGATCATCGACAGCAAGGTGCCATTGCTGGCCCCCATGGCTTTCAGCACGCCGAACTGGCGCAGGTTTTCCAGGGTGAAGCTGTAGAAGGTCTGGCCCGCGATGGCCGCGCCCACGATGAAACCCAGGGCCACCGACATGCCGAAATTGATGGGGATGCCGGTGTTCTGCATGAAGTAGTCCACGGTGAGCTGTTTGAAGCCTTGCTGGGAGTACGCGGCGAGGCCGGTGTTGCCCTGGATGCGCTGGATCAGGGCCGGAATATCGATGCCGGGCTTGGCCTTGACCAAGACGAAGGATAGGAGCTTGCGTTCCCTGGGGGCGTAGGTGGTGGCTCGCGTATAGGTGGTGTAGATCACCGGTTGCGATTGGAAGGTGCGCGTCACCTTGGCCAGTCCCACCACGATGGCGCGGCGGTCGTTGAGTTCCAGGGTATCGCCGAGCTTGAGCGGCGTGGGTTGGCCGCCGGGGGTGGCGGGCGGTTTCGCCAGTTTTTCCCTGGCCCCGTCGATGTCCACGATCACGCCGTCGCTGCGGCGCAGGTCTTCGAGCCGGCCTTCCAGCATCTGGGGCGGGCCACCGATCAGGGTGGCGTCGTCCAGGCCCACCACGATGCAGGTCTGGAAATTGCCGTTCGACAGCCGCGCCTTGATCAAGCCCTTGTACAAGGGCATGGCCCATTCCACCCCGGAAATCCCCCGCACCCGGTAGAGTTCGGTGTCCTGTAGGGGTTTGATGTCGTCCACGAACTGCACCTTGGCATCCATGACCCAGATATCGGGCAGGCCCAGGTCGGTGATGAAGCTGTAGGTCCGCGCCATCAGCCCGACGAAGATGGCCGGTTGCTGGGTCATGATGAGGGAGGCGAAGGTCAGGCCCATCACGATGCCGAGGTATTTGCCGCGGTCGCCCATCAGCATTTTCAGCGCGATGTAGTTCATGCTTGGCTCCCGGCGGCGAGTTGCTTGAGCGCCGCCAATGTGTAGCGGGTGATGAAGTCGGCGGTTTCGGCGATGGCTTCGGGGCTGCCGATGACTTCCGGACAGAGGCGGTCCACCAGGGGCCGGGAATGCTGGTAGACCAGGCAAAGTCCCAGGATGGCGAAGATGCAGCGGGCAATATCGGGGTCCCGCCAGCCGGGACCGAGCAAGTCCGGCAGGATTTCGCGGAGGTTTTGGATGCGGGGGCGCAGGATCGTCTCGACGATATAGTCCAGGGCCGGGGTGGGGTCGGCGATTTCGCGGGCGATCAAGCGGCCATAGCTGCCGAACAAGCTGTTGTCGGTGAGCCGGAGCAACAGGGCGCGGATGAAGGATCCGAGCCGCTCTTCCGGGGACAGGCTGGCATCGAAGGCCGGGTTCTGTGGATAGCGGCGGTCGCCTTCCTGGAAGGCCAGGGCCAGGGCGGCGTGGTAGAGGGCTTCCTTGCCGCCGAAGTAATAATTGACCGAGGCGGGATTGACGCTCGCCTTGGCGCAGATGTCCCGCACCGTGGCATCGCGGAAGCCGCGTTCGCCGAAGACTTCCACGGCGGCTTGCAAAAGGCGGTCGCGGGCTTGTTCGTTGTCTTGGGGTTCGTTCATCGGGGTGTTTAAACAGTTGTTTGAATCTAGCGTATTAAACAGCTGTTTAAACGTCAAGCGGAATTTTTCCTGGTTTTCCCCAGGCCGTGGACGGCCCGCGTCGCGGGTCAGGCGAGCCGCTGTCGGCGCAGGCCGGGATCGACCGCCCCGGCCATGGCCGCTTCGTCCAGCGTCCCGCCCAGGAAGCGGTTGACCAGGGCGGCGGTGGCGGCGGGCTCGGCCAGGACGGTCCGGTAATCCACCGCCAACACCCGGACCCGCTCCGGGCGCGCCGCCAGCACCGCCCGCACGGAGTCCATCTGTTTGAGATAGGCCGCCGCCAAGGCCCGTTCCGAAAGCTTGCCGCCGGTTTTGCCCAGGTCCGCCAGCATCGCCGCCTGCGAGGCCACGATTTCCTTGAGGGGCCGCTCCATGAACACGATGCGGTAGCTGTGGCCCAGGGGCAGGCTGGGCAGCAGGGGCGCGACGATCTTCACCGCTTGGCCGCCGGCCCCGTCCAGCCAGGAGGTATCGGCGTCCCGGCCCAGCCGTTTCACCGCTGCCAATTCCAGGTAGCCGCGCGGGTTGTTCGCATCGGCGGCGCGTTCGCCGTCGGTGAGGAGGCGGAGCCCGCCCGCCGCCAACATCTGCATCATCATCGAGGTGCCCGAGCGCGGCAGTCCCGACACCACCACGATTTCGCCGTCCAGCGCGGGCAGGGGGCCGGGGGTGGAGAGCGTCGCCACCGAGGCGGATTTCAAGAGGTCCAGGTCCAGCTTCACATCGGCGTCTTCCGGCAAGCCCTGCCCGGTCCGGAAGGCGGCGATGCGCTGCCTTGAGGCGCGGGCCAGCGCCCGGTGTTCCGAGGCCCGGTCCAGTTGTCCGCGGTGCCGGTAGAGCCCGGCCAGCAGGCGGTGGGCGGCGGGGAAGACCGGATTTTGGGCCAGGGCGGTGTTGAGTGCCGCGATGGCTTCGTCCGGGCGGCCCAGGCGGCGCAGCGCGATGGCGCACAAGCAGTGGGCCAGGGGGTTGTGGTAGATCAGCCCGATGGCGGCCAGGGCCGAATCCAGCGCCGCTTGCGGGCGCTTCAGTGCCAGATGGACCCGACAGAGTCCCAGTGGGGCCTGGGCGTCGGTGGGGTCGATGGCGAGGACCTCCCGCAGCTTGGCCTCGGCCTCGCCCCAGCGCCGCAGGGCCATCAAGGCTTCGGCCTGGTGCTGGAACAGGCTGGGGCGGTGGTGGACCTGCACCGCCATCGCCTGGGCGAAGGCCGCCAGGGCTTGTTCGGGCCGGCCTTCCGCCGCCAGCACCCGCCCGTGCAGGAAGGCGAAGGTGTGGCGGTTCACCCCGGCTTTTTTGCGGAGTTGGTTCAACTTGCGCTGTTCGTGTTCGGTGAGGTCTTCCGGCCGCTTGTCTTGCCATTCTTCGTTGAGCTGCTGCAATTCCGCCGCCGCCGCCTGGGCATAGCGTTCCTTCTCCCGTTGCAGGCGTTCCAGGGTCTCGCGGGCCGCGGCGGGCCGGTCCAGCCGTAGCTGGCATTCCAGCATATGCACGCCGAACCGGCCCTCGTCCGGCCATTGCGCCCACAATTCGGCGTAGAGGGCCATGGCCTCGGGCAGGTGTTGGCTGTCCTGGTAGTCCCGCGCCAGGTTGTAGCGCAACTCCTTCACCGTGTGGGCGGCGGCTTGTTCCAGGTCCGCGGCGGGTGGGTCGATATAACCCAATTCCACCAGTTGCTTGAGCGCCTCGGCCTGGTCTACCGGATCGGCTTGCATCCCGGCGGGGTGCAGCCCGGCCTCGCCCGGCACTTCGTCCCAACTGGGGAGGTAATCGACCGCGGGCGGTTCCGCGAAGGCGTTCAAAAGCGGCTTGCCGTCCATATCGCGGCCCAGCGGCAGGCCGTACAAGGCCAGGATGGTCGGGGTCACGTCCAACAGACTGGCCCCGAACAGCAGTTCGTCCCGCTTCAAATCCGGCCCCCGCATGGCGATGACGCCGAAATGGCGGTGTTCGTCGGCGGGTCCGGCCGGTTCGTTGGGGAGTTCCTGGGGGCGCAGGTGGTCGGGGTGGAAACCGTGGTCGGAGACGATGATGACGGTGGTATCGTCCCCGGCCAGTTGCAGATAGGTGCCCAGCATCAGGTCGTGGAAGCGGTAGCCGCTGTTCACCACGTCCTGGTATAGCTCGAAATCCTCCTCGGAAATCCAGTGCGGCCGGGGCGGGTGGTATTTCATGAAGCCGTGGCAGAAATGGTCGATGCCGTCGAAATACACCGCCATGAAATCCCAAGGCTCCAATTGCATGAGGGCGGTGGCGGCGGCGTGGATGCCGGCGTTCTCGGCGATGATCTTGGCGATGGCGTAGAGCCGCTGGTCCTGGCGCTGGTCGATCCCGGCGGCCTTGGGCACGAACAGCCGCAGCATGTCGCCGTCCAGTTCCTGTGGATGGATGCGGAATTCGGCCAGGGCCTCGGCGAGGCGCGGCGGATGGACGGTGCCGGGCCGCAGCGGCCAGGCTTGGCCCAGGGGCGCGGTGGCCTGTTGGAAGTGGTTGGAGACCATGGCGCCCGAGATCGGCTCCGCCGGATGCGAGGGCCACCAGCCCACCACGTTGGAGCGCAGGCCGTTCTGTTGGAGGATGTTCCACAGCGCCTTGGTTTTCCGTCCCAGGTTGGTGATGGGGCGCACGCCGCCGGTTTGGGGGTCCGGCTCGGAAAAGCCGTGGATGCCGTGTTTGTGGGCGCGTTTGCCGGTGGCGATGGAAGTCCACAGCATGGGCGAGAGGACCGGGTACAGGGTGGAGAGGTTGCCCATCACGCCCTGGCCGACGATTTTTTCCAGGTTGGGCATCTGGCCCGTGTCCAGCAGGGGGGTGATGACTTTCCAATCGGCGGCGTCCCAGCCGAGGAGGAGGATTTTCTTGGCCATGGGGGGAACCCGGTGGAAAGGACCGGCCCGGTCCGCGCCGAGCCGGGGATTAGGCCGCCTGCCTGCGCCTGCGCCAAGCCCGGAGCCCGCCCGCGCCCGCGCCCAGCAAGGCCAGCGATGGCGTGCCGGGTTCGGGGACGGCGGCGGCGCAACCGACACCGCCCGGCCCGCTGGTTTCGCCCACGCAGATGGCGGCGTAGGGGGTGTCGTTGTAGGCCCACTGGCTGATGGTGAACTCTTGGCTGGATAGGGAGATGGTCATTTCGGCCCAGCCATAGAAATAATCGATCCCATCGGTGAAGCTGAAGCCGAAATAGCCCGGCACGTCCGCGGCGAAGCCTTGGGGAGCGCTCCCCAGGTTCCCGGAACTCGTTATAAAGCGATAGGTGGCCCCAAAGCCGCCCGCATAACCCGATGCCAAGCTGTTGCCGACCTTGAAACCTAGCGGCAGGTTCGCGATCCCGAATGGGTTGCCCGGTCCCGTTTGCGCCACGAAGCCGCTGCCGTTCAGTCCCGAGCTGAAGATGACGAGCCCGGATCGTAAGCAACCACAACCACTGGAAAACGAAAGCCCGAATTCATCGCCGTTGCCGCTCGCGCTATCCACATCCCAGAAGACGGGGGTTGATGCAGAGGGCCCGGGCGAACTGATGGGGGTGTTGGAATAAATGACGCCGGCTTCCGCCCCGGCGGGGAGCAGGGCGAGGGAGCCGGCGGCGAGGGCGATCTTGTCGCCGTAGCGGGGGCTGGGTATGGGTTTGGTGGATTGCGGCATCGCTATAATCCTTGGTGCGTGTTGTTGGGGCGGGGGGAAGGGGTTCGCATCATCAAGCAGAAACCATTCCAGCGTATATGAATCAACTGGTTATCCCAATGCCGCCCTGGGTTGTAAGAAATACCAGAATATGGCGGGCTTTGGCGTCCGGGGCTTGGCCTGGTCGCGCATGAGCTTCAAGGCAAACTTTGGACCCCCAGAGACTAACAAAAACGGTTTTGCGGCGACACTTGGAATTTCCATGCCCATATCGGACTGTACCAGCCTCCATATCTGGCGGCACGATTTCACCACCGCTTCCCGCCTGGCTGCCGAGCCCGAAGCCTGCCTCGCCCCCGACGAGCGCGACCGCGCCGCCCGGCTGCGCTCGCCCGGGGGCCGCGCCGCCTTCGTCTGGACCCGCGCCCATCTGCGGGTGTTGCTGGGGGCTTATCTGGGGTGTGGGCCGTTGGATATCGAATTCGAGCAGGGTTCCCACGGCAAGCCCCGCTTGGCCGGGAGCGCGGAGGATCGGGGCTTGGTGTTCAATGTCTCGCATACCCATGGGGCCGCCGTGCTGGCCTTCGCCCGCGACCTGGCCTTGGGCGTGGATATCGAGGCCGAGCGCCCGCACCGCGATTTGGAGCGCTTGGCGGCGGCTTGTCTGGCCCCCGCCGAATTGGCGGTGTGGCAGGGCCTCGCCCCGGAAATCCGGCTTGCCGCCTTCACCCGGCTGTGGGTGTGCAAGGAGGCGTTCGTCAAGGCCACGGGCCGCGGCCTGGCCTTGGGGCTGGCCCAGGTGGCGGTCGATCCGGCCTTGGACCGCTACGGGGCCGTCCCGGCGGAATACGGCCCGGCCTGGGATTGGCGGCTTAAAACCTGGGAAGCCACCGGCTACCGCATGGCCCTGGCCTATCGCGGGCCGGAGCGGACTATCGGGTTTTTCGACTGCGCGGTGGATGGGCCGGGGTTCGGCTTGTAAGCTGCGTTCCAGGCCGGGTAAGGTAATCCCGGAATCCCACCCCATCGCTGCCCAGGAATCTCCATGCCAGCCTCACCCCCCAATATCGAATTCTTCCCCAACCCGCCTTTGATCGAACCGTCCCCGCCACCCAATCGCCGCCGCCCCTGGCTGTTCGGCGGCGTGTTCGTGGTTTCGCTCGCGGCCAGCCTGGGCTATGTCTGGTCGCGGGAGCCGGTGTACCAAAGCACCGCCTCGGTGCTGACCGTCGCGCCCACCGCCATCGACGAAACCTCCAAGATCGATGTCCAGCAAATCGCCGTGCAGCGCCAAACCTTGCTGGATGTTTCCCTGTTGCAGGCGGCGTTGGAGCGCCTGCGCCAAGCCGCGCCCGATCTCAAACCCACCCTGGACGAAGCGCGCGGGATGCTGGAGGTCGATCCGGTGGCCGATACCAACGTGCTGCGGCTCAGCGCCCAGGGGCCGCGGGCCGAGGTGCTGGCGCCCCTTGTCAACGCTTGGATCGAGGCCTATGGCGAGTTCCGCGAGCGGGCCGTGCGCGAACAGAAGACCCAGACCTCCTCGGTGCTGGACGAGGAGGCCCGGCGCCTCGCCGACCAGATCGCGGCCAAGCACCGCCAACTGGACCAGTTCCGCGCCAAGCACGGCATCCTGTCCAAGAACGACGCCGAGAACCAAGCCATCGCCCGCCTCAACGGCCTGACCGCCGCCCTCAACAAAGCCAGCGACGAGGAAGTCCAGACCCAGGCCAAGCTCGACGCCGTGCAGGCCGCCATCGCCAAGGGCGACCCGGTGGTGCCGCCGCGCGACGAGGCCGGGCTGGCGCAATTGCAGTTCAGCGCCCACCTCCTGCGCGAACAGGTCAAGGACTTGGAGCGCAAATACACCCCGCAATACATCAAGATGCAGGCCAACCTCAAGGTCATCCCGGAGCAGTTGGCCCAGGCCGAGGCCGATATCCGCAAGATGATCGACAAGGGCCGCGACGAGGCTTTGAGCGAGGCCAAGCAAGCCTACGCCTCGGCGGCGCAGTCGGTGCGGGCCATCCGCAAGCAGATCGAGGAGCATAAGGCGGACGTGAGCGAATTCACCGCCCGCTTCGCCGAGCAGGCGGCCTTGGAAGAGGAGGTCAAGCGCCTGGAGGAAGTCTATCGCGACACCCAGGCCCGGCTGGCCCAGGTCGAGGCCAAGCCCACCGACCGGCTGCCGCGCTATCAGGTGGTGGAGCGGGCCTATACGCCGGTCAAACCCTTGTGGCCGGATTATGCGCGGGACAGCGCCATCGCCCTGGGCGGGAGTTTGGGGACGGCGTTGCTGGTGCTGTTGATCTACGACTTTTTGACCCGCCGCGAGAAACCCGCCGCCGCCGCCCCGCTGACGATGCCGAATATCAACGTGTATTCGGTGCCCGAGAATCTGATGCTGCAACGCCAAGGCCCGCCGCCCGCGCCGGCCTTGGGCCGGGCCGAGGCCGAGCGCACTCTGGCGCTGGAAAGCCCGTTCCCGCGGGAGTTGGAACTGGCCGAGGTGGCTTTGTTGTTCGAGGCCGCCGATACCGGGGCGCGGCAATTGTTGGGGCTGTTGCTCTCGGGCGTGGGCTTGGAAGAAGCCGCCGCGCTGGGACCGGACGCCGTGGACCTGGCGGGTGGGCGGCTCAAGCTCGGCGGGGCCGCGCCGCGTGAACTGCCCCTGGCCCCGTGCCTCGGGGCCGCGTTCCTGGAAACCCAGGGCCGTCCGGCGTGGTTTGCCGAGACGCCGCCCGACCCGGAGGATTTGGCGGCGCATATCGCCTTCGCGGCGGCGGACGCGGGATTGCCTTCGCCCGAGACCGTGGACGCCCAGGTGTTGCGGCATACCTATATCGTGTACTTGGTGCGGCAGGGCATCCGCTTGGCCGACCTGGAAAAGGTGGTGGGCAAGCTGCCGCTGAAATCGGCGGCGGCCTATGCCCGTTATTCGCCGCCGGGGCAGGGGCTGCGGGCCGATGCCGTGCCCCTGGTCTATCCCGCCTTGTTGGATTGAGATGCCGGGACCGCCCACGTCCATGGGATTCCGCGGGTTAGCCCGGTTTGGGTACTCGCGGGTTCCGGCCTGCGGGTCACGTTTTGCACAGGAGCATGAATAGCGATGACAGCCCGGCGCGGCGATGCCGAACCCCTGGATTGGGCCTATATCCGGGGCGTGGTCAAGGAGCATAGGCGCGGTTTGATCTTCGCCAATGGGGTCGCCATCGGCGCGGCCTCGGCGGCGGTGCCGGTGCCCTTGCTCATGCCCTTGCTGGTGGACGAGGTCTTGCTCGGCAAGCCCGGCCCCTGCGTCTATTGGATGGACCGGCTGTTCCCGGAGGAATGGCACGGCCCGGTCCTCTATATCACCGTCCTCCTGGTCGCGACCTTGCTGCTGCGGCTGGTCGCGACCCTGTTCAACGTGGTGCAATCGCGCCAATTCAGCCTCATCGGCAAGGACATCGTGTTCCGCATCCGCTATCGCCTGATAGGCCGGTTGCGGCGCATCTCCATGGCCGAATACGAGACCCTCGGCAGCGGCGCGGTGGTCACCCATCTCGTCACCGACCTCGACACCCTCGACAACTTCGTCGGCGGGGTGATTTCGCGCTTCGTGGTGGCGGTACTGGCCTTGTGCGGCACCGCCACCGTGCTGGTGTGGATGCATTGGCAACTGGCCTTGTTCATCCTGCTGTTGAATCCGGTGGTGATCTTCTTCGCCCAGGCCATGGGCAAGCGGGTCAAGCGCCTCAAGCGCGAGGAGAACGAGGCCATCGGCGTGTTCCAATCGGCCCTCACCGAAACCCTCGACGCCATCCACCAAATCCGCGCCAGCAACCGCGAACATCACTACCTGGAACGCTTGATCGCCGCCGCCCGCACGGTGCGGGAAACCTCCGCCGCCTATGTCTGGAAGAGCGATGTCGCCAGCCGTTTGAGCTTCCTGGTGTTCCAGGCCGGATTCGACCTGTTCCGGGGGTTGGCCTTGTTCATGGTGGTGTATTCGGACCTGACGGTCGGGCAGATGATGGCGGTGTCGGGGTATCTCTGGTTCATGATGTCGCCGGTGCAGGAGATTCTGGGCTTGCAATACGCGCTGTTCGGGGCCAAGGCCGCGCTGGAACGGCTGGACCGCCTGCAAGGCTTGCAGCACGAACCGGAATATCCCCGCCTCGCCGATCCCTTCGCGGGCAAGGACACGGTGGGCCTGCGTATCCGCGGCTTGCGTTTCGCCTATCCCAACGGCGCGGAGGTGTTGAAGGGCATCGACATGGACATCGCGCCGGGGCAGAAGATCGCCCTGATCGGGGCCAGCGGCGGCGGCAAATCGACCTTGGTGCAGGTCTTGATCGGGCTGTATCCGGCGACCGCCGGGCGGATTTTCTACGACGGCGAGCCTATCGAGCGCATCGGCATGGACGTGGTGCGCGAGCATGTGGTGACGGTGTTGCAGCACCCGGTGCTGTTCAACGACACGGTGCGGGCCAATCTCACCCTGGGGCGCGATACCGACGAGGCGGCGCTGTGGCGGGCCTTGGAAATCGCCCAGTTGCGGGACACCATCGAGGCCGCGCCGGCCGGCTTGGATACCGTGGTGGGGCGGGCCGGGATGCGCTTGTCGGGCGGGCAACGCCAGCGCCTCGCCATCGCCCGGATGGTGCTGGCCGAGCCCAAGGTGGTGATCCTGGACGAGGCGACCTCGGCGGTGGACAACGTGACCGAGGCCCGCTTGTACGATGCCCTGGACGAATTCCTGGCCCACCGCACCACCTTGATCGTGGCCCACCGGCTCAGCGCCATCCGCCATGCCGATAGGCTGTTCGTATTCGAGGAGGGCAAGATCGCGGAGGAGGGGAGCCATGAGGCGCTGATGGCCCGGAATGGGGTCTATGCGCGGTTGTATGGGGCGCGGCGGAAGGCGGTGGGAGAGTAATGCCGTTCTGAAGCCCGGTAGGCCGGTATCCTGGTCGTCCGGGCGCGGTGGCTCCCGGCGGGCTATCCGTCCGCGAAGCCTATTTCTCCCATCGACGATTAGGCGCATGATAGGTGGAGGCGGATTTTCGCCTATTCGAACAGGAAGCGAACCATGAACGCGCAGATGAAGGGCAACAGTCCGAGAAAGGAAAGCAAAGGTAAACCCAAACGCAAACCCAAGCCCACCAAGATCGCGGAGTGAATCCAATGAAGCTCAGGAATACGCTGACCGCGCTTGGGTTGTTCTTGGCGTTGGCGGTGCCGGCCTCTTGCTTCGCGGGCGCCGATCCCTTGGCGGGATTCGACCCGCGCCTGCTGTTGGCCAAGGACGAAGCCAAGTGTGAAACCTGCCTGAAAAAGCTATCGGCGGGTTGCGACAGGGAAAACAAGGTATGCGTCGACAATAACGGTGCCGCGGCTTGCCAAGCCTATTATGAAAAATGCAAGGAAAGCGTGCCCAATCGTTGCGGTGGACCCACCCTGTGCGGTGAATGATCGTCCGCCAGCGATGCAAGCCCCAAGGCCATCCTAGGATCAAGGGCGGAATAGCCGGTCATCCGGCGTATTCCGCCCTTGGATCGGATCAAGAAAAAAACCGCTGGCAATCCAACCCTTCCCCATCGATCAGCACCACCTTGTCCGCCTTCCGCCGCAGCTGGTCGCTCAGCATCACCGACGACGACACCACGGTCACGATCTTCCCCTTCTGCTGCACGATCTCGATGGCCGGGACGTAGTCCTCGTCGCCGCTGACGATGATGGCGATGTCGTAGGCGTTCTCGTAGGCCAGGGCCACCACCTGGCAGGCCAGGTACACATCCACCTGCTTTTCCCGGTGTTCGCCCTGGTCGTTGGCCCGGCGCTCGAACTGCTTCACATAGAAATATTCCTGCCCGTCCAGCCAATCGTAGAAGCGCTGTAGCCCGCCGCCGGTGCTGCTGGAACTGGAACAGACGAAATAGACCTTGATGAGGTCCATCCCAGCGGTGATGGCCTGCACGAAGCCGCTGAAATCGAAGCGCTTGCGGTCGGGGAATTCGCCGCCGCTGAAATTGCAGAGCGACAGATGGAAATTGCTGTAGTCGAGGAAGACGATGACGCGCTTCATGGGAGGTTATTTGCTCTGCAAGCGCAAGGAATTCATCACCACCGACACCGAACTCAGCGCCATCGCCAGCGAGGCCACCATGGGGTTGAGCCGGCCGAAGGCCGCGACCGGGATCGACAAGGTGTTGTAGCCGAAGGCCCAGAACAGGTTCTGCTTGATGACCTTGATGGTGAAGCCGCTCAGTTCCATGGCGTCGGCCACCTTGGTGATATCGCCGTTGACCAGGGTCAGGTCGGCGGTCTCGATGGCGACATCGGTGCCGGTGCCGATGGCGAAACCGACATCGGCGGCGGCGAGGGCGGGGGCGTCGTTGATGCCGTCGCCGATCATGCCGACCTTCGCGCCCTGGAGCTTGAGTTCGTTGACGATTTCCAACTTGCGCTCGGGGCGGGCGTGGGCGATGACGGCGTCGATGCCCACTTGCCCGGCCACATAGCGGGCCGTGGCTTCGGTGTCGCCCGTCACCATCAGGGTCTTGACGCCCAACCGGTGCAGGCGGGCGATGGCCTCCCCGGCATCGGCGCGTGGCCGGTCGGCGATGCCGAACAGCGCCGCCGCTTGGCCGTCCAGGGCGACGAACACCGGGGTTTTGCCTTGCTCGGCCAGGGTCGAGGCGCGGCCTTGCAGTTCGTCGAGGTCGATGCCGGATTCTTCCATCCAGGCGCGGTTGCCGACGAGCAAATCCCGGCCCGCGACCCGCGCCTCCACGCCCCGGCCTGGAATGGCGGCGAAGCTTTCGGTTTGGTACACGGCCCCGCCCAATTCCTTGGCATAGGCCACCACGGCCTTGGCCAGGAAATGCTCGGATTGCGATTCCGCCGCCGCGATCAGCCCCAGCAGTTCGCCTTCGTCCAGTTCCGAGCTATTGCGGAAATCGGTGACGTAGGGCTTGCCTTCGGTGATGGTGCCGGTCTTGTCGAAGATGATGGTGGTGAGGTGGGTGGCGGTTTCCAGGCTCTCGCCGTTGCGGATGTAGATGCCGCGCTTGGCCGCCTGCCCGGTGCCGACCATGATGGCGGCGGGGGTCGCGAGCCCCAGGGCGCAGGGGCAGGCGATCAGCAGCACGGTGATGGCGTTGGCGAAGGCCGTGGTGAAACCCGCGCCCGCCAGCAGCCAACCGGCGAAGGTCAACGCGCCGATGCCCATCACGCCCGGCACGAACACCCCGGAAATCTGGTCCACCAGCTTCTGTATCGGCAGCTTGGACGATTGCGCCTGTTCCACCATGTGGATGATGCCGGCCAGGACGGTATCCGCGCCGACCGCGTCCACCCGCACTTTCAGCGCCCCGTTGCCGTTGACGCAGCCGCCGGTGACGGGATGGCCCGCCTCCTTCACCACCGGCAGGCTTTCGCCGGTCAGCATCGCTTCGTCCACGGTGGACAGCCCCTCGATCACCAGGCCGTCGGTGGGAATCTTCTCGCCGGGGCGGATCAGGATGATAGCGCCGGGTTGGAGAGCATCGACCGGGACGGTGACGATTTCGCCGTCCTCGCGGACCAGGTTGGCGGTGGCGGGTTGCAGGTCGAGCAAGCGGCGGATGGCTTCGTGGGCGCGGCCCTTGGCTTTTTCCTCCAGATAGCGCCCGATCAACACGAAACAGATGATGCCCGCCGCCGCGTCGAAATAAAGATAGGGCCGCTGGAAGAAGATCGAGGCCATGCTGTAGGCGTAGGCCGCGCCCACGCCCAAGACGATCAGGCTGTCCATATTGGCCTTGCGCTGCTTGGCGAGCTTCAAGGCTTTGGTGAAGAAGGCTTTCCCGGCCCAGAACACCACCGGCGTGCTGAGGAGGAACTGCGCCCAGCGCCAGAACGCGCCCATGGGTTCCAGCATGGCGATGGCGGTGACGGGGGCGCTCAAGACCGCCGCCCACACGGCTTTGCGCTTGGCTTCGGCCAGATGTTGGCGCTCCCGTTCCATCAGCAGCTTGCGCTGGGACACGGTGTCCATCGGCAAGGGGCGGTAGCCCAGGCGTTCGACCGAGGCGTAGACCTCCTCCTTGGGCAAGGCACCGCGCACCATGGCGGATTGCGAAGCCAGATTGACGCGGGCGTCCTGGATGCGCGGGTCGCGCCGCAGCGAAATCTCGATCAACAAGGCGCAGGAAGCGCAGGTCATGCCTTCCACGGCGAAGCTGACTTCCTTCACCTCGCCAGAGGCTTCGGTGCCGCCGCCGTCGGGCCGGGGCGCGGTTTGGCCTTGGCCCAGGTTCGGGATCACCGCGTCCAGCAGGGTCAGGAGGTTGGCCCTGGGCAAGCGGGCCGGGTCGAAATGCACCACCACCGAGCCGATTTCCGGCACGGCGCGGACTTCCCTCACGCCGGGGCGCTTGCGCAGCAGGATGTCGAGGATATAGCTGCGCTCGAAATCCTTGCGGAGCGCGGGAACCAGGATACGCACCCGCCGCCGTAAGGCGTGTTCGATGCGGTAATGCCGGGGTTGGAAACCGACCGGCTCGGGGCTGGCGACGGCCATGGGAAATCCCCTCGTGGGTTAGGTGGGCTTGGGCAGCTTGGCTTGGACCGAGAGATAGATCAGGTAGAAGGTCGCCATCCATTCATAGCGGTGGCGCCAGGGGTTCGGCAGCCACAGGTAGAGGATGTGGTGCCAATGGATTTTGATGAGGTAGAGCATCAGGAGGTCGTTCATGAACTCCGTCACCCAGCGCGGGCGGCGGTTCATCGCCTTCAATCCGGCCTGGGCCAGGATGCCCAGGGCTTGGGTGGTTTCCTGGGCCTCCTGGGCTTTTTGCCGGAACCAGCGCTTGAGCGCGGAACCTTCGGCGGGCCGGGCTTGCACGGCGCGTTCGGCGGTGGCGCGGGCCGCGCAGCAGGCGGGTTCGGCGGGTTTCCCGGCCAGTTCGCCGATCAGGGCGTGGAGCTTCCGCACCACGGCGGCGAAGTCGCAGACCGTGGCGAGGTAGCGGATCGATAGCTTCCTCTGGCGCTCGCGCAGTTCGACCCGGTAGATCCCCTCGATGGCTGTAAGGCCAGCGACGATATGCCCGCCGGCCTCGGGGGCGCGGAGGGATTCGGGGAGATCGAAGCGCAGATGGCCTTCCGAACGGTGGCGGAGTACGACGTGTTGTTGGATCGACATGGCGGGCGGGGCGGCTAGGGATCGATGGGAGGAAGGTCGGGCGGGTTTAGTCCGCCGCCGGTCCGGCGGCGTCGTCCTGGTGTTCGTGGCATTCGGCCACCAGGTCTTCCAGGTTTTCCTTCTGGTGCAGGACGAAATCCTTGCTCTTTTCGCTGGCCTGGAGGGCGGTGGCGATGATTTCCTTGCGGTACTTGTGCGCGAAATAGCCCGCGGCCACGCCCAGGCCGAAAACCACCAAAGGATGCTTGGCCAAAATGCTCATGAAACTGCTCCCGGATTGTGTTGTCGTCGCGGCCACGGCACCGCCGGCCATGGCGGCTCCCGTGGCGATAGTGGCGGTCGCTTTGGGCATACTCGCCATCATGTGTCCGGCATGATCCATCATGTGTCCGGCGTGCTCCATCGTCGCGGCCATGCGCTGGGTGCCATGACCCATCGCGGCGTGATCGACGGCGGTTTTGGCGGCCTTGGCCGCTCCATGTACATGTGCCATGGTGTCCCTCTGTATAAGCTTAGGGGTGGAGGGTCGGAACCGGCCACCACCTGGATGGCCGGATGCATTGGCGGGCGATTATAGGAGTCCGCGAGCGTGGGCGGCAATCAGGCGGCGGGGGCCGCGGGCGGCTCGTCCACGATTTCGGACTCGTGCAGCATCCGGTAGATACCCAGGCAGCCTTCGCAGCAGAAGCGTTTCCTGCCCTGGACGGTGAAGACTTCGTAGCCTTGGGTTTCCACGGGCAATTGGCAGAGGTCGCAGGCGTAGGGAGTATCGCTCATGGTTCCGGTCTCGTTGGGGTAAGGTGTGTGCAAGCATAGCCGCTGCGGGGCCGTGGGAGAAAATCCGGGCCATAAAAAACACGCCTCCCGAGGGAGGCGTGTCTTCGCGGCGGCGATGGGGGGAACCGCCGCAGAACCTTGGGTCCGGGGGTCAGTGGCAATCGAAACTGGCCGGCACGGTGTCGCCCTGGTTCTTATTGCTGACCACCCGGCTGGAAGCCCGCATCAGGGCGATACGCACGGCCCCGGTCAGGACCGCGTCCAGCCCTAGGCGGGTGGCGAAGGCCGGCAACAGGATGAGGGAAGCGAACGCCAAGCCCGTGCCCAACAGGAGCGTGGCGGAATTGGTTTGCTGGGCGATGGCCAGGGCTTTGGTGGTTGCCATATCGATAACCTCATCGAACTGTTGAAATGGGGGAAATAAAGCATTGCGCCCTATCTACAAGCTTCGTGCCATGCCGGAAAGCACTTATTTCCCAGGGGTTCGGTCCGCGCCGCATGGAATCCCGCGCGGACGGGACGGGGCAAAGCCCATAGCCCCTGCGTGATATGCCGCACACCGTCCCATCGCCCACTGTCGGCGGCGGTGGGCATGGCGATCCACGAACCCAGGCATATATCATGCTCCGCCCATAGGCCCGCCGGACCGGGCCGTTCGCGTCGAGGTTCCCGCCGGACCGGGCCGTTCAGATCGAGGTTCCCGCCGGACCGGGCCGCTTGTATACAATAAAAAAGACAACCCACCGCTATGGCGTCGCGTCCCTGGCCCGGTCCTGACAGGCGGCTGCGGCGCGGTCCCATCCCGACTCCCTTGAGGTTCCATGAGTACGAGCCCCGACACCCAGATTTCCCCGAGCCGCCCCAAGGCCCCGCGCTGGACCGCCTTCCGCGCCGCGCTCTACCGCGCCGTTTCGATCCTGTCGATCCTGGTCGGCATCGTGGCGCTGCTCAACCTCGACGCCCTGCTCGGCGGCCATCCCGACCTGCCCATGGCCGGGGAGCAATTGAGCTACGCCTTGCTGTTCGTCGCGGGGATTTTCACCGGCTTCCATTGCGTCGGGATGTGCGGCGCCCTGGTGGTGGGCTATACGGTCAAGGCGGCGGCGGGGAGCGGCGGTTCCAAATACCTCACCCATCTCTACTACGGCCTGGGCAAGACCCTGTCCTATACCGTGATCGGCGGGTTGTTCGGAGCCTTGGGGGCGGTGGTGACCTTCACGCCGTTCATGCGCGGGGTGGCGGGGATCGCGGCGGGGATTTTCCTGCTGGTTTTCGGGCTGGCGACCTTGAACCTGTTTCCTTCGCTCAGCCGCTTCCGCATCAAGGTGCCGGGCTTCGTGATGCGCCACCTGGGACAGGCCTACCGGCAGAACAGCAACCCCTTCGTCATCGGGCTCCTGAACGGACTCATGATCATCTGCGGTCCCTTGCAGGCCATGTATATCATGGCGGCGGGGACCGGCAGCCCCTTGGACGGGGCCAAGATGCTGTTCGTGTTCGGCCTCGGTACCCTGCCGATGATGATGGGCTTCGGCCTGCTCGCCAGCGCCCTGTCCAAGCAGTTCGCGCCCAAGATCGTCAAGGCTTCCGGGGTGATCGTGATCGGGCTGGGGGCCATCATGCTCAACCGCGGCCTCGCCATGACGGGACAGGGCCATGATTTCCATGCCCTGGCGGCCCGCTGGTGGCCGGGCGAACGGAGCGTCGCCGAGGCCCCGGCGATGGCGGAGGAGGCGCAGGTGATCCATATGGCGGTGAACCGGGAGGGCTTCGTGCCCAGCCAATTCACCCTGCGCAAGGGCGTGCCGGTGCGCTGGATCATCCAGGGCGAGGCCTTGGACTATTGCAACCACCGCATCGTGGTGCCGGGCCTGGGGCTGGAGTTCGACGTGCATCCCGGCGAGAACGTCATCGAGTTCACCCCCAGCCAAACCGGGATGGTGCCTTGGGGTTGCTGGATGGGAATGCGGCAGGGGGCGTTCCTGGTCCACGAACAACCCGCCGCCCCGCCGGTGCTGAATCCCCTGGCCGCGCTCCACGACCATGGTCCCGGCGGGCATCAATCCCATGCCCAGATGGCCGGGCACGCGGGCCACGCGGGACATGGGGCGGCCCATGAAGACCAAGGCCACGGCGGACACGACCACGCCGCCGACGCGCCGCCGGAATGGATGCGGGCCTTGTTGGAGAAAAGCGCGGCGGCCATCGACGCCCTGAGGCGCAATCTCAAGCCCTGAAAATGCCGCGCTCAGTGGCTGTCGTGTGGGGCGTCCCGGTCGAGGTGTTTCAGCCATTGTTCCGCCGTGGCGCGGAAGCCGGGTTCGGCCCGCGCCTCCGCGAAGGCGGCGCGGGCCAAATCCTTGCGGTCGAGCCGGTAGTAGGCCATGCCCAGCAACAACCGGGCACCGCCCGGATGCTTGAGTCCGCCACGGGCCACGGCGAGTTCCAGGGCTTGCCGCGCCTTGGGCCAGTCGCGCAGTTCGCTGTAGGTCTGGCCCAGCCGGTAGCGGACCTCGCCACCATCGGCCAGGACCGCGGCCCGTTCCAGGACCGCGGCGGCTTTGCGCAATTCGTGGGCCTGGGTCCAGCTCTCGGCCAGGAGTCCCAGGTGGGCGGCATCGGCCTCCACCCCGCCCCGCCCGATTTCCTCCTGCAATAGCTCCGCGGCCCGGCTGTGCAACCCCCGGTGGCGCAACGCCTGGGCCAGTTGCACGATGTCGGTGGACGATTTCAGCATCCCGAGCTTGTACATCAATTGCCGCACGGCCAGGGCCTCGCCTTCCTGCCCGGCTTCCTGGTAGACGCCGATCAACTGGTTCCAGTACCGGGGATCGCCGGGTTCATGGTCGATCAGGGCGGATAGGGCCCTGGCGCAAGCGCCGAGATCGTGGGCGGCATGGTAGAGGGCCGCCCGGAATTGATACCACTCCGGCTTGGGCTGGGGCGAGCGGGCGATGGCCAGTTCGGCCAAGCGGGCCGCTTCGGCGTATCGCCCGAGCTTGGCCTGGGTTTCGGCGAGCAGGAGGCAAGGTTCGGGGGCCGGGGCGGGCGTCCGTTCCAGCCAGGCCGAGAGCGCCTGGGCGGCCGGGCCGTAGCGTTCCGCCGCGAATTCGTACTGCCCCAGTTCCAGCCAGGCCTGGGTGGTTTCGGCGGGGGCCAGGGCTTGGGTATCCAGGGCGCGGCGCAGGGCTTCCGCCGCGGGCGCGTAGTGCTGTTGCATCCCGTGGAGGTTGGCGAGGTTGCGCAGCAGCAAGGCCAGGGCGGCGGGATTGTCCTTGAGTCCGGGCAGGAGCGCCTGGATTCTGCGTTCCGCCTCGGCGTAGGCGGATTGGGCGACCAGGGACTCGATGGCCTGGAATTCCCGGTAGGTTTCCGGGGGAACCGTGGGCGCGGCGGCGGGTTCGGCGTGGTGGTGGGCGTGGGGGTCTCCGGGTTCGGTCCAGGCCAGACCCGGAACCAGCGCGAGCAGCAGCAAGGCGCGTCTCATATTATTGGTTCAGCTCGAATTTCAAGGTCTGCCCCGCCCGGCGGCGCACCGCCTTGCCGTTCTCCGTGGCGGGCCGGAACCGCCATTGCGCCACCGCCGCCAGGGCGGCTGCCTCGAAGACGCCGACCGGGTCGGCCTTTTTCACCTGGGCGTCCACCACCGTGCCATCTTCCAGTACGGTCAGTTCCACCCGCACCCAGCCCTCGATTTTTTTGCGCCGCGCTTCCAGCGGATAGGTGGGCGGCACCCGCACGATGGGGGTGGGCGGGCTGTCCCCGGCGTCGAAACCGGGCACCGTCCGCGTGCCGGGCGCGGTGGGCAGTGCGGTCCCGCCCGCGGACCCCTGGGTTCCCGCCGGGTTCGGCATGGCGGGTCCCTGATGGCCCATGGCCGGACCTAGTTTGGGGATGTCGAAGCGGGGTGCGCCGCTCCCGCCGGGCAGCGCCATGGGGGGCGTGGCCTGGGGTTCGGGCGGCATGGCCGGGGCGGGTTCGGCGGCGAACTCCGGCGGCGGGGGCGGGCTTGCCTTGGCGGGCGGCGGCGCTTCCTCGGCGGGGGGCATCAGGCTGACTTCCCAGCGTGGCGGCTCCGGTTCGGGTTCCGGGGGCGGACGGTGCCAGAACCACCACAGCGCCAATCCCGCCAATAGGCCATGCGCCAGCAGCGATAGGGCGAATCCCCGCAGATATCTTTGGCCGTCGGTCATGCCCCCGGCCCGGTGTGTTCGACTTGCAGGCTGACGCGGGGGAAGCCGTTGCGCTTGACCTCGTCCACCACCCGCACGAATTTTTCCAGGACGATGGCGCTGTCGGCGCTGATGACGACCTGTTTGCTTTTGGGATAGGGGGCCAAGGTCTCGCCCAGGCCGTCCAGGAAGATTTGGGTCTTGCCCAGGTAGAGCGTGCCGTCGGCCTTGAGACTGAGGATCAGGGGCGTTTCCGGGCTGGGTTGCTCGACCTGCCGGGCCTCGGCCAAGTCCACCGGCACCTCCCCGGTGGCGATGAAGGTGGCCGTGGTCAGCACGATCACCAGCAGCACCAGCATGACATCCACCAGCGGGATGACGTTGATCTGGTCGAAATCGCGGTCATCCATGGCGCACCTCGTGGGCGGCCATCAATTCGCGGATGCGGCGGCGCAGCGCGTTGTTCAGCACCACGCAGGGGATGGCCACCAACAGGCCGATGGCGGTGGCCTTCAAGGCGGTGCTGAGGCCGAGCATGATGCTATGCACGTCCATGCTGCTTTTCTCCGTGCCCATGCGGTGGAAGGTCATCATGATGCCCAGCACGGTGCCGAGCAGCCCGACATAGGGGGCGTTGGCGGCGACGGTGCCGATCACGGTCATGTGGCGGGTGAGTTCGGTTTGCAGGACCGAAGCCTTGGGATAGGCGGCCACATCGACCCGTTTGAAGAATAGCCAGCGCTCGACCGCCACCGCCAGCGCCCACACGCTCGCCAGCAGCAGGACACCGAAGATGGCCAGATCGACCTCGTTGCTCAACAGGCCGCGCAGGCTCTTGGGGAGCCAGCCCAGTCCTTGGGGCACCTGGGCGGCGAGGTCCAGCAGCGTCCCCCTGGAAGGATCGACCGCCGCCAAGACCGGGCCAGCGCCCGCGTGTTCCAGGTTTGCCGCCAAGGCCAGAGAGTCGCGTTCCGGCTGGCGCGGGGGTTCGACCAGTTTGCCGTAGTCGGGAACGTAGCGCAGGTATTTGCCCCCGGCCACCGCCGTGAAGGGACCGATCCGGCGGATGGTGCCCGTCCGTTCGCTGCCCGCCGCGTCGGTGAAGAGGCCGGTATAGGCGACCACCTTGCCGGATTCGTTCATTTCCTGGAGGACGCCGAGCCATAGCCCTTCCAGTTGGGTCAGGCCGGGAATCTCCTTGCCCAGCACCAGGGGTTCCAGGGCGGCGGCGCGGCCTGGATATTGGGCCGAGACCAGGGATTCGGCGAGGTCGGATTTGAACTTGCCGGAGAACTCGCGGACGGTGCCGAACAATTGGTTCAGCTCGCCGCCCTTGGTTTTGAGTTCCAAGCCCATCGCCTTGATCCGCGCCTCGTTGGCGGCGAAGGCTTCGCGCAGGGCCTTGCCCTCGGCTTCGGCCTGGGCCAGCGCCGCCTGGGTGTCCCTCAGCAGTTTTTGCTGTTGGTTCTTATCGGCCAGGAACCGGGCTTTGCGGTCCTGGTCGGCCTGGGCTTCGCGGGCCTGGGATGCTTGGACCTGGCGCACCAGGTCGTCCAACCCGCCCGCCGGGGCCGGGACGGTCCAGCCGCCGAGCAGCGCCATCAGCGCCAAGGTGCGTAGCGGCTTCATCGGGCGGCCTCCGGGGCTTCGACGGCAATGGGCAGGAGTTCCGGGGCGCTTTCCTTGCGGGCGACGGCCAGGGCCAGCCCCACGGGTTTGTTGTATTCCCTGGGCAGGACTTGCCAGCGCCGGGCGCGCGCGTCCCAGACGCCGGTCTCGCCGCCGTCCAGGCTTTGGTAGAGCAGGGCCACCCGCCCGACCCGCAAGAAATCCACCATGCGGGCCGGGGCGGCACCCGGCTTGAACTCGGCCCGGTAGGCTTCGGTGGTCTTGCCGTATTGGTTTTCGAGTTGGTAGGCGTCCAGCACCCGGCGGAATTTCTCGGCGTCGTCCACATCGGCCCGGTCCATCAGGCTTTTCAATTCGGCCATCCGCCGCGCCCGCTCCCCGGCCAGGAAGGGCCGGTCCAGTTGGACGAAGCGGTCCAGCGCTTCCACCATCCGCAACATCAGGGGCACGAGGTCGCGGCGGATGCCTTCGATGCCGTCCAGCTGTTTTTGCAGCGAGCGCTTTTCTTCTTCCTGGGATTCGACCAGCCGCCGCAGATGGGCGTTGTAGGCGGTGATCGCCTCGGTTTTGCGCAGGGCTTCCCGGTATTCGTCGAGCATTTTCCGGGTCTGCTCGCCGAGCTGGTCGATGGCGGCTTGGGCGGCGGCGGCGGCTTGGTTGGCTTTCAGCTGTTGTTCCAGGGCTTGTTCCAGCGCCTCTTCGGCCTGGGCCGGGACCAGGGCGGTCGCCAGCAGCAGGGCGGGGAATGGGGATAGCGGTATGCGGATCATGGGGCGATGTTTGTCTCGGACCGGGAGTGCCGCCAGTGTGGCGAAGGGTGACAGGGCCGAGCAAATATTGAGCCACGGACCCGGACCGCCCTGGGCCGGATTCCGGGGCCAGGAGTTCCGGGCCGCGCGGAGGGTCCGCCGCCGGACCGCCCAGCGCCGGCGGAGGTGTGTGATATCGCGTAGGCTTGGGTCCGCGTCCATGGGGTTCGCGGGCCTACTGGGCGGGACATGCCGTGTTTAGCACGATTATTGCCCTATCCGGGGGTTCTTCGGGCAATCGCGCCCGGCGGGTTCCCGCATTACCAGCACGGGGTGGCAGCGTGTGTAACGCCTACGAAAGCAAAATGATCTTGGGGTTGAGGGCGCTGGGTGGTTTGGCGTTCTTGGCCGGGTCCGCCGGGGTCCTCGCGGCGGACGACGTGGTGGAGTTGGACGAAATCACGGTATCGGGCCGGGCGGAGGCGGAAATCCTCGGGGCCAGCACCCTGGACGCCGCCGGCCTCGCCAGCGGGCAGGCCACCGGCAACGACACCGCCGGGCTGTTCAAGGATATCCCCGGCGTCAGCCTCGCCACCGGGGGCGGGGTGTCCAGCCTGCCCACCGTGCATGGCTTGGCCGACGACCGGGTCAAGGTGGTGGTCAACGGCATGAACATCAGTTCGGCGTGCAGCAACCACATGAATCCGGCCCTGTCCTATGTGGCCCCCGCGGCGGTGGGCAAGGCCACGGTGATGGCGGGCATCACCCCGGTCAGCCAGGGCGGGGATTCGGTGGGCGGCACCATCAGCGTCGATCCCCTGGCCCCCGAATTCGCCTCGGCGGAACAGGGCACGCTGACTTCCTCCAAATTCGGCAGCTTCTACCGCAGCATCAACGACAACGTGGGCGTGAACGCCAGCACGGCCTACGCCACCCCCGACGCCAGTTTGGAATACAACGGTTCCTGGAACCGGGCGCGGAGCTACAACACCGGCGACGACGGCCCGCAGGTCGTCCCCTCGCAGTTCGAGACCACCAACCACAGCCTGCGCGGCGCCCTCAAGACCACCAGTGGACTATGGACCGCCGATCTCTCGGGACAGCACCTGCCCTACCAGGGCTTTCCCAACCAGCGCATGGACATGGTCAGGAACGACGCCATCCTGGGGGGGCTCAACTACGAGAACGACTTCGCCTGGGGCCGCTTGGACGGCAAGTTCTATTACCACCAGACCTGGCACACCATGGACGCCCTGCCCAACCGCAAGGGGGCCACCATGCCCATGGAATCCGACGGCACCGACCTGGGCTACCGGCTGCGCGCCCATATCGACCTCGCCGCCCGGCACACCCTGCATGTCGGCAACGAATTCTTCCGCCAGACCCTCGACGATTGGTGGCCCGGCGACGATTTCTATCCCCAGGATTTCATCAGCGTCAACGGCGGCCAGCGCAACCGCATGGGCCTGTTCGCCGAATGGGAGGCCGATTGGGACGAACGCTGGACCAGCATCCTGGGGCTGCGCAACGACACGGTATGGATGGACACGGGGTCGGTACATGGCTACGACAACAGCTTCGTCAACGCCTTCTGGGCCGACCAGTTCAACGCCGCCGACCACGCCAAGACCAACGTCAATTTCGACGTGACGGCCCTGACCAGCTTCGCGCCCGACGCCACCAGCCGCTACGAACTGGGCTTCGCCCGCAAGATGCGCGCGCCCAACCTCTATGAACTTTACGCCTGGACCGGCGGCTCGCAGAAATCCATGATCAACTGGTTCGGGGACGGCAATGGCTACCAGGGCAACCTGCAACTCGGCTCCGAGACCGCCTACAACTTTTCGTTCACGGGCGCTTGGCACGACGCGGAGCAAAAGGTCTGGTCGGCCAGCGTCTCGCCCTATTACACCCATATCGCCAATTACATCTGGGGGCAGGTGGACAGCATCGGCCGCGACGGTTTCCGGGGCATGCACTTCGTCAACATCCCCTACGCCGACCTGTACGGCGTCGATGCCTCGGGCCGCTACAACTTCCTGCCCGAATCCCCGGCGGGGGGCTTTGCCCTGCGCTTGTCGCTGGCCTATGTACGGGGCGTGGGCAAGGATGGCGGGCGGGGCCGTCCCTGTCCCTACGCCAACGCCACGCCCGGCGGGAAATACCTGTGCGAGGCGGAAGGCTGGTCGTTGGAAGGCTACCAAGCCCCAGACAAGGTCAACCTCTACCACATGATGCCGCTGCACGGGACCCTCGCCCTGGAACACACGCTCGACAGCGAATGGGGCCGTTTTTCCAACTCCCTGGGCGTGGAACTGGTGGACCGCAAGACCACCGTCGCCAAGACCTACAACGAGCCGGTGACGCCGGGCTATGTCCTGTTGAACCTCAAGGCGGGCTACCAGTACAAGCAGGTGAAGCTGGAACTGGGCGTCGATAACCTGCTCGACAAGGCCTATTTCCATCCCCTGGGCGGCGTGTACATCTACGCCACCCGCTTCCCCTATTCGCCCAACCAATTGCCCGCCGTGCCCGCCATGGGTCGGTCGGTGTTCGTGTCGGTGGGGGTGGAATTCTAGGGCGGCGGGGCTGTTGCGGCGGCGATGGATCGTTCATGCGCCATATCCCGCGATTTTGCGGGATCGGACACATAACCATGCCATCCATACGGTTGTTGGGATGGAAGACGCCGCGTGCGATGCCTGAGGATGCGGTCCGGTGGCATATAGTTTGAGTGATTTAGTGCGAACTAATATGCCTATGCGGGGATTCCCGCGAATCGGGAGAACGACAATGAAACTCGGAAAACTGGCCTGCGCCTTCTTGGCCTGCCTCGCACCGGCCGCGGCGGGGGCCGCCGAAATCTACGGCGGCAACGGCATCGGCTTCAGCAACAACACCGTCAATCCCGGCACCGGTGCCTCGCCCACCGGGCCATGGGTGGCCAACATCGTCTTCAGCAAGTTGGATGCGAAAAAAGGCACCGCGGCCACCCTCAAGACCGGCGACAACATCACCCATCCCGACCAGGCGGCGGACGCCGCGAAGAACAGCCTCACGCAGATCGTGCCGACCCTGAAATCGATGTCCTGGTGCGACACCGACAATGTCAAGACCTTGATGGCGGATGCCGGCGGGGTCGATGCCGGCAAATGCTACGGCTGGAGCATGCATTCGCGCTGGGTGGTGCTGGACCTGAACGCCTTACAGAAAGGCGGCATGGGCAATGTCTGGGTCTCCATCACCGCCAAGCGCTACGACGATGGCGATGGCGTCGCCACCGAGGACGATCTGGTCCCCGCCCTCTCGGTGTTCGAGGGGCGGCAGGATGCGGGGATACACCTGCACTGGTATCCCAGCCAGTTGCAAACCTCCCCCAAGTTCTGGGCCTGGAAGCTCGCGCCCTTCAACGGCAAGGCCAGCCAGAGCAATGGCTGGGCCACGGCGTATCTGGCCCAGGGCAGCCTGGATTCCGCGAACGTGACCGGCAAGTTCAAACTCCGGCCCGGCGGGCAGAATTATTTGAGCGTGGCGGTCGGCGGCGACGCCAAGGACCCGGACAACAAGCACGATGTCAATTTCCTCCTGGAAGTGGCCGTCAGCAAGAAAAAGCCCGCCTCGGCCTCGAACAGCGGCAGCAACGGGGGGGCGGGCGGCATCGACAAATGCGGATGCGAGATCGGCGTCACCCAATGGCATCCTTCGATGAACCATTGCATGGCGATAGCCCAATGCACCCCGCTCGCGGGCACCGCCGACCAGTGCAAGACCCCCGAAATGTGCGAAAAGGACGGCGGCAGGTAGCGGCCTTCCCATCCGCCCTCCCCGGCACCGGACGGGCCGGGCAGGGCGGTGCGGTTTACTTCGAGGTCAAGCGCTGCGGTTGGGGCGGCATGATCTTCCCCTTGATGTCCAGGTCCAGCAGCATCTGCCGCGCCGCCGCCTGGGCGCGCTTGGCGTCCTCGAACGGTCCCGCCAACACCCGTTGGTTGCCATCCGGCAAGGCCACGGCCCGCGCCGGAATCTGCGGTCCCATATGGTTCAGCACCGCCGCCGTGCGCTGGGCGGTGAGCGCGTCGCCGCTTTCCAGCGCCTCGACATACCAGCCGTCGTGGGTCGGGTTCCGCGGCACCGGCGGCTGGCCGTAGAGCTGTTCCGGCAGTGTCAGCGGCACGGCTTGGCGGGCCAATTGCTCCACGCCGGGCGTATGCGCGAACACCGGCACCGGAATCCCCCGCGCCTCCGCCACCGTGGCCTCGATCTTGGGCCAATCCAGCGCGTGGCCCTTCTTCTCTATTTCCTTCAGCTTGGCCTGTAGCGTGGCCTGGAGCGCCTTGGCGTTCAATTCCTCGTGCGGTTCGTGGGCTTCGAGATAAAGCTGGCCCTTGTGCCAACCCAACAGATAGGGCTGGTTGACGATCCGCACCGGGGTTTTCACCGGGGTCTGCCGGTACAAGAGGTCGATGTTCTCGGGGTAGAGCCGCAAACAGCCGTTGCTGGCCCTAAGGCCGATGGCGTAGGGCTTGTTGGTGCCGTGGATGAGATAGCTGGGCTTGCTCAGGTACATCGCATACGCGCCCAGCGGATTGTCGGGACCGGGCGACACCGCCGCCGGCAGTGGGTCGCCGCGCTTTTCGTGGTCGCGGCGGATGGATTCTGGCACGTACCAGACCGGCTTCTCGGCCTTGCGGGCCACGTACATGTCGCCGGTGGGAGTCGAGCGGCCTTCCTTGCCGATGCCCACCGGATAGGTGACGACCTCGCCGCCCTTGCCGCCGTACAGGAACAAGCGCATCGCCGCCAGGTTGACCACGATGCCCTTGCGCGGCGCGTCCGGCAGGACGAAGCGCAGGGGCAACACGGCGCGGCTTCCCGCCCTGGGCACCCACATGTCGAGGCCGGGATTGGCGGTGCCGATTTCCTCGTAGCCCAGGCCGAAATGGCGGGCGATATCGGGCAGGGTGTCGCCGTCCCGGACCTCGACCACGCCGAGCTGGCCGACGATATTGTCGTCCTTGGGCAGCGCGAACCGATGGCGGGATAGGTCGTGGACGGCGGGATTGGCTTCGGCTTCCTGTTCCAGGGGTTCCGGCGGGGAGTATTCGCCGAACGGCAGGAGCCAGGAGGCGCAGCCGTTCATCAAGGCGGCGAAGCCGAACAACAAGGTCCAGCGTAACCAGGGGGCGGCCACGGGCCGGTGGTCCGGTCCGGGGTGGGCAAAGGCGGTATTCGGCATGGTTCGCGGGGCTCCTGACCAGAATGCGGGATGGGAACGGCGGTATGAGCAAGCGCCGCGCCAAGAGGGTCCGCCGGGGCGGGCGGATTCAGTCCTGCCGGGCGGCGGTTTTTTCATCTTCGGGACGGCGCAGTTTGCGGTAGTCGATGGCGATCTTGAGCCCGACGAAGCGGCCCGACAACCGCACCAGTTCGTCCTTGGCCGGATCGAAAAACAGCTTGGCCTCGGCCAGGCGGCGCTTTTCGTAATCGGGATCGACCGGGGTGGTTTGGGCCTTGAAGCGGTACAGCAGGACTTGGAGTCCGTCCTGGGTGGCGCGCTCGGTCGGTGGTCCCAGCGCGTCGAGGATGGCTTTCTGGCTGGGCAGCTTCCCGGTCAGTTTGGGCAAATCCTCGGGGTCGACCTTCAATTGCTGCTTGCCCTGATCGACCTTGCCCAGCCCCAGCGAGCGGATCGAGGCTTCCAGGAATGCCACCGGGGCCATTTGCAGGAACAGGGGCGGAAAATCGAAGGCGCTCAACTTGCCGTCCTGGGTGAAACTCATGGCGAAGATCAAGCGCTGGTCTTTTTGAGGCTGCGCCGCCGGGTCGTGGGCGAAGTCGAGGAACCAGCGGTAGCCCTGGGGCAGGATGCCGACCCGGCTGGGCTTGAGTTTGGTCAGGTCGGTGAAGTCCTCGCTGAGCAGCACGGGGTCGCGCAGGTGCAGGATGAAATGCTGGTCGGCGACTTCCACCCGGAAATGGCGGTCGAACTGGGTCAGTTGGTTTTTGAGCTCCAATAGCCGCAGCCAGACGCAGCCGCTGAGGGAGAAGGCGAGGAGCAGGGCGAGCCAAGGCAGGGGGCGGAGTCGGAGCGATGACATGGTGGATGGCAAAGGCTTGAACAATGGGGAGGGCGTCATTATAATGCGCGGCCTTCGAGGGGTCGTTAGCTCAGTCGGTAGAGCATTGCACTTTTAATGCAGTGGTCGCTGGTTCGAATCCAGCACGACCCACCATGAATATCAAAGCCTTGCGGGAAACCGCAAGGCTTTTTTCATTATGCGGGTTTCACGCCGCGTGAAACCCCGTTTACTTCACGGCCAACAACCTCGGCGCGTCCCGTAGCGCCGCACGATCTTTGGCACAGAGTGGCAAAACCTTTGGCACAGCCACAACAACGGATCAAAGCCCAAAAGCAGGTTATTCACCAATCCCCTTTGTTTATCCGTTAAAACCCACCTACTCCCTTCCCGTCTAAAGAACGACTAAGCTTATAGGCAATCGAACTGGACTGGGAAAGGCACGATGAACCGCTGTATCCGCATCCAACGGCTGGCCCCGCAGGACCGCGAACGGTGGCAGGCGCTGTTCTACCGCCACCAGCAGCAAAGCCGACGGCGTAGGCTGCTGGCCTTGAAGGCCCTGTGGGACGGCGAGAGCATGGCCGGGGTCTGCCGCAGCCAGGGAGTCCAGCGCAAGACGCTGGAGGAGTGGCTGGACAGCTACCTGCATGGTGGCTTCGACGCCCTGCTGGCCCCGCAAAGGCGGCCCCGCCCGCAAGCCCTGAACCCGCAGCGGCGCAAGGTCCTGCGCTACATCCTGCTCCACAAGACGCCGGCGGACTATGGCATCGACAGTTACCAATGGACGGCGGCCCACGTCCAGGGTTTGCTCGTTAAGAAGTGGGGCCTGCCGCTGAGCGCCAACCGGCTTTACGAAATCTTCGACGAACTGGGCCTCTCCCACCAGCGCGCCCACCGCGACTACGGCCCCGCCCAGCCCGCCGAGCGGGCCGGCTTCGTGGAGGCGCTCGAAAAAAAACCGCCGAGGCCGACCCCGGCACCGCCCTCGTAGCCCTCGACGAGTTCGCGCTGCTGTCCACGACCTGCACCCACTACGCCTGGGCGGAGAAGAACACCGCCCCGGCGCCGCCGAGCAACGAGAAGCGGCGGGAGAAACTGAACGGTTTCCTGGCCCTGGACCTGGGCAGCGGCCAGACCACCGTGGACTTCCAACCCCAGGCCAAAACCCCGAACGCCGTTTACGTCATCGCCCTGATCGTCCTGCGCTACGCCAGCCTGGACTACCAAAGGATTCTGTTCATCCTCGACAACTGCTCCATCCACAACGACTCCATGAAGGCCGCTCTGGCCGAGTTGCTGGCGGAAATCCCCCTGGCCCAGGGCATCGCCGTGCACTTCCTCCACACCCCGGCTACTCCCCCAAGTTCAACCCGGCCGAATACCTCATCCGCCTCGTCAGGAAGAACTCCCTCTACCACCTGCCCCATGCCATGACGGTCCAGCAGCGGGCCGAGCGCGTCCATCGGCACTTGGCCCAGGCCACTCCCCAAACACCCCAGCAGGTCAAGAACATTCTCAGCCATATCTACCGCCTGCCAAAAAGTGGGTGGTCTTAGGGCGGGAAGGGAGTAGCTCGTAATTCGCATTCAACGGGGGGCTTGACTCTACAGGAATTCCTTTTTGCCAGACAGCTTCTAACGGGTGCGATTCAAAGTGATGCGCGGTATAGAATTCCCACCCGATATTCGCTAAGGATTTGGCCAGGAATAACTTCCCGGAATCAGATAGCCATGGGAATGGCGCGGTAGTTCCATCGGGGAAGGAAGTCGTCGAAGACGATCCTCATGGTTTCGAGGAAGTCGGCGGAGCACTTCTTCCCCGTGGCGTAGGTCCCGGCCAGGATATCCACCGTCACCCTCAATCCCTTGGAGGTCTTGGCCCGCGCCATGAATTGCCGGGCGATGGCGACGGAATGGAACACCACGCCCTGGCAGGCGCGGGTGATGTGCGGGAACAGCCGGTGCTCGATGGGGTTGTGCTTCGAGCAATACGGCGGGTAATGCGCGACGCGGATTTCGATTCCCAGCCGGTCGGCGAGCCATTGCAGGGCGTCCTTGAACACATGCCGGTTGGAGGCGTTGCTGCCGCCCCCATCGCACAGCAGCAGCAACCGGCGGCGGCCGGGATAGTTCCGGCGGCCATGCCGCTCCCACCAATGGGCGATGCTGTCGCAACAGAACTCGCTGGTGTCGTGGCGGGTGTCGGGGTAGATATGGCCCTCGTTCCGCGCCAAATCATAGATGCCGTGCGGGATCAGCTTGCCTTCGCCCGCGCTGGGGAAATCATGGTCCAGAACGTCGACGGGCACCTGGGTATGGGTATGGCCCTCCCGGGCGAAGTTGCCGATCAATTCCTTCTTCTTGGTGTCGATGCTGAGCACCGGATCGCCCGCCGCCAAGTATCCCGCCTTGAGCTTGGCGATGTTGCGGAACTGCGCGTCGCGGTCGGGATGGGCCCCCAGCGACTTCTTCTTGCGCGCCTTGCGCTGCCCCAGGCCGTGCCGCCTCATCAGCTTGCGGACCGTGTGGCGGCTCGCCGGGCTTCCCATCTCCGCCAGGCGGCGGCTGATCTCACGCCGCGATAGGTTCGTCCACAGCACCACCTTCCCGCATCGGATCGCCCGCCGTGAACTCCGCCAGCAGCTTGAGGAAGTTCCCTTCCAGCCTCGGACGCCGTTCAACCGCCTCTTTCCGGCCCCCGCCTTTTTTTCCTGACCCGCCCGGCTTCCGGGTCGTCCTCCGTTTCCAGTTCCGCCAGGCCCCGCCGCACCGTCTTCGGGTCCAGCCCGAACAGCCCCGCGATGTACTCCGTGCCGCCGTGCCCCAGCTTGGCCGCCTCGATCCCCGCGTATCTCCGCCGGTCCTTCTCCGACAGCCTCTCGAACAACCGCCGCATCTTCGTCTCGATGGCTTCGTCGTAACCCATCAGCCCCACTCATCTCCACGATTCGCCAATCCCTACGTTATCCGACGGCTCGGCCTGCTTCGCAGCGAAGTCGGGAAGTTAATTTCGGCCATATCCTTATTTGAGCCAAACGGCCGGGCTGCGCCCGAAACTGCAGCGAACACCACCGTGGACGAACCGAGGGAGCCGGTCGGTCGATTGCGGTCGTCTGCCGCGTCACCGAATCGACCAAGGCAGAAACCCGCTTTCGGCTGACAACCCTCCTCTATAACCGTTCTTTTAAGGTGCAGGGTGCGGAGGCTTCTTGTATCGGGTTTCCATAAAGCACAGTGGGACAGCGGACACCGTTTATATCGGTATTACAATCTCCCCAGCCGTTTGCAATCCAAAAGCAGGAGACATCCATGCGCCGTTTCGAGCTGATAGAAGGAACATCCCGCAAATTCTGGCAAATCCAAGTCGAGGATGTGGAATTGACCGTGACGTTTGGCCGCATCGGCACGAATGGTCAAACCAAAACCAAGCGTTTCCCATCGAACGCGGCGGCATCGGCGGAGGCGGCCAAGCTCGTCAAAGAAAAGACCGGCAAGGGCTATCGGGAAATCGCCGCCATCGGCATGGCAGCCCCGGTGCCCACGCCCAAGCCTATCCAAAAGCCAGAACCCGCCACGGTCGATCCCCAACCCACGCCACCCACACCGGAAGCGGTCCAGCCCGAACCCCCCGTCGCCACATCCCCCATTTCCGCCATCCAATGGCCCGGCGGCGGCTTCCTCTGGGACAACGGCCTGCGCAAGCAATTGCCGGTGATCCGCGGCATCCACGTCCCCGAATTCGATCAGCCCGGCGACCCGCTGCGGGAAATACCCAGCTTTGCC
Source organism: Methylomagnum ishizawai (assembly GCF_019670005.1). NCBI lineage: Bacteria > Pseudomonadati > Pseudomonadota > Gammaproteobacteria > Methylococcales > Methylococcaceae > Methylomagnum > Methylomagnum ishizawai. The sequence goes on along the minus strand of NZ_AP019783.1, from coordinate 4,406,997 downwards.
GACACGGCAAACAGCCCCCATACGCTCAATTGGGTGCAACAACAATGGATCAGTTTCACCCAAGCCATCGTAGCCACGGGCATGGCCCGCTGGACGGAAGCCGACGCCCTGGCGCGGTTGCAGCCCGCGTTGCTGCGGGGCGATGATCCCGAGTATTGGCACGAATTGATCGTTCAATGCGCGGGCCGGGCCGACTATAACCAACAACAGCATCTACTGTGGGCGGCAAAGACCGCCTGCGCGCTGCATTCCCCGGCGTTTGCCACCGAGCTTTTGCTGTGGTTGGCGCAAACCGCCAGCGGCAAGAATAATGGGTATGTCAGGCGCTCCACCTATGAATTCCTGCGCCACGCCTTGGCCGCCGCCCCGGAGGCACTCTATCTCGCCGCCCGCCAAATCGCCGCGGGTTTCCGGGGCCGCGCCCTCGAACTGGACTGCGTGGTGAGCTACGTTTTCCCGGAAATGCGCCAGTGGGCCGAGGATTGCGTGGCGCAACCGGGCAGCCATGAAATGGGTTGGTGGCTGGATGACTGCGTGATGTCGGTCGAAATGGCCTGCCGCCATCACCGGGGCCAATACGTGAACGCCTACCGCACGCCCCCCGTTGCCTTGCTGCAAGTCCATCTGCATGGCGAGGCCGCGTTTCCCTTCCTGGAAATGCTGGTCGATAAGGCGGGTACCCAGGACCACACGGCCAAGTTCGTGAAGCTGTTGCTGAGGATGCGGATTCCGGCCCTGATTCCGGCCCTGGTGAGCCGCTTCGATCACAAGGAAGTCCGGTTGGCGCTAGACGATGTGGCCGGGGAATGGCCCGCCGCCACCCTGAAAACCGCCATCGAACACGCCGTGGCCCGCCATGATCGCGGCTTGGAAGGCTGGGCGGCGCGGTTGGCGCTGCGTTTTCCCGACTGTGTGGAACCCGCCCTGGCCGTTTGCGGCGCTGTCGAGCGGGAGCGGTTCCAAGGCTTGCTGACCGGATTGGCCCAGCCGGAGGAAGCCCCGCCGGAAGCCTTGCCGGAATTGCTGAGGAATCCGCCGTGGACATGGAAGCAGCGGCCCGAACCTCTGCCCACCTTGGCGCTCGTGACGCCGGAGCAACCGGATGAGATGCTCTGGCCAGAAGGTTTGCAGCAAAAATGGCAAGTGGCCAAATCGTCAGACGAACACTTGCAGCCACTCCTCAACCAATTGCAACGGACGGAACCGGGGCTGACCGTGGAAAGGTTTTGCTTACGCGAATTCCATATTAAGGACTCCGCCCACAAGCGTGTACTCGCAGGGATTCCACCTACTTCCGATGACCTAGAACAAAGGGATTACCATTACCCAAACCTCGGAATGTTGCTGTGGTTGCCCGATCCGGTCGCATTAGCCGTTTGGAATAACCTGCCGGCCAACCTGTGGCATGATTGGCAAAAGAATGCGCTGTCGGCCATAGTCGAGCGTTATCAACTCAATTGTTTGCCTGGCCTGCTCGCCTATGTCTCGACCAATCCCGAATATGGCTTGCGCCACACCTTACCGTTCCGCTCGCTCCGCGTGGCACCCCTCGCCGCCCACGCCCTGAAGAACCTCAAGAAAGCCCGTCCCCACGCCATCGCTTGGCTGTGCGCCCACCGCGAAACCGCCATCACCGCCCTGATTCCCCCCGCCTTCGGCGCGGACCGCCAGCCCCGCGACAACGCCCAATACGCCCTGCGCTGGCTGGCCCAAAACGGCTGCGAGGCCGAAGTCCGCCGCATCGCAGCCACTTACGGCGATGCCGCCACCGCTGCGGTCGAGCGCTTGCTGGGGGCCGATCCGGCCCTGATCGTCCCGGCCAAAATGCCCAAGCTACCCGGCTTCTTCGTGCCCGCCGCCTTCCGCCGCCCGATCCTGGTGGATGGGGGCGCTTTGCCGCTCGTCGCCGTGGAGCATGTGGCCCGGATGCTCACCCTGGGCAAGCTCGACGAACCCTATGCCGGATTGGACACCGTGCTGGGTGCCTGCGTCCGGGCCTCCCTGGCCGAGTTCGCCTGGGATGTGTTCGAGGCTTGGCTGGCCGCCGCCGCGCCGAGCAAGGAAGCTTGGGCCTTCACCGCGCTGGGTCTCTTGGGCGACGACGAAACCGCCCGCCGCCTCGCCCCGAAAATCCGCGAATGGCCCGGCGAAGCCGCCCACGCCCGCGCCGTCGCCGGGCTCGACATCCTCGCCGCCATCGGCACCGACGTGGCCTTGATGCACCTCAATGGCATCGCCCAGAAAGTGAAGTTCAAGGGTTTGCAGGAGCGGGCCAGGGAAAAAATCGCCCAGGTGGCCGCGGCACGGGGCTTCACCGCCGAGGAACTGGCCGACCGCTTGGTGCCCGATTTGGGGCTAGACGACACCGGCACGGCGGTGTTGGATTTCGGCCCGCGCCGGTTCTCCGTGGGTTTCGACGAGGCGCTGAAACCCTTCGTCAAGGACGGGGCGGGCACCCGCCTCAAAGATTTGCCCAAGCCCAACAAGGGCGACGACCCCGAGCGGGCGGGGGCGGCGGTTGAACATTACAAAACCATCAAGAAAGACGCCAAAGCCATCGCCAGCCTGCAAGTCACCCGCCTGGAACTCGCCATGTGCGGTCGCCGCCGCTGGACCGATGCGGAATTCCGGCGCTTGTTCCTGGATCATCCGCTGATGCGGCATCTGGCGCGGCGCTTGGTGTGGGGCGTGTACCGCGACGGCCAATTCGCCGGGGCGTTCCGGGTGGCGGAAGACCTGAGCTTGGCCGACCGCCACGACGACGCCTACCCGCTGCCGGAGGGGGTAGAGGTGGGTCTGGCCCATGTTTTGGAAATGCCGGAGGACGACCGCCGCGACTTCGGCCAAGTTTTCGGCGATTACGAAATCATCCAGCCGTTCAAGCAACTGGGCCGGGAAACCTACGCCCCCACCGACGAGGAATGCCGCGCCGGTCTTATCGAGCGTTTCAAGGATAAAAAGGTCGCCACCGGCAGCGTGATGGGTTTGGTGAACAAGGGCTGGGAGCGCGGCCAGGCGCAGGACGCAGGCTGGGTGGGCGAGTTCATCAAGCGCCTGCCCGGCGGATTGGAAGCCGAATTGCGGATAGAGCCGGGCACCATCGTCGGCGAGATGAGTTACGAGCCGGAACAAACCATCCCCGGCATTTTGGTCCGCCGCCAAGGCACTTGGGATAAGAACGGCCTGATCGACCTTGCCAGCCTCGATCCGATCCTGATCAGCGAGATCATCCGCGATACGGATTTGCTGGCACCGCTCAAACCCTGATTTATAGGATGGGTTACGCTGCGCTCCACCCATCCTATGACTGGCTTTTTCAGAAGAATCAACAACAAAGGAAAACCTCCATGACCGCTTCCCAACCCATCGACTGGCCCACCGGTGGTTTTCAATGGACCGACGACCTGCGTGCCAAACTGCCCATCGTCCGGGGCGTCCATGTGCCGGAATTCATCGCGGCATCGCCCGCTCCCGCCTATCCCTTCGTCCGGGAATTACCGTATGGATTCACCGAACCGACGTGGGAGGCGCGGCAAGGAACGGTGTGGAGCGCGCTCGCCCGGCATCTGGACATCGACGATAGCGGTCCTTGGACCGAAGCGCGGATCACGGACCTGTTGGCCCCCGACCGGCTCAGGGCGGCGTCACCGGAATTCTGGCGGGAATTGGTGTGTCAGTGCGCCGCCCTCTATCCCCATTATTCATCGCAACAGGAACAATTGCTCTGGGCGGCCCGGACCAGTTTGGCCCTGCATTCCCTGCCGTTCACGACCGAAGTCTTTCTGAATATCTGGCGGGAATTCATCGCCTCGACCAAAACCAATTACATCGACCACGACCAAAGAGAATGGAATAACGCCCGGCTCGAACAGCGTTTCCCCCTGCTCAAAGAATACCGCCGCCTGCGGCACGCCCTGGCGGCGGCACCGGAAGCCGACTACCGCGCCGCCCGCCAAGTGGCGGAAAGCCACCGGGGCCAGGCCGTCCGGGAATTGGATGGGACCATCAGCTTCCTGTTTCCCGAAGTGGCGGAATGGGCCGAAGCCGCCGCGGCCCAGACCCCCTGGGCATGGCGGTTGGACGAAGCCGCCTTGTCGGTGGCGACGGCCTGTCGGCATTACCGGGAACGCACGGTCCTGCGCGGCCAGAGCGCCATTCCGGGCGTGCTGCTGCAAATCCACCTGCACGGGGATCAGGCGCTGCCGGTGCTGGAAACCCTGCTGGATATCACGGCCACCAAGAAGGACAAGCGCCCCGTGCTGGACTGTCTCGGCCGGCTCGGAATCCCCGCCATGATCGCCGCGCTGGTGGCCCGCTTCGATGACGCCGAGTCCCGCGCCACCCTGGACAAACTGGCCAAGCGCTGGCCCGCCGCCTGCCTGGCCTCCGCCCTGGAACGCGCCGCCTTGGGCCGTTCCGATGGGCTGGAAGCCTGGATGGCGCATCTCGCGCTACGCCAGCCGGACGCGGTCGAACCCGCCCTGGCCGCTTGCCCTCCCGAAGCGCGGGCACGTTACGCCGGTTTGGCGAAACCCCAAGCCGCGCCGGAGGAAGCCGCCGCCGCAGCCCTGCCCGAAGTGCTGCGCGATCCCCCCTGGAACCGCAAGGACCGGCCCAAGCCCTTGCCGGTGTTGGACCTCGCCGCGCCCCGCCAAGTGGAAGCGCTGGTTTGGCCGGAGGGACTGCGGGAGCAGTGGCTAAGCGCCGTGGACGAGAAGATTGCGCGATACTGGCGGGACAAATCCGAAGCCGCCCGCATTGAGTGGGGATTGGCGAAACTCCCGCTCACCGATGCGGCCCAAGCGCGGGCGCGGGCGGGATTGCCGCTCAATCCGAGCGATTTCGACCGGGCTTATTCGTTGGAATACACGGCTTATTTGCTCAAATTACACTCTGACGCCTTGACCATCCTGCCGCCCAAAGTAGCCGACGCCATTTGGGCGGGCATTCCCGCCAAGTTGTGGCATGGCTGGGAACCCGAGGTGTTGCGGGCGCTGTTCGCCCAACGTGGCTTTGCAGCCCTGCCCAAACTGCTGGAATACATCCAGGCCAGGCCGGGCCGGGGGCTGGACATGGCCTTGCCCTTCCGCACTCCACGGGTCGCACCGCTGGCGGCGCATGCCTTCCGCAACCTCAAGCAGGCCAAGGCCCCCGCCCTGGCTTGGTTGCGCCTGCATCCCGAAACCGCGCTGGCCGCCCTGATCCCGTCCGCCCTGGGCAAACCCGGTGCCGCCCGCGAGGATGCCTGGACCACGTTGCGGGGAATGGCGGCGGAGGGCTTCGAGGCGCAAATCCGCCGCATCGCCGCCGACTATGGCACCGACGCCGCGTCCGCCGTGGACGCCCTGCTCGCAACCGACCCGCTGTGGAGCGTCCCGGCCAAGATGCCCAAGCCGCCCGCCTTCTTCGTGCCGACCGCGTTCCGACGGCCCCGGCTGAGCAGCGGCGGTGCCCTGCCCCTCTCCGCCGTCGGGCACCTGGGCGCGATGCTCGCCATCAGCCGCTTGGATGATCCCTATCCCGGACTGGCACAGGTCAAGGCCGCGTGCGAGCCCGACTCCCTCGCCGGGTTCGCTTGGGATGTGTTCGAGGCCTGGCGGGTGGCCGGAACACCCAGCAAGGAGGGTTGGGTTTTGACCGCCCTGGCCCTGCTGGGCGATGACGAGACCGCCCGGCGTCTGACGCCCCGCTTGGTGGAATGGTCGAAGCACGGTGCCCATGCCCGCGCCGTGGCGGGATTGGATATGCTGGTCGCCATCGGCACCGACGTGGCGATGCAGCGGCTCAGCGCCCTCGCCGACGACAAGGCGGCCTCGGAGCGGTTGCGGACCCAGGCGCGGCAAAAGCTGGCCGACATCGCGGCGGCGCGGGGGTTGTCGGAAGAGGAACTGGCCGATTGGTTGGTGCCCGATTTGGGACTGGGCGCGGACGGCACCTTGATTTTGGATTTCGGCCCGCGCCGGTTCAGCGTCGGTTTCGACGAAGCTTTGCGGCCTTGGGTGCGGGATGAATCCGGGGCGCGGCTCAAAACCCTGCCCAAACCCGTGCAAAGCGACATTGCGGAAGCCGCCCGCGACGCCACCCAGCGTTTCAACGCGCTCAAGAAGGACGCCAAGGCCATCGCCAAACAGCAAATCGAACGCCTAACCAAAGCCATGACCCGCCGCCGCCGCTGGACCCCCGCGACCTTCCGAATGCTGTTCATGGAGCATCCGGTTCCGGTGATGTGCCATCTGGCGCGGAGGCTGGTATGGGGCGTGTACCGGGAGGGCGAATGGGTGGAAGCCTTCCGGGTGGCGGAGGATTCCAGCCTCGCCGACCACCGCGACGAGGCTTGTGAGTTGCCCGCCGAGGGCGAAATCGGCCTGGCGATGGCGGCGGAACTGCCCGAAGACCTGTTCCGGAATTTCGGCCAAATCTTCACCGATTACGAAATCATCCAGCCGTTCAAGCAGCTGGGCCGGGAGTTGTATCGGCCCAACAAGGCCGAGCGAAAAAGCGGTGAAGTCACCCGCTTCGTGGGCAAGAAGGTCAATGGTGGCACCCTCAACGCCTTGGCCAACCGAGGTTGGCGGCGGGAACGGCGGGCGCATGGCCCGGTATTCTGCAAGTCCGTGACTGGCGGTTTGACCGTGATCTTGGAGGCCAACTCGTTGAATAGCTACAGCGGCTCCGAGTGGGGCGAACCGGACCATGAATTCGGGAAGCTGTTCGCTTGGCGCGATGCCAGCGACGAGCGGGCTTCCGTCACCGAATTAAGCCCGCTGGCGTTCAGCGAGGCCATGCGCGATGTGGATTTGCTGCCAAAACTCAAACCGTAGTCCGTAGGGCGTCAACACAATCAACCATAAAGGAAAACCACGATGACCACCGCTCCGCAACTCGATTGGCCCACCGGGGGCATGGTATGGACCGACCAACGCCGTGGGAAACTGCCCATCATCCGGGGCATCCGGGTGCCCGCGCCCTATGTGCCCGACGATTGTCTGACCCATCCGCCCGCGTTTCACGATTTGCAACCCTACGAATTGCAGAAGGTGCAAAACTGCTGGGCGAGGCTGGCCGCGGCCTTGGATATCCAGGGTGCCCCTTGGACTCAGGCCGAGGCGGCTGACCGGCTCGCCGCCGAACGGCTGCGCAACCCGGACCCCGCCTATTGGCGGGAGGTTTTCGCCCAATGCGCCGCCCGCCAGCCGGAAAGTTGGCAAGCACGCCCCGAACTGGTATGGGCCATCCAGGCCGCCAGCGTCGCCCACTCCCTAGCCTTCGCCACCCGGATGACGCTGGAGACCGGCGCAGACCTATTCCATGACCGGGGCTGCACCGAGCATAGCTATCACGGGCTGCGCCACGCGCTGGTCGCCGCGCCGGAAGCGGATTATCAGGCCGCCCTGGAAACGGCGGCGGAATTCCGCGGACGTTCGCGCCTGCTGGACCGCATGGTGAGCTTCCTGTTCCCGGAGCAGCGGGCTTGGGCCGAGGAATGCGTGGAGCCGGGGGCGTCGATCAACCAATCCTGGTGGCTGGATGAAACGGCGATGTCGGTGGCGGCCGCTTGCCGACACTTCCGCGACCGTTATCTGGGTTCCTCCCAGGCCTATGAAATCTGCTTGTTATACCTATACATCTATGGCGAGGAAGCCGCCCTGCCTGTGATCGGGATCGCGCTGGACAGCCAGGACACCAAGCAGGAGCGCGAATGGTTCATCGATTTCGTCCTGCGGATCAGGGTGCCGGGCGTGCTGCCCCTGCTGATGGCGCGGCTGGACAACCGGGAGGTCCACGCCAAGCTGGACCAACTCACCGGGCAATGGCCCGCCGCCCTGCTCAAGTGCGCCATCGAACGCGCCGCCGCCACCGGCAATAGCTTGGTGGAAAGCTGGGCGCTGGCGCTGGCCCTGCGCTTGCCGGACATCGTGGAACCGGCCCTCTCGGCTTGTTCGGAGGCCGGGCGGGACTATTTCGCCGGGCTGCTGGCGACGCGCACCCATGCCGCCGAAGCCCCGGCGGAAGCGTTGCCCGAATTGCTCCGCGATCCGCCCTGGGTCAAACGCATCCAGGCCATTCCGACCCTGGCGCTGATGCCCATCGAGCAGCCCGACATCATGGTTTGGCAAGACGGGCAGCGTGATGAATGGGCAAAACCGCCCATCGACAGGACGCATTGGCTGATCCGCAACCAACCGTCCGGCGAACCCGACCACCTCTATGCCCTGCGCCTGATGGGCATCAAAAAAACCGCCTTCGATCTGGCCTTGGCGGGCGGGCCGTTGGGTGCCGAAGACCTCCTTGACCCCAGCTGGCAATTGCATCGCTATCCCGCCCTCCTCTCGCTACTGCCCGACCCCGCCGCGCTGGGGCTTTGGAACACCCTCCCGGCTGCCTTCTGGCGGGGTGCCTGGGGGATGCGGACACTCATCGCCCGCTTCCAACTGGACTGTGTGCCGGGCCTGCTCGCTTTCATCCCTACCGCTACCGAGGTGGGCTTGGAAATGGCGTTTGTGGTCCGTTCCGCACGGCTGGTTCCCATCGCCGCCGATGCCTGGAAGCGCCTCAAGAAAGCCCGCCCCCACGCCGAGGCTTGGCTGCTCGCCCATGCCGAAACCGCCATCGCCGCGCTGATTCCGCCCGCTTTCGGCAAGGACCGCGTCCCCCGCGAGACCGCCCAAGCCGCCTTGCGCTGGCTGGCGGAGCGAGGCTTCGAGGCGGACCTCCGCCGGATCGCGGCCAGCTATGGCGATGCCGCCGCCCAGGCCATGGAGGTGCTGCTGCGGGCCGATCCCGCCCTGATGGTCCCGGCCAGGATGCCCAAGCTGCCTGCGCTCTTCACCCCCACCGCGTTCCGCCGTCCCCTCCTGGCCTCGGGCGGTGCCCTGCCGCTGACCGCCGTGGAGCATGTGGCGCGGATGCTGACCATCAGCAAATTGGACGCGCCCTACGTGGGTTTGAACGCCGTCAAGGCCGCTTGCACCCGCGACTCGCTGGCCGCGTTCGCCTGGGATGTGTTCGAGGCTTGGCTGGTGGCGGGGGCTCCGCCCAAGGAGAACTGGGCCTATCACGTCCTCGGCTGGTTCGGCGACGACGCGACCGCCCGGCGCTTGACCGAAAAAATCCGCGTCTGGCCCACCCATGCCGCCCTGGCCCGCGCCATCGTGGGCTTGGACCTGTTGGCCACCATCGGCACCGATGGCGCGTTGCGGGAATTGCACGGCATCGCCCAGAAGGTGAAATCCAAGCCTTTGCAAGAAAAGGCCCGGCAGAAAATCACCCAGGTGGCCGAAATCCTCGACCTGACGGCGGAGGAACTGGCCGACCGGCTGGTTCCCGATTTGGGACTGGATGGGCAGGGCAAGGCGGTGTTGGACTTCGGGCCGCGCCGGTTCGTGATGGAGTTCGACGAAGCCCTGAAACCGCTGGTCAAGGACGAGGCGGGGCTGAGCCTCAAGGACTTGCCCAAGCCCAACCAGAAAGACGACGCGGCCCTGGCGACAGCGGCGGTGGCGCGTTTCAAGGCCATCAAGAAAGAAGCCAAGGCCATCGCCAGCCTGCAAACCGCCCGGCTGGAACAGGCCATGGTGGGGCGGCGGCGTTGGGGCTTGGAATTGTTCCGGCAGCTATTCGTGGAGCATCCCCTGATGCGCCATTTGGCGAAGCGGCTGGTGTGGGGCGTGTACCGGGATGGGTTATTGGTGGACGCCTTCCGGGTAGCGGAAGACCTGACCCTGGCCGACCGTCGCGATGCAGCCTATTCACTCCCGGCGGAGGCGTTGGTGGGCTTGGTCCACGCCCTGGAACTGCCGGACGACCTGGGCCGCGATTTCTGCCAAATCTTCGCCGATTACGAAATCGCCCAGCCCTTCAAGCAACTGGGGCGGGAGACCTACGCCCTCGGCGAGGCCGAGCGCGGGGCGGATATGATCGACCGCTTCCGGGACAAGGCCGTCGCCACCGGCAGTATCTTGGGGCTCGCCAAACAGGGTTGGGAGCAAGGGGAGGCGGACGGTGGCTATGTATTCTCCGTGGTGAAGCGCTTGCCGGGCGGTTTGGAAGCCGAATTAAGCTTGGGGCCGGGTTACCATCTGGGCGAAGTCGCCGCAACCCCGGCGCAGGCGCTCTCCGAAATCAGGGTGCATCGCCTGGGGGATCGCTGCACGGAGCGCAGGCTGAAGATGGCGGAATTGGACGCCATCCTGGTTAGCGAATTGCTGCGCGACATGGATTTGTTGGCGGTGTTCAAAGCGTAGCTTTATCGCCCGACGAACTTGGCTGATGCGACGCGAACGTATTCACAAAAACTGATGTACCCTGTGGTCACTTTTGGTTCTTTTTTCGGAGCATCGCGGAGTTTGCTTATGACCACACTTCCTTTTTCCAAGGTTGGAATCGATGGGTTTCGTGGCTTGCGTCACCTCGAATTGGATGGGCTGGGCCGGATTAATATTTTGGTGGGTGGTAATAACTCCGGTAAAACCAGCGTTTTGGAAGCGTTATCTATCTTATGCCAGCCGTATAATCCAGATGAATGGCTGGCTATGATTCGTCGCAGGGATTTTGGAGGTCTTGATGAAACTCGTGTTCAATCTTTACGTTGGTGTTTTACGGAAATAACAGGCTTAGAACAAGATGAATTAGCTAGTTCTTGGTGTGAACTTAAATGCGAAGGAAGTTTCCCGCTACGCAAATTGGTGGTTACATATACTGAATTTACCGGAGAGCCTTCTCCTGACGAGATGCGACGCGCCATAGGATCTCAGCGTGCAGATAACTTGATATTCCCAGAAACGATACGTGGAGCTGAGTTAGTACACATTCCAGATTGGCTGCAAACGACAGGTTCTACCTTTCACGGACAGACAACATTCCTCGATAGCATCGAGCAGCCGACTTTGAGATTATGGGAAAGAATTACTCCAACCAGGATCGGAAAATCAAAAAGTAGACCAAAACTCGATGTAGCCACTTTGACCCCTTACTCTTACCAAATGGGACCATTGCAAGCTCAATTTCAATCAAAGCTTATTTTTCAGAAGGACTCTAGCACACTTGAGTTGCTTCGAGATTTCGATGCTGATATTGAAGGTATTGACTTGGCGTCATTTCGAGGGCATCGCCCAACTATATATATAAAACATCGTCGTCTTGGTATTGCACCATTATCAATATTTGGCGATGCAATGCGCCGCTCAGTGCTATTGGCAGGCACATTACTGGCCCTTCAAAACGGTGGCGTTTTATTAATCGACGAAGTCGAGGCTGGTATCCATGTCGGCGCGTTGGGCCGGGTATTCGAGTGGCTGGTGAAAGCGGCCCGGACGTTGAATGTCCAGGTATTCGTCACCACCCATAGCCTGGAAGCGCTGGATGCGCTCATCGCTGCGGACAAGGGTGACGATATTGTGACCTTCCATTTACGCCAAACCGAGGAAAGAACCGTGGGTAAGCGGCTCGATGAAAATTTGGTGCGGCAACTCCGCGAACAAGGCTATGATCCGAGGTAATCCAAAATGCGTAAATATGGATTTCTCGCAGTCGAAGGCCCGCACGATGTCGAGCTGGTATATCGTTTATTAAGATGTTTTGGTTTGGCGCGTGTCCAGCATGAAAGCAATCTGGATAGTTCATTTTTAAAGCTTATCCCGAAAAAATACCCGCCGGATGGCGACCTACAAAAACGGGTGCCAATCCCCTTGTTTTTACAAAGCGATACCCATGTCATCGCTATCCGTAACGCGGGAGGGGATAGTCAACTAATTAAAGCCACCGAGAATGCTATAAATATTCTCGATTTGGACGGTATTATTTTGACGGGACTAGGCATATTACTCGACTCTGACAAAGAAATTGACGCTGCCAAGCGTTATCGCGAATTGAAACAAAACTTGGCCGCAAAGGGACTTAACCTTCCCGAACAGCCGGGCATAGTGACGTCCGGCCCACCCAAACTAGGCGCTTTCGTCCTACCAGATAATCAAACCGCCGGAACCTTGGAAGATTTACTGCTCGACAGCGCCCTAACGGTATATCCCAACCTGTTGGCATCGGCGACAAGCTATATCGATACCGCCATAACAAGTACCGAGCTTATCCCAGAAGAACGCGAGGATTTTGATAAACCCGCTGGACGCAACAAGGCTATCGTCGGTGCTATGGCTGGCATTATGCGCCCCGGAAAATCTATTCAAGTATCGATTCAGGATAATCGCTGGTTCCGCGACGAAGCCTTGAGACTTCCCCGTATCAAAGCGGTACAGGATTTCCTGAAAACCCTTTTCGAGCTAGATCAGCCCAAGCCATGACCCCAACTCCCCAACTCCAACGCCCCCCCGCCGAAACCCTCTACGCCGAAGAACTCGCCGCCCTCCGCGCAAAGGATAAAAACCCCAAGCCCCCCGGCTGGCAACTCTCCATGCCCGCCGTGCGCGACTTCATCCTGGGCGGGAACGGACTGCGCCGCAAGATTGTCTGTGCCCCCAGCCTCATCGAGCGGGCGCTGGTGACGCTGGCCGGGAACCGCGCCCTGCTGCTGGTGGGCGAGCCGGGCACGGCCAAATCGCTGCTGTCGGAACTGCTGGCGGCGGCGGTTTCCGGGGCCAGCACCCTGACCATCCAGGGCAGCGCCGCCACCACCGAGGACCAGATCAAATACGGCTGGAACTACGCCCTGTTGCTCAACGAAGGCCCATCGCCCCGCGCCCTGGTGCCCTCGCCCCTTTACCGGGCCATGGCCGGGGGGCGCATCGTCCGCTTCGAGGAAATCACCCGCTGCCCGCCGGAGGTGCAGGACGCGCTGCTGTCCATCCTCTCGGAGCGGCTGCTGATGGTGCCGGAACTGGAGGGCGAGGGCGGCACGGTGTTCGCGGTGCCCGGCTTCAACCTCATCGCCACCGCCAACACCCGCGACCGGGGCGTCAACGAGATGTCCGCCGCCTTGAAACGCCGCTTCGCCTTCGAGACCGTGTTCCCCATCCGCGATTACGACGAGGAACTGGCCCTGGTGAAAACCGAAGTGGCGCGGCTGTTGGCGCAAGAAGGCGTGCCGGTGCTACCGCCCGACGAGGTGCTGGAAGTCCTGGTGACGGCGTTCCGGGAACTGCGGGAAGGCATCGGCCAGGACGGCGCGGCGGGCGACAAGCTCAGCACCGTGGTCAGCACCGCCGAAGCGGTCGGCGTGGCCCATAGCGTGGCGTTGCGGGGCTATTACCTGCGCGGCGACGGCGGCGAACCGGGCGACATCGTGGAAGCCCTGGCGGGCGCGGCGGCCAAGGACAACGCCGAGGATTTGAAGAAGCTGCGCCGCTATCTGGAACACCGGGCCGGGAAGCGCAAGGGGGCGCATTGGCAGGCATTCCACGCGGCGCGGGACCGGCTGCCGGAATGAAGGTCCGCATCTTCGGTATCCGCCACCACAGCCCCGCCTGCGCCCGCCGGGTGGGCGAAATCATCCGCCACGAGCGTCCCAAGGCCGTCTTGATCGAAGGCCCGAGCGACTTCAACCCGCGCCTCGCCGAACTGTTCCTGCCCCATCGGCTACCCATCGCCCTCTACAGCTACGCCCATACCGAAACCGGCCCGGCCCAATGCTGGTATCCCTTCCTGGACTACTCGCCGGAATGGGTGGCCTTGCATGCCGGGCGGGAAGTCGGCGCGGAACTGGGCTTCATCGACCTGCCCCATTGGCGCTACCGGGCATTGGAAGAAACCCGCCGCCGCGCCGACCCGGCCCGCCCTTATTCCCGTGACCGCTACGCCCAGGTGGTCGGGACGTTGTGCGGCCAATTCCATTGCGATGGGGCCGACGCGCTGTGGGACCACCTGTTCGAGGCCGCGCCCGATGAAGAACTCGACGCCCGCCTCGACCTCTATTTCGCCGAACTGCGTGGCGATGATCCCGGCACCCCCGACGACGCGGCGCGGGAAGACTTCATGGCCCGCCACATCGCCGCCACCGCCCAACGCTACCGGGACGAGCCGGAAGCACTGGTTTTGGTGGTCTGTGGCGGCTGGCACCGGAACGCCCTGGAGCGGCTGTGGGCGGAGCATTTCGCGGCGGGCGCGGTGGATTTCCCGGAAACCCCCGTCCCGCCCAGCAGCGGCCCCGCCGGTTGCTATCTGGTGCCCTACGAATTCCGCCAGGTGGAAGCCTTGGCCGGTTATGGGGCGGGGATGCAATCTCCGTTGTTCTATCAATGGTGTTGGGAAGAAGGCCGCGCCGCCGCCGTCGAGCACGCCATCGCCGCCGTGGTCCGGCGCTTCCGGGATAAGCGGGTGCCCTTCGCCACGGCGGATTTCGTGGCCTTGCAACGGGCCATCGCCGGACTCGCCCAACTGCGCGGCCATGCCCCGCCCACCCGCACCGACGTGCTGGATGGCTTCCTGGCGACGGCGGTGCGCGAAGCCCTGGACCGCCGCCCGCCCTGGTCGGAACGGGGCTTGCTCACCGCCAGCGATCATCCGGTGTTGCGGGAGGCCATGTTGGCCCTGACCGGTGCGGGGCGCGGGCAGTTGGACGGTGCCACGCCCCAGCCGCCCTTGCTGCGGGATGTGGAGCGGATTCTGGCTGAACTGGACTTGCTGCCCGGCACCGTGGCCCGTCAGGTCGCGCTGGACCGCCGCGATCCACAGGGCCGCCGCCGCGCCGAAACCCTGTGGCGGCTCAAGCTGTTGCGGGTCGGTGGCGTCGCGGCGCGGGAGGCCAAGGCGACGCGGGCCACCCGCCACCTGCCGGAACATCTGCGCTATGAAGAGCTGTGGACCCTGGTCCGGGACGAGCGTTGGGAGCCGGACTTGATCGAAGCCAGCATCCACGGCGCGACCTTGGCCCAGGCGGCGGAGAACGCCTTGCTGGCGGAATTGCGGGTGGGGTCCGCGCCGGGCCTGGCGGCGGGGCTGGTCCGGGCGGTGAAGGCGGGATTCGGGGATTTGGGGGAACGGTTGGCCCAGGAATTGGCCGGATGCCTGCCCGCTTGCCACGACCCCGGCGAATTGGCCGGGGCCGGGATGCCGCTGTTGGAACTGGCCCGCGATGGCTTCTGGGGCGAAGCGCTACGGGACGTGTTGGGACCGTCGCTGGCGGGGATAGGCGAGCGGGTGTTGTGGTTGCTGGACGGCCATCAAGCCGGAAATCCAGCCGGGCTGGCGGGGGATGTGGACGCGGTGCGGTTCTTGATGGGCTTGGTGGATTTGGCCCCGGCGGAATTCGATGGCGCTTTCGCGGTGGCGACCCTGGCGCGGCTGGCCCGCCGCCGGGAAGCCCCGCCCGCCCTGCGCGGCGCGGCCTTGGGCGCGGCCCATGGCTGGGAAACCATCGCCGATGCCGAAGTGTTGGCCTTGGTCCGGGCCGTGCCGCCCCGCGATGAACTGGGGGATTTCCTGTATGGCCTGTTCGCCACGGCGCGGGAGTTGGCGACCCAGGACGCGGTGATCGTGGCGGCGATCCATGGCGCGGTGGAGGCGCTGGCGGTCGAGGATTTCCTGGTGGCGCTACCGTCGTTGCGGGGCGCGTTCGGCTGGTTTCCGCCCCGCGAGCGCGGGGCCATCGCGGGGCGGGTGGCGGAGTTGTTGGGCCTTGCGCGGGGGGAGGCGATGGGTTTGCTACGGTTGCCGGTGGCGGCGGGGGAAATGGTGGACGCCAAGCGGGTGGAGCGAAAAGCGCTGGGATGGGCGAAGGAGATTGGTTTGTTGGGGTGAGTTCCTTGCATTTCCCTACAGTCAGCACATGCAACATCGTAGTTCCTCTTCAGACTGCAAGTCTGGTAAACGCTGGGCATACTGCACACCACCCTTAAAAATATTTTACAATTGCTAGGACATAAATTTCACACTTTAAGTAGTTTTAGTTAAAAAATATCTGGTTTTTATTTATGACTTTTATTATCGGAATTGACTTCGGAACCACGAATTCATCAGTCGCCATTCTCAAAGAGGGCAGGCCACAAATTTTGGAAAATAGTGAAGGTGCCCGCATCACTCCTTCCGTCATCGCTTTTACTGGTAAAAACGAGGTGTTAGTGGGCCAATCTGCTAAGCGTCAAGCAGTACTTAATCCGCATAACACCCTATTCGGTATCAAGCGCTTGATGGGGCGTCGTTATAATGATGTCATTATACAAAAATTAATTAAGACCTCGCCCTTTAGGATTATACAAGCTGACAACGGCGATGCTTGGGTAAGTGTAGATGATAGGGAGTTAGCTCCGCCAGAGATTTCTGCTCGACTTTTAATAACGCTAAAGAAAGATGCCGAGATGTTGCTAGGTGAGGAAATTAAAAAAGCAGTTATTACTGTCCCAGCTTATTTTAGTGAACCCCAGCGCCAAGCTATCAAAGATACAGGTCGCATCGCAGGTTTTGAGGTAATATATATTATTAACGAGTCAACGGCGGCAGCTCTGGCCTATGGAATGGATAAAAAGCGTGGTGACCAAAAAATTGCTGTGTACGATTTAGGTGGCGGTACCTTCGACATCTCAATTGTTGAGGTTGCAGAAGTCGATGGCGAACATCAATTTGAAGTGCTATCCACCAATGGTGATGCTTTTCTCGGTGGTGAAGACTTTGATTTACGCATCGTTGAATTTTTAGTTGAAATATTTAAAACAAATACCAACATTGATCTTCACAATGACCTGCTGGCTTTACAGCGAATGAAGGAAGAGGCCGAGAAAGCCAAGATCGCTTTATCTTTCAGTGAATATTATGATATTAATTTACCCTATATTGTAGTCGATGCATCAGGACCAAAACACCTGAATTTTAAGTTGACTCGCGCCAAATTAGAATCTTTAATTCAAGATTTGATTGAAAGAACTAGAATACCCTGTTTAACTGCGTTGAAAGATGCGGGTTTGAAACCATTAGAAATTGATGCAGTTATTCTCGCTGGTGGCCAGACCCGTACACCTAAAGTGCAAGAAGTTGTAAAAAATATTTTTGGCAAAGATCCATGCAGAAATGTTAACCCTGATGAAGCAATAGCTTATGGAGCTGCTATTTTAGCAGGCGTATATAATAGGCAAATTAACGATTTATTGTTGTTAGACGTTATCCCAATGTCACTGGGTATTGAAACCCTAGGTGGTGTAATGACCCAGCTAATTGAAAAAAATACTACGATCCCTACCAGGGTATGCCAAGTCTTTTCGACAGCGGAGGACAATCAAAGCGCTGTGACTATCCATGTGCTTCAAGGTGAAAACAAAATGGCCCGCGATAACAAATCTCTTGGTCGTTTTGACCTCGCTGATATTCCACCAGCCCCACGAGGGGTTCCGCAGATTGAAGTCACCTTTGATATTGATGGTAATGGTATTCTACGTGTATCTGCAAAGGATAAAGTTACTGGTAAACAAAGCAAAATTAATGTTAATAATATTGGTGGCCTTTCAGAAAAGGATATTCAACGTATGTCACGCATGGCTATTGGTGATTTTACTCAAAAAACCACGGAAGCTAAAACGCCTATAAATGCGACACAGCCACTATATTCAAACCTTACTGCTGAAAAGAGCAATTCAAAATCTAAAACTTCGCATCTTCAGGCTTCAGTAAATACAAACTCCGAGCTATCGAACGCTAAATCTGGACTATCATGTAAACCCGTGCGCTTATTCATCAGTTATTCACATGCAGATGAAATACTGCGGGATGAGCTAGATGATCATCTATCAATATTATTGAGGAATGGACTAATCGAACCTTGGCACGACCGCAAAATCATGCCAGGTGATGATTGGAAAGAAAAAATTGATAGCAATCTTAGGGATGCTGATATAATATTGCTTCTAATTAGCGCGAGATTTTTAAAATCAGACTATTGTTATAATGAAGAAATGAAGGCCGCATTAACTCGACATGATAAGGGTGAGGCACGCGTAGTACCAATAATTGTTCGATCATGTGCATGGAAAGAGTCGCCACTAGCATATTTACAGGTTTTGCCGAAAGATGGTATTCCTATAGCACAAGCCCAAGATCACGACTTAGTTTGGACTGAAGTGGTCTATGCTCTACGGACCATTATTCTGAACATTCAAGGCCATAAAGCGTATTAATTACAATCTTTGACCTCGTTGAGTTCGCCATGATGCTACCCAAGCACTCCATCGCTCTATATTCATGAGAGCCCAAATGGTTGTACTGAATAAGATTATACATGGGCTCCACCTATACTTATAACTACTGTAATAGCACTAGGTACACACAGGCATGGAAATTTATGCCTCGTTAATAAACTGATTCATTTCCCCAAAAGTCCCCACCAACCGCCGCCCCATCGCCCACACCTGCCCGGCGATCAACCGATAAAACCCCTCTTTCTCCCCAGACAAATTACCCAGTTCCAAAGCGTCATAATACGCCCGGCGGCTATCGGTATCGCCGGGAATATTAGTGGTGAGATACCCCCGCAACAATCGCACCCGGACTTTAGCAATTACCCGCCATGCCCGAAACCATCACCCTCACCCCCGCCGAACGCTGGCGCTTGCTGCTCGGCGAAGCCGCCGAAACCGGGCTGGCCCGCCTTGATGGCGAAGCCGCCGCCATGGACCGCGCCCTGTCCTGGCTCTATGGCCGCGATGGCGGCGACCCACGCGACACCCTGGACCGGCAAGGCGGCAACGAACCGTCGGCCTTATCGGTGCCGGACTGGATCAACGACATCCACACCCTGTTCCCCCAGGAAACCATCGAGCGCCTGGAACGGGACGCCATCGAGCGTTACGGGATCGACGAAATCGTCACCAACCCCGAAGTGCTGGCGCGGGCCACCCCCAATCCCGCCCTGCTGGAAGCCGTGCTGCGCACCAAGCATTTGATGAACCCGGAAGTGCTGGCCCTGGCCCGTGCCCTGGTGGCGCAGGTGGTGAAGGACATCATGGAAAAACTGGCGAAGCAGATCGAGCGCTCCTTCAGCGGCGTGAAGCACAGGCAACGGGTGGTGCCGACGGGGGCCGCCAGCCAATTCGCCGCCGGGGAGACCCTGCGCCGCAACCTCCGCCATTTCGACCCCGCTTCCCGCCGCCTGATCCTGGCCCGGCCCTGGTTCCACCACAACACCCGCCGCCGCCTGGAGCGCTGGCAAATCATCCTGCTGGTGGACCAGAGCGGCAGCATGGTGTCGTCGGTCATCCATTCGGCGGTGACGGCCTCCTGCCTATGGGGCTTGCCCGGCGTCAAAACCCACCTCATCGCCTTCGACACCGAAATCGTCGACCTCACCGACCACGCCGACGACCCGGTGGAAACCCTGATGAAGGTGCAACTGGGCGGCGGCACCCACATCGGCAAGGCGCTGGCCTACGCGGCGGAACAAATCGAGGTACCGACCCGCGCCATCATCGTGCTGGTGACGGATTTCTACGAGGGCATGGCCGAATATCAACTCGTTACCCTGACCGCCGCCCTGGTGGCGCAGGGCACCAAGGTACTGGGACTGGCGGCGCTCAATGACCGGGCCGAGGCCGATTTCGACCGGCGGCTGGCGGAGAAGCTGGCCGACGCGGGCGCGCACATCGCCGCCATGACGCCGGGCCAGTTGGCGAACTGGCTGGCGGAGAAGTTGGGATGAGCCGCGCCGACCTCCTGCGCCTGTCGCCGGAAGCCCTGGCCCAAGCCACCAACTTAGGGCTGGTGAAACGGGCGCTGCGGGAATTGGAGGGCGGCAACCGGCCCAGCTTGGTCCTGGACGCCGCCAACACCCTCACCGCCACCTTCGGCGATGGCGTCGCCACCGTCTGGGAGGCGGAGCAGCCCATCCAGCACAGCCGATGCAGCTGCGGCGCACAGGGCGTGTGCCGACACCGCCTCATCGCGGCCCTGGCCTACCGGGCCGATGCCGAGCAAGCCCCGCCGCCGCTCGAATCCCCGGCCAAGGTGGATGACGCCACCCTGGCTCGACTGATTCCCGCCCGCGCCCTGAACGCGGCGGAAGTCCTCAAAGCCGCCGGAATGGAAGTGGAACTCCGCCACCCCGGCAGCGGCGAACCCTGCCCCACCGCCCGGCTACCCATGGCGACCGTGCGTTTCTGGGGAGGTGCGGCCATCGAAGCCGCCCGTTGCGATTGCGTGGCGGCGGCGTGCTGCGAGCATGTGGCCTTGGCGGTGTGGGCATTCCGGGAAGCGGCGGAGTCCGAACCGGAAGCTCCGGCGGCGCGGGTGCGCTGGGCGGGCGCGGCGGCGCAAGGCGGCATCGATCCCGCACTATTCCACGATTTGGTGGATAGCCTACTGCGCCACGGGGTCCGGCTAGGCTTGGCCCCGCACCGGGAAGCGCTGACCAACGCCCTGGAAGCGGCGGAAACCGGCGGCGCGGTTTGGCTGGGCCTGTTGCTGGGCGAATTGGAAGCCTGGATCGCCGCCTATGCCCAGCGCAACGCCCGCTACGACCGGGCCGAGGGCGTCCGGCTGGTGGCCGAATTGGCGCTGCGGCTGGCGGCGGGCGGGCAACCGGATCGGGCGCGGTCGGCGCTGGGCATCGGCGAACCGGCGGAAACGGAACTCGACCGGCTGCGCCTCGTGTCCCTGGGCGCACGCATCGACCGCGACGGCGACCTCCGGCGGGTGCGGCTGGTGATGGCCGATGGCGACACCGGCACCCACTTCGTGCTGGTCCATGCATGGCAAGCTGCGGGCGACGAAGCCGGGGCGCTCGCGGCGCAACGCCTCGCGCCAGGGGTGAAACTGCTGCCGCTGGCGGGCGGGCAATTATTGTCCCGGCAAGCCAAGCGCCGCGCCGACGGCACCCTAACCCTCGCCAAGTCGCGCAGTTCGCAAAACAGCCTGCTGCCCCAGGCCGGGGATTGGTCGGGGCTGGGCCGTCCCCTGTGCTTCGAGCGGGTGGCGGATTTGCGCGAAGAGAAGGCGCTGCGCCCGGTTCCGCACCTCCTGCCGCGCCATGCCGCCGCTGGGTTCGCCGTGCTGCGGGTGGCGGGCGTCGAAGCGCTGTTCTATGCCCCGCATCAGCAAGCCTTGCTGGCGGTGGTCCGCGACGCCGACGGAGAAAGCGTGATCCTCCGCCGCGAACATGCCGCCCATACTCCCCATGCCCTGGATGCCATGGCCGGGGCGCTCACCGGGCGGTTCGGCGCACCGACCCATGTGGCGGGCGCAGTGTCCTGGCGACAGGGGCGGGCATGGTTCGAGCCGTGGGCCTTCGCCTGTGGCCGGATGTTGGCGCTGGATTTGGAACCGGCCTGCGGGGCTTTGGCCGCGGTGCCCACGGCGACGGCGGGCGAGCCTGAAACCGGTGAACTGGACCGATTCCTGGGGGAACTGGAAGCCCATCTGGCGACCTTGCTGCACCATGGGCTTGCCGAACTGGGTGGCGATTGGGTCGGGCGCTCGCGGGGGCTGGCCGAAGCACTGCGAGGCCGGTCGCTGACGGCCCTGGCCATTCAATGGGAGACGGTCATCGACGCTGTGCGGAGCGGGAGGGTGCGCCCGGGGGATGGCGGACCGGCTGCGCATTGGCTGCGCCTGTCGGGACTCTTGGCGCTGCATCGGGAAGCTGCCGGGCTGGGTTCATGAAACTCCGCGCCCAGGTGGATTGACCGGCCAAACCTCCGCCGTGGCCCTTCCCGCCCATCCGCCAGCGGGACAGCCCTTGGGCAGGGCGGGCCCCAGGACGTAGCGGGCTGCCTTTGTCGATCGGAAACTTCCCCGGCCGGGTTCGACAGCGCCACGGCCAGCCTGCCGGGCATGGGGGAACGTTCGCCCCGCGTCGGCCGTAGGATGATCGGCCCCGGGTTTCACTGCGGGTCGGTCTAAGACCGGTCTGGGTCCGCCCTGGAATCATTTCCACCCCGGCGGCGGACCCGCTTTCTGGGCGGGAAGAACGTCATGGACCACCTGCCCACCCAGCCCGCCCGGCGCATCGGGGAACTGCTCCCGCATCGTTGGCAGTCCCAGTCGATCATCGCCTGAATCCTCGGCTTCCTCTATCGGGCCGCCTTGGCTTTGGCCAAGGGGTTCGCCATACGCTTACCTTCCAGCTGCGTCCTCGCCGCGCGCCGGTCCAGCCATGCCCGGACCTTGTCGCGCTCTTCGGGCTCCAGCTTTTCCTCAATCTCCGGCGGCAAGGATTCAGATGCTGCGGGGAACTTGCCGTGCCATTTCCGGTTGGACCGCCCTGTGCCGACCTTATAAGCCCGTGTGCCGTCTTGCAATTCGACTACCTTCACCTGCTCGTACTTCGTGCGCACGAGTTCGACCCACTTGCCGCGTTCGGTGATCTGCACGGCCATGGTGTTGTACATCCTCCTGGGTCGCCTATCGGTCATCCCCCTGGAACTTCGAGGCGTTTTCCCGGCCGCAGGTTCCGCGCCGTGGGGGCGGCTTGGAAGTCGTTGAGAGCGCCGTCGCCAGGATTTTCTGCCATATTGGTGTTGACCTGCTTGGACTGCATGCAAAGATTTTTCACTCAATGGAGGCTGAGGGGTGGCCTTTTTCGTTTGCGGCGGATTCCCATCCAAGCCGGTCCTCATCGCACTCCACGCGAGGCTTTTCCCTTGACCACCATCGTCGTGATTTTCGCCTTGGTCTACCTCGGTATGTTGCTGGGGGGCTTGCCGTTCTTGCAGTTGGACCGGACCGGCATCGCCCTGCTGGGCACCATCGCCCTGCTGGTCAGCGACTCGATCACCCTGGAGGACGCCGGGCGGGCGATCCATATGCCGACCTTGATCCTGCTGTTTTCCTTCATGGTGGTGGCGGCCCAATTGCGGCTGGGCGGCTTTTACGGCTGGATCACCGAGCGCTTCGGGACGCTGCGGGCCAACCCACCCGGCCTGCTCGCCGTGTTGATCGCGGTGGTCGCGGGGCTTTCCGCCGTCTTCAGCAACGATGTGGTCTGCCTTTCCATCGCCCCCGTCTTGATCGATATCTGCCTATACCGCCGCCTCGACCCGGTTCCGTTCCTGCTGGGACTGGCTTGCGCGGCGAATATCGGCTCGGCGGCCACCTTGATCGGCAATCCGCAAAACATGCTGATCGGCGGCAGGTTGGACCTCCCGTTCACCGGCTACCTGCGGGACGCCGCCATTCCGGTGCTGCTTGGCCTGGTCGTGACTTGGCTGGTGATCGCCGGTCTCTGGCGGGGGCGGTGGGCCGGGCAAAGCCGCCCCGGTTTAACCCTGAGCGAAACCCAGCTGGCAAACCACCCTCCCACCCAACTCGATGGGTGGCAAGCCGCCAAAGGACTGATGGTGGCGGGAACCCTGTTCGTGTTGTTCCTATTTTCCGGGTGGTCGCGGGAGTTATTGGCCTTGGGCGGGGCCGGCTTGTTGTTGTTGTCCCGCAAGCTGCATTCGCGCCATATGCTGGGCTTGGTGGATTGGCAAGTTCTGTTGCTCTTCATCGGCCTCTTCATCGTCAACGACGCCCTGGAGCGCACCGGCCTGCCGCAACGGGCGGTCGCCGACTTGGAGGCCGCCGGGATCGATTTGCACCGCCCGGCGGTGCTGTACGGCGTCACGTTCCTGCTGAGCAACTTGGTTTCCAACGTCCCGGCGATCATGCTGCTGCTGCCGGTCGCCTCCCCCAAGGATGGGGCGCTGCTCGCCCTGTCGAGTACCTTCGCCGGGAATTTGCTGGTCGTCGGCAGTATCGCCAACATCATCGTGATGGATGCCGCCGCCCGCCGCGATATCCACATCGGTTGGAAACGACATGCTTGGGTGGGGGTGCCGGTGACTTTGCTCACCCTGGGGATTTCCGCCGTGTATCTGTGGGTCTGGCCGGGAACGATGCGCTAATACAGCACCCATCACCCAGAAAGCCCCAGCCCGATCAAGAACAAGCGCCCATAATCCGCCACCGTCCCGCCCTGGCAAGGCCGGGCGAAGACATGGATCAAGGCATAAAATTGCAGGGTGCCATACACCGCCAGGATATCCAGCGGCAAGCGCCTGTCCCAGGTCCAAGGCTTGCGCTTGCTCCGCTTGCCCAATAGATAAAGTTCGGTCAGCGCAATCCCCAAGCCCAACAACGCGAAATAAGGCCAGGTCTGCAATACGCCCCAGAAATTCTCGAAGCGCAAACCCTTATAGAAAAACTCCTCCGGCACATGTCCCCAGAACAGATTGCCGAAACCCGCCGCCGCCATCGTCGCCACGAAAATCCGCAGCCGGGTATGCGCCTTGAAAAACCGGAAAAACACCGGATAAAAGAACGCCCGCACCAGGAATTCCCGGTAATGGAAAGTGAAGCGGGTCCAAAACGCCACCAGATTGGTCGCCAACCAAGGCCGGTCGAAATAAGGGTCCATCCGATAGCCGAATACCCGCCATACCCCGGTTTTGAAATGCAATACCGCCGCCCATACCAGGAACCAGCGCACTTGATCCAACAGCGTGGTGAACAACACCGAAAGCGTGGTCGCCGTATGGGTCGCGACATAATCGCATACCAATTGCTTGGTATGGGCCTGATGGACATCGAGGCCCATCGCCGCGAATCCCGCCACCAAGCGCAGGCGCAAGTATTCGCCGAACACCAGATACAGCAAAGCCACGCCCCAGATTTTCACGCCTTCCCAAGCCAGCTTGTTCTTATCCTCGGCCAGATAGGTTTCATCGAGATAGCGATACCCCTGGCCGATGGCCACGCCCCAATGCCAATTGGGCAGGGCGGCAGGGGTTAGGAACACGGCGAGATATTCCCGGAAAGCAAGGTCTTGCGGTACTTGCCGCTGGTTATAATCGATGTGGTATAGCATCAGCCGTTCCCACTGCCAGAAGAACAGCAAAATACCCAGCGGCAACTTCCAGGCATGGCCGCTCAACCCCTCGGCCAAAGCGCCCAGCAAGACCACGATCAAGGCCGATTGGATGGCGATGGTCCGCGCCGCCGCCAAGGCACGGGGCTGGCGTTCCAAGCGCGGCAGGCCATGGCGGTAGAGTTCCATGAGCGCCCAGCCGGCCAGCAAGGCCGGGGCGGCACCGGCATCGCCCCCGGCCAAGGCCCAATAGCCCAGGCCGCCGCTCGCGGCGGCGATGGCAAGCCCGAACCGCGGCGGGCAAGCATGGAACAACAGGTAAACCACCCCATGCGCCGCCAGCAAGCCCGCCAAGGCCGCGCCGCCATACACCACCCACCCCGCCAGCAAGAACCACAGCACCAGCGCCGTCCGCTTATGCCGCAGCGGCAGGAAGTACGCGCCGAGGAACGCCCCGGCCACCGCGCCGAACAGCACGAGGCGTTGGTCGTCGGTATCGAGCGCATCGGTATCGGCTCGATATATCCACAGCTTGCTATCGACATTGTGGTCGGCGTCGAACACCCCTTGGGGCAGCCAGCCCAGCCAATCGGCCAAATCTTCCGGGGCGGGCAAACCCAGTGCCGTGGCGGCGTGGGTGAACAGGTAGCCATAGACGGCCAGCATCGCCAGCACGGCGGCGACGGTTTTGGGGTCGTGGCGGGCGGCGTTCTCGGCGCGGCGGGACGCGCTGGCGGGACGGTTGCGGAACAGGCCGGCCATGCCTAGCCCGCGAGCTTGGCGAGTACGAAATCGGACAGGGCGTCCAGGGTATCGAAATTATCGGCGCTAATATCGGCGTCGCCCAGCTTGATACCGAAGCGCTGTTCCAGGAATAACACCATTTGGATCACGTCCACGGAATGGGCGAACCAGTCGTCGAGCAAAGGGGTATCCGGGTGCAATTCCCCGATGCCATCCGGGGCGTTTTGTTGGAGTTGGGCGGCGAGTTGGGCGATGACCGTATTTTTATCCATGATGTGGGTATTTGGGAGTTTTTAGGAAAAGGGTAGTCGCATGGAGCGGTGCGTCATATGGGGCACGCGGCGCGGGAACCGAATCCCCCGGATTGCGCTATCGCTCCATCCGGGCTACGCGGGGGAGGTGAATCCGGCCAAAAGGGTTTCCCGGTCGATCTTGCCATTGGGCGTGACCGGGAAACAGTCCAGGTATTGGCAGGTTTGGGGCATCATATAGGCGGGCAGGCAGGCTGCGAGTTGTTTCCGCAAGTCGGGCAGCGGTTGGCCGCCGGCGGCGGTATAGCACGCCAGTATTCTTTGCCCGGCGCGGTCGTAGAGGGCGCAACATTGTTGGATTCCGTCGATCCGGCCCAGGGCGGTTTCGATTTCGCCGAGTTCGATCCGGTGGCCCAAGTGCTTGATTTGATGGTCGCGGCGGCCCACGAAATAAATCAAGCCATCCCGGCCCGAGCGATAACCATAATCCCCGGTTCTATACAGGATTTCCCGGCAATGGGGATTGCCGGGGTGTTGGATGAAAGCGGCCTGGGTTTGCTCCGGGTTGTTCCAATAACCCAAAGCCACGCCGATACCGCCCACGCAGATTTCCGCCACGGTATCGGGTTCGGCGACGACTCGGCCCGCGTCGTCCAGGAAGATGATTTTGCTATTGGCGCAGGGCAGGCCCAGGGGTACGGCGTCGAGTCCGGCCAAGTCTTCCCCGAAGATATGGAAAATGGCATCGACCGTGATTTCGGTCGGGCCGTAGAGGTTGGATAACAGGGCGTTGGGGAGTTTTTCGCGCAGGTATTTCAGGGTATTGAGCGGCATGGCCTCGCCCGCGAACAGGACTTTCCGCAAGCTTGCGAGATTCCGCCCGGAAAATAGATCGAAGGCGGCGATATTCGCCAATAACGAAGGCACGAAGAAAATCAGGCTGATGCGCCGGGTTTCGAGATAGGCCACCAAATCCGACAGGAAACGGAAATCGCGCTTGGGGATGAGATGCAGGGTGGCCCCGGTGGCGAAACTGGCATAGAGGTCCAGCACCGAGTTGTCGAAATATAAGGGGGCTTGGCTGCCGATGATTTCGTCGGCGTGGATTTGGTAGGTCGCCACCACCCAATCGATGTAGTCGATCACGGCGGCGTTGGCGATGGTCACGCCCTTGGGTTCGCCGGTGGTGCCGGAGGTGAAGATGATATAGAGCGGGTCCAGCCCGGTGAGCGGGGCGAGGCCCCTAAGCAAGGCCGCCGCCTGCGCGGGATCGTAATCCAGCGCGACGGTTCGGCCCGCCACCCGGAAATCCGCGCCGTCCCATTCCACCACGGGCGGATCGTCCAGCAAGCGCCACACCGCCGCCCGCCGCGCCGCGGGACTCGCGACATCGAAGGGCACGTAGATATGCCCGGCGAGTTGCACGGCCAGGATCGCCGCCACCGCCGCGCTGGATTTGTCGATGGCGACCACCACCGGGCGGCGCGGTCCCGGCACGGCTTGTTTGATGTGCCAGCCCAGGGCCACGGCTGCGCGCCAGAGTCCGGCATAGGTGATGGCGCCGCTTGCATCGACCAGGGCGGTGCGGTCGGGGTGGCGGTCCTTCGTGCTTAGGAAATAGTCGAGGGCGAGTCTTTGCATGGCGGGAACGGGGATGGGCGGCCGGGCGGGTTGCGACAGCGTAACCCGCCCCGGCCCGGAATCCCAGGCTCAATCCTCCGGCCTGGGCTTGAACTGCGCCGCCAATTGCGCCTGCACATTCGGCGGCACCGGTTCGTAATGGCTGAGTTCCAGGGTGTAGGAACCTTGGCCGGCGGTGAGCGCCTTGAGCCGGGAATGGTAGCCTTCCAGTTCGGCCAGGGGGGCGCGGGCCTTGACCTGGGCCATGCCGCCCCGCGCCGGATGATGGCCCGTCACCTGGCCGCGCCGGGCCGACAAATCGCCGCTGACATCACCGATGGCGGATTCGGGGATGTTGAGCTCGATGGCGACGATGGGTTCCAGCAGGATGGGCTTGGCCTTGGCGATGGCGTCGAGGAAGGCTTTCTTGCCCGCCGCCACGAAGGCGACTTCCTTGCTGTCCACCGAATGGCTCTTGCCATCGTAGACCGCCACCTTCACGTCTTGCAGCGGATAGCCGGCGATGGCCCCGAGTTCCAACACCTGATGCACGCCCTTTTCCACCGCCGGGATGAATTGGCCGGGGATGGTGCCGCCCTTGACCTCGTCCACGAACTCGAAACCCGCCCCGCGCGGCAAGGGTTCGACCCGCAGGAACACCTCGCCGAACTGGCCCGCGCCGCCGGTTTGTTTCTTGTGGCGGTGATGGCCTTCGGCGGGGGCGGTGATGGTTTCGCGGTAGGGGACTTTGGGGGTGTGGGCGTCCACGTCGAGCTTGTATTGCTCGTGCATCTTTTCCAACACTCGCTTCAAATGCAGTTCGCCCAGGCCGTGCATGACTTCCTCGTGGGTCGAGGCATCGTAGTCCACATGGAAGCTGGGGTCTTCGGCCTCCATTTTATGCAGCACTTCCGACAGCTTGTGTTCGTCGCCCCGGCGCTTGGGCTTGATGGCGAGGCCGAACACCGAGTGCGGGAAATCCAAGGGCTTGAGGTGGATATGGTCGTCCTCGGGCGCGTCGTGCAGGACCGAGTCGAACACCACTTCCTCGACCTTGGCCACGGCACAGATATCGCCCGGCCCGGCGCGGTTGATCGGCACATGCTGCTTGCCTTGCAGCATGAACAACTGGTTCACCTTGAACGGCTTGCGCGATTCGCCGACGAAGAGCTGGGTGTCCGGGGTGATGGTGCCCTGGTGGACCCGGAACACCGTCATCTTGCCGACATAGGGGTCGATCTCCACCTTGAACACATGGGCCAGGACGTGCCGGGCGGGATCGGGCACCGAGCGGAACGGCGTGGCGTCCTTGCGCCCGGTATTCGAGGGCCAGCGCTCGAACAAGGGCGGATTGCCCTCGCCGGGATGGGGCAGGAGTTTCACCATAATATCGGCCAGTTCCGCCACCCCCGCCCCGGTGCGGGCCGAGACGAAGCACACCGGCACCAGGTGCCCCTCCCGCAACGCCGCCTCGAACGGCGCGTGCAATTCTTCCGGGGCGACTTCGCCCTGTTCCAGGTAGCGGGTCATCAAAGCCTCGTCCACCTCCACCACTTGATCGACCAAGGCCCGGTGCGCCGCCGCCACCGAGGAGAAATCGGCCTCGCCCGCCGGATTGAAGAAGCAATCCACCACGCGGGCACCGTTTTCGGCGGGCAGGTTGATGGGCAGGCATTCCTTGCCGAAGGCGTCCTGGATTTCCTGCAAGAGTCCGGGCAGGTTGCCGTTCTCGCCGTCAATTTTATTGACAACGATCATCCGGCACAGGCCACGGGCCTCGGCCCAGTGCATCATGCGCTGGGTGGTGAACTCGACACCGTTCTGGGCGTTGACCACCACGGCCACGGTCTCCACCGCGTCCAGGGCGCACAGCGCCTGCCCCAGGAAGTCGGGGAAGCCGGGGGTGTCCAACAAATGAATACGGGTGTCCTGGTGGACGAGGTGGGCGACGGCGAGTTTGAGCGAATGTTGGTGGGATTTTTCGAGGGGTTCGTAATCGCAGACGGTGTTGCCTTTTTCGACGCTGCCGGGTGTGTTGATCATGCCGGTCTTATGCAACAAGGCTTCGGCCAGGGTGGTCTTGCCCGCCCCGCTCTGCCCCACCAGGGCAAGGGTGCGGAGGTTTTCCGTGGAATAGGCCAGGGCATTCATCATGTCTCCCTCCGGTACTTGTTTGTTGTCTCTACATACGCCCGCGAGTGTAGGCGAGGGGGTGGGAAGGTTCAAGCGGCCCCACGGCCCCGCGGGAACCCGGTTCCACCGGGGCCGGATTTGTATGGATTTTCTTACGGCGGCCCCGGATGCCGGTTCCAAACCCCGCCAAAATGGGGAAAAATATCGCGTCCAGACAAAGGTTTGTCCAGCATGGTGCGATTCGTGCTAGGCCGGAGGCAGCGCTTGCTTGACGGCACCACCGCAACCCAGCCGGAAAATTTTCGACTCCCCGAGGAACCATGATGAACAAGAACCTATCTTTCCGCAGCCTGATCGGCGTGGCGGCGGGACTCGCGCTATGGGGGTTCGCCACCCTGGGCCAGGCCGCTTCCCTGGTCACCAAAACGCCCGGCCTGCCCGATATCGACAGCAGCGGCCAAGACCCCCTGCCCCTCGAAATCCATTACAACGCCGGCAGCCAGGCCTTCTCGGCCAGCAGCGGCGGATATTTCTTCTTCGACCCCGCGCCCCCCACTTATTTTTCCGACGGGAGCTATTCGGTGTCGGCCCGGATCGACACCGGCGGCAACCTGATCGCCGATCCCGGCAACCTCGTCAGCCTGCACGGCAATATCGAAGGCGGCACCGGCGACCTCAACCTCTTCACCGGGCATATTTCCCAGTTCGCCTATACCTTCGACGCCTCCGCCAACACCAGCGAATTCCAATTCGTGGTCGATGTGACCAGCACCGACGCCAGCCTGGGCTTCAATCCGGGCACGCAGGTCGGCATCATCATGCTCAGCCGCACCAACTGGGGCAGCTTCGGCGGCGGTTTCGACGACACCGCCGGCACGGCGACCGTCGATAACTTCCTCCTCGCCACCGCCGTCCCCGAACCGTCCATCCTGGCCCTGTTGGGCATCGGCGTCCTGGCGGCCGGCCGCGTTTCCCGGCGCGGCGCGGCGACGGCTTAAACCGGCCCAAGCCCCGCAAGCCCGGCCCATGGCCGGGCTTCGCAGCCCATCCCCTTGCCACCGCGGCGGCACCGGAGCGAAACTCCACCGACGCGGGATGTCTGGAATTTTTTACTCCCTCCCATCCCCCCGGCACTTCCCAGGAATATCCAGCCACCTCTTGCCAACCCCGGCAGGACGGAGGCGTCCCGCGGTCGTCAACACGCCCATGGGCCACTTGTCGACACGGGACGGCAGCGCCAGGATGGAGTGTCCGTATGCGATTTTTTACGATTTAGCCGACCTTCCTTTACAAAGCCCTGCAACAAAACAAAAGGGCAATCGGAATCAAAGACTTGTCTTATAAAAGCATGGCTGGCCCGGTTTATGCTTACGCCAAACATCCGGGTTGATTACCATAAAACACCTGAAAAACAAAGTGATTTAAGTCTCATTTTGGACAATAAAACCGCGAACCCGCGCTCAGGTTTGGGAATGTCCCCGGCCTAGGTTCACGGCAATACACGGCCCATGGATACGCAATATTTCGATGTCGCTTCCCCGTCATTGGCTCATCGATAAATACAATCAATCAAAAGTGGCAATAAAATGAGTCCATCCATCCGACCATTCGCACTAGTCGCCCTGTTGTTCTACTGGGTCGGCAGCTCCGCGGCCATACCGACACCTGGCTATCCCAAAATACAGCTCACCAACCCCGGCAGCCTCAGTTATAACGCCGCTTCCGGGCAGGTCACCATCAGTTCCACCCTCAGCACCGCGACCCTGGTGTCCGGTGGCAGCGCGGCCTTGGTCCAGCCCATCGCCACCGCCGCCTCCCGGAACCTCAGCGTCAAGCTGATGCTGAACCCGGCCAACGGCGGCTTCGTGGGCGGCGTGGCCGGCAACGACCTTACGGTGACCGGCAACATCGGCAGCAGCTACGCCTCCCCCCTGCTGACCGGCGAGGTCTTGAGCTTTCAATACAGCGACACCGCCAGCGCCACCGACACCGCCGAACTGCGGGTCAGGGTCACCGGCGGCAGCCTCGCCAACGATCCCGGCTACCAAGGCCAGGACATCGGCATCCTGCTGACCCTGGAATCGGTCACGATCAACCCGGTGAACTATGGCCAGAACTTCACCAGCGCCTCGGCCAAGGGCAACTTCGGCCCGATCCCGCCCGTCGCCGCCCCGCCTTGCACCGTCGAAATCGGCGACTACATCTGGCAGGACAGCAGCCGCGACGGCATCCAGGACAGCGGCGAACCCGGACTCAACAACGTCAGGGTCAACCTGCTGGACGCCACCAACGCCGTGGTCCAATCGATCCTGACCGCCCAGGGTGGCCCGACCAGCCAGGACGGCTACTATGTGTTCTACGCCAAGTGCGGTACCTACACCGTCTCGGTCGATGCCACCACCCTCCCGGCCGGCTTCTCCCCGACCCCCCCGAACGCGGGCGCCAATCCCACCGCCGACAGCAACGGCAGCCCCTACACGGTGAGCCTCGGCACCGACGGCAGCGCCGACGATAGCATCGACTTCGGCTACACCCCGCCCTGCACCGGCAGCATCGGCGATTTCGTCTGGCAGGACACCAACCTCAACGGCAAGCAGGACGGCGGCGAACCCGGCCTCGACGGCATCACCGTCTACCTGAAGGACAGCACCGGCACCACCGTCCTGGCCACCGCCACCACCGGCACCGGCGGTCCCAACAACCAATCCGGCTACTACCAGTTCTCCGGACGTTGCGCGGGCAGCTACCTGGTCGAAGTGGACGCCACCACGGTCCCGGCCAACTTCACCGCCACCACCGCCAATGTCGGCGGCGACGCCAGCCTGGACAGCAACAGCCACCCCGCCCCGGTGACGCTGGCGAGCGACAGCGGCAGCGACCAAAGCGTCGATTTCGGCTACAAGCCGCCCTGCACCGGCACGCTCGGCAACTTCGTCTGGAACGACCTCGACCGCGACGGCATCCAGGACGCCAATGAACCCGGCATCAACGGCGTCAAGGTCTTGCTGCTCGACGCCAACCAGAACCAGATCGCCACCGCCACCACCAATCCGGGCGGCTCCGGCAACCCGGACGGCCTTTACCAATTCACCGGCCTGTGCGCGGGCACCTACTACGTCAAGGTCGACGAAACCACCCTCAACCCCGATCTGGTGGCGAGTCCGGTCAGTGTCGGCGGCAACCGCACGGTCGATAGCAACCCGCAGCCGGCCCAGGTGGTGTTCACCCTCAACAACGGCAGCGACCAAACCCTGGACTTCGGCTACAACTCCCCCTGCAAGGGCAGCATCGGCGACTACGTCTGGCACGACCTCGACCGCGACGGCATCCAGGACGCGGGCGAACCCGGCATGAACGGGATCACCATCAACCTCAAGGATTCCACCGGCACCATCGTCGCCACCACCGTGACCGGCGTCGGCGGCCCCGGCAGCCAGGACGGCTACTACCAGTTCAACGGCCTGTGCGCCGACAACTACACGGTGGAAGTGGACACCGCCAGCCTCCCGACCGACTACACCCCGTCGCCGTCGGCCCAGGGCAACAACACCGACAAGGACAGCAACGGCAGCCCCGCCACGGTCAGCCTGGGAACCGACACCAGCACGGCCCAGGATATCGACTTCGGCTTCCTGTCGCCCTGCTCCGGCGTCATCGGCGACTATCTCTGGGAAGACGACAACCAGAACGGCCTCCAGGACTCGACCGAACCGGCCCTGGACGGCATCACCGTGCAGTTGAAGGACGGCCTGGGCAATATCGTCGCGACCGATATCACCGGCACCGGCGGTTCCACCGGCAAACCCGGCTACTACGAGTTCCGGGGCTTCTGCGCGGGCACCTACACCGTGGTGGTCGATCCCACCGGCCTGCCGCCCGGCTTCGTCCCCACGCTGAACAACGTGGGCGGCAACCGGGGCGTGGATAGCAACGGCAGCCCGGCCAGCGTCACCCTGGCCTCCGACAACGCCAGCGACCTCAGCATCGACTTCGGCTACAAACCGCCCTGCCTCGCCAAGATCGGCAACTACGTCTGGGCCGACAAGAACCAGAACGGCCTCCAGGATGCCAGCGAAACCGGCATCAACGGCGTCACCGTCAACCTGAAGGACAGCAGCGGCACCCTCATCTACACGGAGCAGACCTACACCAACACCAACCCCGGCTATTACCAGTTCAGCGGCCTTTGCACGGGCAGCTACAGCGTCGAGGTGGACGGCTCCACCCTGCCGCTGGGCTACATCCCGACCACCGCCCTGGTGGGTGGCGACCGCGGCACCGATAGCAACGGCATCCCGAGCGCCGTCACCCTGGCGACCAACAGCACCTACGACAGCACGGTGGACTTCGGCTACGTGCCGCCCGCCAACCTGGGCGATAGGGTCTGGAACGACGCCAACGGCAACGGCATCCAGGACGGCGGCGAAACCGGCATCGTCGGCCTCAAGGTGGAGCTGTACCAATGCACCAGCAACACCCTCAAGGGAACCACCTACACCGGCACCGACGGCCTCTATGGCTTCCCGAATATCGCGCCGGGCAGCTATTACATCCGTGTCTACACCGACGCCACCTACCCGGTCTTCACCACCGCCAACCTGGGCGGCAACGAAGCCCTGGACAGCGATGCCAACGCCAGCGGCGTCACCAACTGCGTCACCTTGACCTCGGGCCAGACCTACAACGACCTGGATGCCGGGTTGCAACCGGCCACCGCCAGCCTGGGCGACTTCGTGTGGAACGACGCCAACCAGAACGGCTTGCAGGAGAGCGGCGAGGCGGGCATCGGGGGCGTCTTGGTCAGCCTCTATAACTGCGGCTCGACCACCGCGCTGCGCACCACCAACACCGGCTCCGATGGCAAATACGCCTTCACCGGACTGGTGGCGGGCTGCTACGAAGTCGGCTTCCAAACCCCGGGCGGCTACACCCTCACCGTGGCGAACGTGGGCGCGGACGACGGCATCGACAGCGATCTGATCCAGACTACGGGCCGCACCACCTCCTACACCCTGGCGATAGGGCAGGCGTTGACGACCGTAGATGCCGGGTTCTACACCAAGGGCTCCAATGGCTGTGACGAGGACGACGACGATAAGGACGGTGACAAGTCCGGCGATAAATCGGGCGACAAGGACGATGACAAATCCGGCTGGGGCGATAAGTCCGGCGACAAGGACGACGACAAATCCGGCTGGGGCGATAAGTCCGGCGACAAGGACGACGACAAGTCCGGCTGGGGCGATAAGTCCGGCGACAAGGACGACGACAAGTCCGGCTGGGGCGATAAGTCCGGCGACAAGGACGACGACAAGTCCGGCTGGGGCGATAAGTCCGGTGACAAGGACGACGACAAATCCGGCTGGGGCGATAAATCCGGCGACAAGGACGGCGACAAGTCTGGCGGTGGCTCCAGCAGCGACTGCGAACACGACCACGATCCGTGTTCCAGTGGCAACACGGGTTCCGGCGATAAGTACGGCGACGACAAGTCCGGCGATAAATCCTGGGATAAGTCCGACGACAAGGACAGCGACAAATCCGGTTGGGGTGACAAATCCGGCTGGGGCGATAAGTCCGGCGACAAATCCAGTTGGGACGACAAGGATGGCGATAAATCTTGGGACAAGTCCGATGACAAATCCGGCGACAAATCGGATGACAAGGACGGGGACAAATCGGGCGCGGGCAGTTGCGGCGACAAGTCGGATGACAAATCCGGCGACAAGGACGGCGATAAATCCGGCTGGGACGACAAGGACGACGACAAATCCGGTTGGGGGGATAAGGACGATGACAAGTCCGGTTGGGGGGATAAGTCGGGCGACAAGTCGGATGATAAATCCGGCTGGGGGCACTAAGCCCTAGCCTGCGCCAGCGGGGCGGGCCCGGAGCCCGCCCCAATTTGGTGGCACCCAAGCCCTTTCCCCCGGCGGGGAAAGGGCTTTTTCATGGCCGCCACAAAGCGCGAGCTTTGCTATAGTGGCCCCCCGCTTACCGAACCCGGATGAAACCCATGTGGACGGACGATCCCGACGATTACGAACCCGAACTCCCCCCCAGCAAATCCCAACTCAAACGCGACAGCGCGGCGCTACACGACCTGGGCCAGGAACTGATCGAACTCGCCCCCGAGCAACTCGCCCGGCTGGACCTACCCCCCGGACTCCTGGACGCGGTGCGGCTGGGCCGGACCATCACCGCCCACGGCGGACTGCGCCGCCAGCGCAAATACATCGGGAAACTGCTGCGCGACCTCGACCCCGAACCCATCCGCCAGGCCCTGGCCGATTTGAAAGTGGTCAGCGCCGACGCCGTCCGCCTGCAACACACCTGCGAGCGTTGGCGTGAACGGATGCTGGCCGGGGGCGACGCCGCCGTGAACGAATTCCTGGCCGAATACCCGGAAGCCGACCGCCAGAAACTCAGGCAACTGGTCCGCGACGGCCAGCGCGAGCGCCAAGCGGGCCAAGCGCCACGGGCGGCGCGGGCGCTGTTCCGCCATGTCCGGGAAACCCTATCGGCGGACGTGGACGGGACGGGGGATTTCGAGGAGGCGCCGGAAGCCGATTGACGCGGCCCGGCCTACAAACCCTCGACCGGAGCGCCATCCCGGAACAACACCAATTGGCGGGGCCGCAGCGCCGTCCAGGCTTCGTTGTCGGTGAGCGGCAAGGTGGCGATCACCGCGACCCGGTCCTCGGGCGTGGTGAGTTGGCTGAAATCGACGGTCACGTCCTGGTCCACCAAATGGGCGCAGCTGAACGGGGCTTGGCGCACCAGATAATGCAACTGGGTCGAGCAATGGGCGTAGAGGACGTCGCCGTTCGACAGCAGGCAATTGAAAGTGCCATGGGCGGCGATATCCTGGCAGAGCCGCTTCAACACCCCGAACAAGGCGATCTCGTCGGGCGGGCCGTTGGGGAATTCGCGGCGGAAGGTGTCGAGGATGTGGCAGAAGGCCCGCTCGCTGTCGGTATCGCCCACCGGGCGGTAATCGCCGGACAGCGCGGGCGCGTAGTTTTCCAGGTTGCCGTTATGGGCGAACAGCCAATAGCGGCCCCATAGCTCGCGCTGGAACGGATGGCTGTTCTCCAGGGCGATGCGGCCCTGGGTGGCTTTGCGGATATGGGCGATGACATTGGTGGAATGGATGGGGTAGCGCCGCACCAATTCGGCGACCGGCGATTCGATGGTGGCCTTGGAATCGAGGAAAACCCGGCAGCCCCGGCCCTCGAAAAAGGCGATGCCCCAACCGTCGCGGTGATGGTCGGTCAGCCCGCCGCGCAGTTGGAAACCCTCGAAGGAAAAACAAATATCCGTGGGGACGTTGCAATTCATGCCTAGCAATTGGCACATGGCGGTGTCGGTCGGGAGGTTGTGGAAAACGCCCATCAGTATGCCACGAAGCGGCCCCGGCCCCGCCCGGATTCCACCCCGCGCCGTCCATCGTTCCCGCATGGCGGGCCGGGAATGGGGCTGGTACACTCCGGCCCACCGCAACCCAGGCCTCCAGAACGGGACCGCCATGCATATCGATTTATTCAAGAATACCGACAGCGTCGAAACCTTCCCGGCCGGGGCGGCGATCTTCTCGGAAGGCGAGGATTCCGACGGCCTCATGTACGTCCTGCTGGAAGGCGAGGTGGAAGTCTTCGTCGGCGGCAAGCCGGTCAACCTGATCGGGCCGGGCGAATTCCTGGGCGAGATCGGCCTGATCGACCGCGGCCCGCGCAGCGCCACGGCCGTCGCCACGGTGGAGTCCAAGCTGGCCCCGATCAACGAAAAGCGCTTCCAGTTCCTGGTGCGGCAAACTCCGAACTTCGCCCTGGCGGTGATGCGCTCCATGGCCGAACGCCTGCGCCTGCCCCGCGACTAAGCGCCTCGATCCGGGCGGACGGGCAACCCCCGCCCCTTCACCCAGGCATACAAGGCCGGAATCACCACCAAGGTCAGCACGGTGGAGGACAGCATCCCGCCCACCATCGGCGCGGCGATGCGGCGCATGACCTCCGAACCCGTCCCCGTCCCCCACATGATCGGCAGCAAGCCCGCCATGATGGCGACCACGGTCATCATCTTGGGCCGTACCCGCTCCACCGCGCCTTCGCGGATGGCGGCATAGAGGTCGGCGGCCCGCAGCGCCCGTCCTTCCCGCCCGCAGCGCTCCCGCGCCGCCGCCAGCGCCTGGTCCAGGTAAATCAGCATCACCACGCCGGTTTCCGCCGCCACCCCGGCCAGGGCGATGAACCCCACCGCCACCGCCACGCTCAGGTGGTAGCCCAGGCCATACAACAGCCACACCCCGCCGATCAGGGCGAAGGGCAAGGACAGCATCACGATCAGGGTTTCGGTCAGCCTGCGGAAGTTCAGGTACAGCAACAGGAAGATGATGGACACGGTCAGCGGCACCGCCAGCGCCAGCTTGGCCTTGGCCCGCTCCATATACTCGAACTGCCCGCTCCAGGTGGCGTAATAGCCGGGCGGGAACCGCACCCGTTCCAGCACCGCCCGCTGCGCCTCCGCCACATAGCCGCCGATATCGCGGTCGCGGATATCCACGAACACATAGGCCGACAACAGCGCGTTCTCGGTGCGGATGACCGGGACGCCACGGTCCAGGCCGATCCGCGCCAATTGCCCCAAGGGCACCATGGCCCCCGCGGGCGTCGGCACCAGCACTTCCGAGGCGATGCGCTGCGGCGAATCGCGGAGTTCCCTGGGATAGCGCACGATCACATCGAAGCGTTCCCGGCCCTCGACCGTGGTGGTCACGGTCTCGCCGCCCAGGGCCGTGGCGATCACCTCCAGGAAATCGCCGACCCCGAGGCCATGCCGCGCCAATTGCAGCCGGTCCGGCTCGATATTGAGGTAATAGCCGCCGGTGATGCGCTCGGCATAGGCGCTGCCGGTGCCGGGCACGGTCTTGACCACGGCCTCGATCTGGGTGGCGAGCCGGGCCATTTCCGCCAAATCCTTGCCGAACACCTTGATGCCGATGGGCGTGCGGATGCCGGTGGACAGCATATCGATGCGGTTCTTGATCGGCATGGTCCAGGCGCTGGTGACGCCCGGTAGCTGGGTCGCCCGGTCCATCTCGGCGACCAGTTGGTCCAGGGTCAGGCCGGGCCGCCAGTGTTCCTCCGGCTTGAGGTTGACCACGGTCTCGAACATTTCCAAGGGCGCGGGATCGGTGGCGGTGGCGGCGCGACCCGCCTTGCCGAACACCGATTCGACCTCGGGGAAGGCTTTCAGGATACGGTTCTGGGTCTGCATGATCGCCGCCGCCTGGGTCACCGACAGCCCCGGCAGGCTCATGGGCATGAATAGCAAAGTACCCTCGTTCAAGCTCGGCATGAATTCGCTGCCCAACTTGGACGCGGGATACACGCTCGCCGCCAGCGCCAGCGCCGCCACGGCCAGGGTGGATTTCTTCCAACGCAGCACGGTCTCGATGACCGGGCGGTACAGCCAGATCAGCAGCCGGTTGATGGGATTTTCATGTTCCGG
This sequence comes from Methylomagnum ishizawai, assembly GCF_019670005.1. Taxonomy (NCBI): domain Bacteria; kingdom Pseudomonadati; phylum Pseudomonadota; class Gammaproteobacteria; order Methylococcales; family Methylococcaceae; genus Methylomagnum; species Methylomagnum ishizawai. Next base: position 4,368,027 of record NZ_AP019783.1, on the reverse strand, counting down.
GACGATGCGGCCCCGGATGAACAAAACCATCAGCACCGGCACCAGGGTCACCGACAGCAAGGCGGCCCCCGCCATGGCGAAGGTCTTGGTGAAGGCCAAGGGCTTGAACAAGCGGCCCTCTTGCTCCTCCAGCACGAACACCGGCAGGAACGACACGGTAATCACACAGAGGCTGAGGAACAGCGCCGGGCCGACCTCCCGGGCCGCCGCGATCATGAGTTCCAGGCGGTCGGCACCGGGTTCGGCGCGTTCGAGGTGCTTATGGGCGTTCTCGATCATCACGATGGCGGCGTCGACCATGGCCCCGATGGCGATGGCGATGCCGCCCAGGCTCATCAGGTTGGAACTGATGTCCAACCAGCGCATCACGATGAAGGCGATCAGCACCCCCACCGGCAGCATGACGATGGCGACCAGGGCGCTGCGGATGTGGTAAAGGAACACCACGCAGACCAAGGCCACCACCAGGCTTTCCTCGAGCAGCTTGTCGCGGAGGTTGGCGATGGCCTTGAGGATCAACACCGAGCGGTCGTACACCGGTTGGATCGACACCCCGGCGGGCAGGCCGGGCGCGAGTTGGGCCAGCTTGGCCTTGACGTGGTCGATCACGTCAAGGGCGTTCTGGCCGTAGCGGGCGATGGCGATGCCGGACACCACCTCGCCCTCGCCGTTCAATTCGGCGATGCCGCGGCGTTCGTCCGGGCCGAGTTCGACCCGCGCCACGTCGCGGATCAGGACCGGCGTGCCGCCCTCGGCCTTCACCACCAAATCCTCGATATCGCGGATACCGCGCAGATAGCCCTGGCCGCGCACCATGTACTCGGTCTCGGCCATTTCCACCACCCGTCCACCCACGTCGCGGTTGCTGGCGGCGATCACCCGGCCCACCTCGCCCAAGGCGATGCCATAGGCTTGCAGCTTGCGCGGATCGACCACCACTTGGTATTGCCGCACGAAGCCGCCGACGCTGGCGACCTCGGCCACGCCCTGGGCCTTGGTGAGTTGGTAGCGCAAGAACCAGTCTTGCAGGGCGCGGAGTTCCGCCAACGAGTGTTGCACGCCCAGCACGGCATATTGGTAGACCCAGCCCACCCCGGTGGCGTCCGGCCCCAGGATGGGCACGGCGCTTTTGGGCAAACGCCCCGCGAGCATGGCGAGATGCTCCAACACCCGCGAACGCGCCCAGTACAAATCGGTCCCGTCCTCGAAAATCACGTAGACGAAGGACGCGCCGAAGAACGAGAAACCGCGCACCACCTTGGAATGCGGCACGCTGAGCATGGCCGTGGCCAGGGGATAGGTCACTTGGTCCTCGACCACCTGCGGGGCTTGCCCGGAATACTCGGTGTAGACGATCACCTGGGCGTCGGACAGGTCCGGCAGGGCGTCCAGCGGGGTTTTCAGCACGGCGTACACGCCATAGGCCACGACCAAGGCCGTCGCCAGCAGGATGAGGAAGGCGTTGCGGGCCGAGCCGTCGATGATGCGCCCGAGCATGGGGGTTCCTTACGGGGATGGATGGAACCCGTGTTATGGCGGATGGGCGGGGGGTTGGCAAGGGCGGGATTCGATGCCCGGCAGGCGGTCCCGCTGGAAGATTGGGTGGGGCGGAAGTGCTTGTGCGTTCCGCCCACGCCAGATTATTTGACCGTATAGGACTGGGACGTTTGATTGTTGCCCTCGTTGGCTTCGTTGGTTTGACACCAGCTATCGACAAAGGCACGCAGGCTTTTGATGCCCGCGGTTCCCGCAACCAGGTTAAGCGTCACGGTTTTGGAAGCACCTGCCGCCAGGGTTCCTAAGCTGGCGTAAGCGTCGCCTTCCGCGCCACAGGTTTGGGCGGTGGTTTGATTGGCCCACACATCCATATATCCGGCATTCCCGTTGGCTGTGCCTTGGTTTTTGACCGTGATCGTCGCCGTGAAGCTGCCCTGAGCGGTCGGCAGGCTGGGTGACAAGATGACTTTAGTGACCACGAAATCCGGTTGCGGCGCGGAACCGACCCGATACGAGAGCGTGGCTTGGTTGTTGGCTTCGTTGAGTTCGGCGCTGGCGCAGTTGCCATCGGCGAACACGCGCAGGGTCTTGGCCCCTGCCACACCAGCGGCTAACCCATTGACGTTGAGCGTCTTGCTGGCACCGGGTGCCAGCGTGCCGACGTCCACCGATTTGTCGGGCGTGGCGTTGCAGCTTTGCGCGGTGGGTTGGTGGGTCCAGACCGCGAGTTTCCCACCGTTGGCGCTGCCCTTACCTTGGTTGGTGATGGTGACGCGCAGATTGAAGCTGCTGTCGGGCGTGGGGGAGGCGGGATAAAGCAACAGGCCGCTGGCGACGAAATCCGGCAAAGTGGCGGTGGGCGTGGCGCTGACTTCGTTCGAGAGCGGGCTGGTTTCGGCGGAATTCACCGCCGCCATCTTGAAGAAATACTTGGTGCCGTTGACAAGGCCGGTGAGGGTGGCGCTGGTGCCGGTGAGGCCGGTTTTGACCGGGGTCGAGGATTCGCCACCGGCCGTGGTGCCCCGGTAAATGTTGTAGCTGGCCGCGCCCGCGACCGCGGCCCAATTCAAGGTGGCTTGTCCGTCGCCCGGCGTGGCGCTGGCGACGACCGGGGCGGGCAGGTGGATGAGGTTCAGGGTGGTGGTCAGGGTTTCGCCCCAGCGGCCCCATTCGTCGCGGCAGCGGCTGCCCACGGTGTGGCTGCCCAGCGCCAAGCCGGTGACGGGGAGAGTGGCGGTTTTCAAAGCCTCCTGGGTCGCGTTGAACACGCCATCCTGGGCGGGGAACGGCTGGCCTTTGCCCGGACCCGGATCGGTGTCGATGAAGTATTCGCAAGCGGCCAAGCCCCGGCCCGAGGTGAAATGGGTGAACCGGGCCGGTCCCCATTGGCCCTTGCTGTCGACGAAGCGCACGCACAGGTCGTGGACGCCCGGCGTTAGTTTGGAGACATCGACGCCGGTCTGTTTGACCGCTTCGGTGATGGCGTTCCAACTGCCATCGGTGGGTGGGAGCGGGATGCCCTTGCCCTCGCCGGGGTCGTTGTCGCAGGGGCTGGTGCCGGCGGCGTGGGGTTCCAGCCAGGGCGTGGGGTCGATGAAGTATTCGGCCCCGGTCAGGGTGTTGGCGGCGTGGGCGGAACCCGTGGCGCAAAGCCCCAGGAGCAGCGCGGCGCGGCGGTATAGGAGGGGTGTGATGGATCGCATGGGGGTGTCCTCTTCGCGGGCCGGGGCTTATTGGGCTTTGCCGGTGCCGGTGATGGTGAACGTACCGCCCACGGCGACATCGTGCGGCGAGGAGGCGAGGCCGGTGACGACGGGCAAGCCGCCCGCCGCCTTGGGCCAGAAGGTGGTGGCACCTGGGCCGCCGTAGACGCCTTGGTCGTTGCGGGTGCCGTCGGGGTCTTTGTCGGTCGCGCCGGGGCGACCGGCATCGACGGCGGGCGAACCGGGCAGGAGGGTGTAATCGCCGTTGTTGGCGTCTACGAATTTGGGGTCGCTGTTGTCGGTGTCGTTGGTACTGTTAACAAATGCGCCACCACTACAGTTATTGCTATAATCTCTATTCTTTGAGTTATTATTGTATCTATTATAAGAGGAATAAATTTGTGCATATTCACCACAAAAATAACTGTTCGCATAAATTCCAGTCCCGTTATTTAATAAAATATTATTATAGGCATTTATTGTGGAGCTTTTTCTTGTTGAATTATTGTATGTAAATGCCCCAATCGCCTGATAAACCGAGCCGTAAATAACGTTATTTGTTACCTTTACATTGGCGCCGTGAACGTAGATGCCAGTTGGGTTGTTTGAAATAATACAATTATGCACCCAGCCAGTTAAATTATCAGAGTCAAAATCAATGCCTATGCTTGAGCTGCTAGTAATTGTTAAGCCAGCAATTTCCACCGATCCTGCCAAAGTAAATCCATAAATATTAAATGGTATAGAAATCCCTTGAACCGTCGTCGTAGCCGGATCAGCCCCAAAAACTTTTAGCGACTTATTGGTGATACCCACATCCTCGTAATAAATCCCCGCCGCCACCTGCACCGTATCCCCACTCACCGCCTTTGTCACCGCCGCCTGGATCGTGCAAAACGGCTTGGCCGCAGTGCCATCCGCACCCGCGCAGTTGGCCCCCGCCGCATTGACATTCAGCGTGGCGGCCTCCGCCGACAGCGCAGCGCCCAGCGTACCCACGGCCAGCAAGGCGTGATGGGTGAATCGAAGAGTACCTCTGTTCATGTTCATTATGTTTTCCCCTGTTTTGTAAAAAATCCGATAAAAACAAGTTAACGGATAGGCTGTGTGTCATCTTGGTGAATTGCACAACCAAAAGCATGAACAAACTAACAAAATCCGGCGGGGCTTGCCCTAAAAAAGTTGCGTGATTTTCCGGTTTTCCGGCCATTTACCAGAAAAACGCGCAATTTTTTTGTATGGATGGATTTGACAGCGGGGCGTTGATATAAATCGATGCCGTAGCCCGGATGGAACGTAGTGGAATCCAGTTACGGCTGGAAATTGGACGGTCGGCCTACCTGCTTAGCGCAGCTTGGCCAACTGTTCCGACAAAGGGCTGGAAAAACGGTCGAGCCGGTTCGCTCCCGGCGGTTCGGCGGGCGGGTAGAACCCGAAATAGGCATAGGTCTTGAACACATCGGCGAAATGCGACAGGCCGAACTCCTTATAAAGCGCCCGGTATTCCTCGGTCTCCGGGTCGAAATCCTTGAGCACGACCTTCCTGATGCGCTTGATTGAATCGTCCACGTTGTTCTCGGTCCGCCCCAACAGCGCGGCGGCCGGGGTCCATCGGACACAGCCTGGAGACCAATATCCACCAGGGGCGCGCCCCCGGCGGCGGTTCCGGCGCAACCGCGAGGCCCGTATCGCCCGCCGCCGGAACGCGGCTTGCATCGCGCGGCCCTTTGGCCCATGCTGCCCTTTATTCCCACAGCTTATCCATCCACGCCAGGCCCGGAGGCCCGCCATGAACCTCAGCTACCAAGGATCACAGATCATCGAGGAACTCGCCCAACGCTACCAAGTCAGCGTGGATGCGGTCACGACCTTGCTACAAGCGGTCGTCAACGGCGGTGGGACCATGGCGCAATTCAGCCACCCCGAACTGGGCGGCAGCGGGCAATGGATGCAAGGCGGCATGGTGATGGTGGGCGATATGTTCAACCAAGCGCTCAAATCCAGGGTCGATGGGCTGTGCTACGAACTCGCCCAGGTCGCGGCCAATCCCGCGTGTTTCGTCCAGGCCGAACGGCCCGCCGCGCCCGGCGCGGCCAGCTTCACCCTGTCCAACACGGGCGGCGGCCACTGGTGGCCCGGCGACCTGGGGATGCCCGCGTCGTCGGGTGCCCAGAACCACGTCCGCTATGCCGTGTTCCCGCAGACACACCGGCTGGCGTTGGACATCGACGGGCGGGTCACGGTCTACGACACCCTGAACCACGAGATTTGGGGCGTGGGCCAGCAGCAGGGTTCCGATGCGTCCCTGACCTTCACCAGCCAGTGGGGCACGGTCAAGATCGCCGACCTGCCGGTCGTTTCCGGCCTGGGCACGGACCTATCGCCACCCGCCCCGTCCTACGCCCCGCCTTTCCCGCCCCAAAACGAAGGCGATATCTTCGCCCAAATCGAGCGATTGGCCGAACTCAAGGCCAAAGGCATCCTCTCGGAGGAAGAATTCGCCGCCAAGAAAGCGGAATTGCTGAACCGGATTTGAAGTTCCGCGCCGGCACCGGCTTATCGGGAATATCCGGTGCCGGATATTCCATCGCCCGCGACGGCGGATTCTTCGCCATACCCGCGATAAAAATACCTGGAACCGGCCCGGCACCGGAACCAAGCCGGAGGGCCTATCCTAATGGATCAATGGGTTGGATGCGGTTTACGGCTACCGTCCCTAGCCACGGGCATAAAAAAACGGGACGCCATCGCATGGGTCCCGCCGGAATGAGGAGGTATGTTAACGCACTCACAACGGCTCCTAAACCAATCGATTACTAGAAAACCGGAGAGTGGTTACAGATTAATTTAAAACCCCCTTTGCCGCAATGCGACAGATTGACGCATTTTCGGAGAGGGTTATCAGGATAGTTTATGCAGGTTATCACAGGGTTTTATGAGGCATTTGCCGCATCCCGGCCCGCGCCCCGCCGCCACCGCCCCGCCCCGACCGCCGCCTAGCGCCACAAAATCCGGCGATCCTTCCCAGTGCCGCTGCTCCAATCTGACGATCCCAGCGCCGATGCCCCAGGGCGGTACGCAATACCGGCCTTCCGTCCGCCACCGTGGCGTCGCAGGCCGCCCCACCGGATGCCCCGCAGCCAAACAGCGGCCCAGGCTTGCCACCTTCCCATCCTAGTCCCGGCCCCGCCTCGATGGCCGACCGGGCCGTTGTTTCATAAAAATCAACAGATATGCGATTAAGACTGGGATTGTGATTGATTTGGAAAGGATTAGACTGTGATCCAACTCAACAGCTTCACGGGTTTCCCCCATGACCACCCTTGAACTGATCTTGATCCTGGCTTTCGTCGGCACGATAGGCGGAACGATCCGGTTCCTGCGCAACAACTATCCGGGCAAGCCCTCGTCCGACTCCTGATGTCCCGTGTGTTCGCTCTCATTCCTCCTCGCTTGACGACCCACCCTCAAAGTGGGTCTTTTTTTGTCCGGCGGATGGCGGGCCGGGATGGACGGCCCGTTGGCGGGGCTTTGCGCGGGGCGCGGTCGGCGGGGACCGGTCCCGTGGCCGGGGGCTTGGGCGCGGCCCGCAGGGCGTAGGCCAGGATCGCGGCGGTCGCGGCGACATTCAACGATTGCACCGCGCCGGAACCGCGCAGGGTGACGATGGCTTCGCAGGCTTCCAAGGTCGCGGGCGGAAGGCCGTCCTCCTCGTTGCCCAGCACCAGGGCCACCGGGCGCGGATCGTTCCCGCGCAGGGCTTCGACCGGCACGCCACCCCGCGCCAAGGCCGTGCCCACCACCCGGTAATCCCGCCCGATGCGCTTCAACCACAATGGCAGGCGCGGGACGCGATGCACGCTCAGATATTCCAACCCGCCCTCGGCCACCCGGTAGGCCGCTTCCGATAAACCCGCCTGGGCCGGATGATCGGAAATCAGCAGGTGCCGGAAACCCAGGAAAGCCAGGCTGCGGGCGATGGCCCCCAGGTTATGGGGATTGCCGACGCCGTCCAGGATGAACAAGGATTCCCCGGCCCCGGCCCAGGTCCGCACCGCCTCGGGATCGGGTTCCGCCAACGGGCGCGGCTCGGCCACGGCCACGATGCCGCCGTGCAGCACGGTCCCGGCCACACGGGCCAGTTCCTCGCCATCCACCAAGCGGTAGGGCCGGTGCGAACGGGCGAGATAGGCGCAGAAATCGCCGACCTTGGGCACCATGCGGTCCTCGTAGAACAAGCGCAGCACCCGCTCCGGCTCGCGCTTGAACAAGGCCGCGACGGCGGGGAAACCGGCGATCTTGAGGGTGCGTTCCTGGGCGGGGCCGTCCGGGGGGGCTTCCAGCCGGGGGTTGGCCGGAGATGAGGAACGGTTCGGGCGGGAGGCGGGTTTGTGGCGGGCGTGGGGGGGGTGGGTCGGTTTGGACACGGGATTGCACGGATCGGAAGTCAAAGGGCGCTTATTCTAATCCAAGCCGCCCGCCAACCGGAGTCCGAACCCCAGCGCCGCCCCGCCTAGCCCCGCAGGGCCATGACTTCCGCGAGGAGCTTCATCTGGTGTGCGTATTGGGGTATTTCCGGGATTTTCCAGGCTTTCCCGGCGAGGCGCGACAACAGGTTGTTCAGCCACAGCCGGTTGGAGCGGGCCTGTTCGACCACAACCCGATAGGCTGTTTGTTCATACGCCATATAAAATCCTTCCAGGAAAACCTCTATCGTCTCCGATTCGCCCAGTAGCTGTATTTCGACATAGAGTTTCCGCGCATCGATATCGAAGTGGAAGTATTTCAACTCGGCGATATCCTTCAACACCTTGTTGGCGACCCATAGGATCATCGGGGTCGGGGTCAGTTTTATCGCCAGTTTGACCACGCTGGATTGATAGCTCATGCGGGTATTTCCGAGGGTTTTGGCCGAACCCAGCGCGCGCGGGGCTCGATCGAGGGGCCAGGCGTAGCGGGTCCGGGTTTGAAAAATCGGTATGCGGAATGGAGCGTTCGGCTTATCAACCGCTTTCCTCCATCTCGTTCCATTCCTGTTGCTGCAATAACTGGTCTTTTTCCGGCTTGCACTTGGCTTCGTCGTTGCCGGTACGTTTGAGGCAGGCGTCGTAAGCCTTTTGCAACTCCGCCTCCCGCTTCAAATAATAATCTTCCGATAAATATTCCTTGCCACCTTTGACAAAGGTGGCGCATCCGGAAACCAGGACGGTCGAAACCGCCAGGATCATGAGGTTTTTCATGGCCTGTTATCAACACCGCTTTCTTAAAAACTGTGATTACGGCACCGGCGCGGGCGCGGCGCGGATTCAGAAGCTGTCTGGCAAAAAGGAATTCATGTAGAGCCAAGCCCCCCGTTGACTTCCAAGGTTCCCCGATAATGAGCTATCCAAGCGACCTCAGCGAGGCCGAATGGTCGTTGATCGAACACCACTTCCGCCCGAAGGACCGGCGGGGCAACGCCAGCAAGCATCCGCGCAAGCGGGTGGTGGAGGGAGGCATCAAATGGCGGATGCTGCCGAAGGACTTCCCACCCTGGCAGACCGTCTACGACCACTTCAGCCGTTGGAACAAGGCCGGGGTGTGGGAGGCCACCCTGGACGAGATCAACGCGCGGCATCGAAAAAAAAGGGCCGGGCATGCTCCCCCAGCTACGCCCTCATCGACTCGCAGAGCGTCAAGACCCAGTACGCCAGCGAGGAGCGCGGGATCGACGGGGGCAAGGGGGTGAAGGGGCACAAGCGCCACATCGTGGTGGACACCCTGGGCCGCCTGCTGCCTGCGCAGGTCCATGCCGCCAACCTGCACGACACGGTGGGGGCGTGCGAGGTGCTGCGCCGGGCGGCGGTCCGGTTCGTCAACGAGAAACTGGGCTGGGTCCTGCACATCTCTCAAAGGATCGTGGACGGGTTCGCCGCCCTGCCGAAGCGCTGGATCGTTGAGCAGACATTCGCCTGGTTCGGCTCGTTCCGCCAGGTGAGCAAGGATTTCGAAACCCTTACCGGCACCGCCGAGAACGTCATCCGCATCGCCATGCCAAGGACCACCCTTGCCAAATGCGTCTGATTTTACCAAGCAGCTTCTGAGGGGGACGGTGGATATCCTGGCCGGGGTCTACGCCACGGGGAAGAAGTGTTCCGCAGACTTCCTCGAAATCATACGGAACTACCGCACCATTCCCGCCATGACTTGATTTCGGGAAGTTATTCGCGGCCAAATCCTTATTGTAGGGCGGCGCGATCTTTGACACAGACCTGTTATATCTTTACCACTCACCCGGAAGACTTGATCCATGAACTGGACCTGGGTCCAGTCGCCGAGGCCGTCGATGTGCTTGTTGGCGGCCCCCACTGTCAAGCATTCGCCCGCGTCAGACGCCCCAAAATGCCTCTTTCATTGAAACAACCCGTATTTTCGGAGATAGATATCTAATTTGCCCTTGGCTGCTCCGCCAAGATTGCCGTTAGTATTCCCACCGACATAAACCGCGTTGTTGTCATCAACACAGACGGCATTGGCGATATCGAAGTCGCTCGTGCCGAACTGCCGGCCTTTCAATAGTTGGCCGTCGGTATTGTATTTGCGGACGAAGGCGTCGTAGGAGCCCTGGTTGATGCTGTTTAGTTTTCCCATGCTCGATCCCACGACATATATATTCCCCACCGGATCGACTGTTAGGTCGTTTCCGTAATCATCGCTGTCGGTACCGAATTGCCTAGTCCACAGGATGGTTCCGTCTGAGCCATATTTACGCAAAAAGACATCATCGTAGCCTTGGTTTTGGTCAACGAGGTTGCCCCTGGTAATCCCCGTAAGGTACACATTGCCCCCCTTATCTGCCGCTAGGGCATGCACATAGGTAAGCTGGGTCGAACTTGTCGGAAAGAAGGGAACGGTCCAGGCGGCGATCCCTTGGGCATCCAGCCGGGTAAGGCTGGTATTCCATTTTTGGAAAGAAACACTGTTGGCCGCGACATAGATATTGCCATTGGGGTCGATGGCCAAGCTCGGGCGGGCTGCGTAGGGCGACGAGATATCATTGACCTGTTTTTCCCATAGCAGCCCCCCCGAGACATTATATTTTCTAATGAAAACCTGCCGATTTTGATACGGGTAGTATGCCTTTTCGAAAAGGATGACGATGGCGTTCTTGCCTCGGGGGTCGGTGGCGATAGCATTGGCGGTTAAACGGGTGCGGTCACTGACCACGGGAACCGTGAATTGTTTTGTCCATAACGTGGTCCCCGTTGAATCTAGGCTCTGGACGTAAATATAGTCGCGCTCGTTAGGCCAGGTTCCGGCAATATAGGAGCCCACGGTATACGCATGGCCGTTTTTGTCCATGGTGATTCCATCTATCGAGGCGGAATCCTTGCCTTGGTGCCAGAGGAGGGTTCCAAGCCCATCGTATTTGCGAACAAATCCATTGGTACCGCCGGAACTGGGGTCCACGCTGTTCCCTGCGACAAGGGCGTTGCCTAAAGAGTCGTGCGCGATACCCGTCAACTGTTCATCCAGGGGAGACCCGTAATGTTTGGTGTAGTCGATGGTGATCAGAGGCGGGGCCGCTGCGCAGGTGTCAGCGAAGGCGAGGGCAAAAAACGCGGCGCAGAGGAATTTATAGACGTTGTGATTGTTCATGGCCTGTACCTGGTTGCGTCTCGACACGTCGAATCGATACTAACAGAAAGTAATGTTCACTCCCAATCTCATCGACAGACTACGGTTGTGCGGGCGGCGAGTCCGTAAAAAAGGCGCGAAATCGATGCCGGTTTAGCCGGCGATCTCGGCCACTCTAACCGCCACCTGCATGGTCGGCGACTCCGGGGATACCGTGGTGAACGCCCCCGTCACCGGCGACACCGCCTCGGGATGCCGGTGTACGGCGACGGCGATGTGCCGGTCGCCGACCACCTGCCCCGAGGTGGCGTCGAAGCCCCGCCAACCGGCACCGGGCAGATAGACCTCCGCCCAAGCATGGGTGGCCCCCGCCGCCGGGATGGGCGTCGGCTCGTACAGGTAGCCGCTGACGAAACGCGCCGCCAATCCCAGCCAATGGCAGGCATCGATCAACAGGGTCGCGAAATCGCGGCAGGAACCGGCGCGCCGCGCCAAGGTGGTCGCCGGGGATTGGACCCCCGGCTCCTCGCGGGGCTGGTACACGAACCCGGCCGCGATGGCCTTGTTGATCCGATCGAGCAAGAGATAGGTTTCGACCACCTGCCCGACGCGCCAGAACTGTTCCAGCCAAGCCCCCACCGCCGCCGAGTCCTGGCCGAAAACCGGCGGGAGGTAGGGTCCGAGGTCGATCCGCTCCCATGCCGGGTATTGGAATGGGAAATGAACGGCGTACTCCGCCACCACGAAATCCAAGGGCCGGTCCTGATAGTGGCGGAGGCCGACGCGGCTTTCGATGGAAAGCCGCCGGGCCGGTTCGAGGAAATCCACCACCGCCAAGGCGTTGTCGTAGGCGTCCCGCTGCCAGCGCAGCCGGTGGGCCGGGGCGATCCGCAGTTCCGCCGTCTCGACATGGATATCCCGCCCTTCCCTGGGGCGCAGCAGCAGCCTGTGCTGCAACAGGGTCACGGGATTGCCGTAGTCATAGACCGTGTCGTGTTCGATCAACAGATAGCGCATGGCATCTCCTCCTGGCTGGGCTGGAAGAATCCGCCTGGGCCGGGCCGATGCCCGATCCAGGCGGGGAAGTGGCCATAAAAAAGCCGCCCCGCGCCTTTTGGGCTCGGGACGGCCTTGGATTATGCCGGAACGCCGACGTTCCGGGCAGCTTCCGAACCGCTTAGAAGCGGCGGCCTCCGCCGAAGCCGCCACCGCCGAAACCACCGCTCCGCTCCTCGCGGGGACGGGCTTCGTTGACGGTCAGGCTGCGGCCATCGATATCCTTGCCGTGCAGGGCGGAAATGGCCATCTTGGCCTCCTGGTCGTTGCCCATCTCCACGAAGCCGAAGCCCTTGGAACGGCCCGTGTCGCGGTCGGTGATGACATTGGCGGAAGCCACCGAACCATGGGCGGCGAACAGGGATTCGAGCTCGCGGTTGTCCACGGAATAGCTCAGGTTGCCGACATATAATTTCTTGCTCATAAAAACTCCAAAACTGGAAAAAAGGTCAGGTCAGGGGTGGAAAAATGGCGGCCGGTGGGTCCGGCGCCGGGGTTATTAGCGGTGCCTTCTGCCGCCGTTGCGTCCGCGCGGACGTTCCTCGTTGACGCGGAGGCTGTTGCCGCGCAGGGTGGACCCGTTCAGGGCGCTGATCGCGGCCCTGGCTTCGTGGCCCTCCATTTCGACGAAACCGAAGCCACGGCAACGGCCACTGAAGATGTCGCGCGCCAAATCCATCGAGCGCACGCGCCCGTGCTGGGCGAACAATTCGGTGAATTCCTTTTCGGTGAGATCGGCGGGCAGGTTGCCCGCGTAGACCCTCAGCATCTCTGTATCTCCTTTGGGTTGGGCCGCGCGCTCAGCGGGTACGGCGGGCGGGGGATTGGGCACCGGGCCGCGCGGTCGTCCCGCGGGGGCGTGGCCTGGGCTGGGATGGGGCGGCGTCCGGTAGGGCGTCCGCCGGGAACAAGGATTCGATGGCCTCCGGCAAGGGCTGGGCGGCCAAGCGCCGGCCCAGGAGGCGTTCGATGTCCCGCAATTGCGGGGTTTCCTCCCGGCACACCAGCGACACCGCCGCGCCGTCCGCGCCCGCCCGGCCCGTGCGGCCGATGCGGTGCACATAGTCCTCGGGCACATGGGGAAGCTCGTAGTTCACCACGTGCGGCAATTGCTGGATATCGAGCCCGCGGGCGGCGATATCGGTCGCCACCAGGATGCGCACCCGGTCGGCCTTGAAGGCGGCGAGCGCCTGGGTCCTCGCGGTCTGGCTCTTGTTGCCATGGATCACCGCGACCTGGAAGCCGCCTTGTTCCAACCGTTCCGCCAGCTTGTTGGCCCCGCGCTTGGTGCGGGTGAAGACCAAGGTCTGGCCCCAACCGCCCTCGCTCATCAGGTGGGCGAGCAGGTCCGGTTTGCCCTTCTGCGGGACGTGGTAGACGGTTTGGCTGACCCGCTGGGCCGGGGCGTTGCGGGGCGCCACGTCGATGCTCAGGGGACGGTTCAACAGTCCCGCCGCCAGCGCCCGGATATCGTCCGAGAACGTGGCCGAGAACAGCAGGTTCTGGCGGGCGCGGGGCAGCAGGGCCAGGATGCGCTTGAGATCGTGGATGAAGCCCATGTCGAGCATCCGGTCGGCCTCGTCCAGCACCAGGAACCCGATGCCGGACAGGTCGGCCTGGCCCTGGCCGACCAGGTCGAGCAGCCGTCCGGGCGTGGCGATCAGGATATCGACGCCCCGGCGCAGGGCGGCCACCTGGGGATTGAGTCCGACCCCGCCGAACACCGTGGCGGCGCGGAGGCCGGTATGGCGGCCATAGGCGCGTACGCTGTCGCCGACCTGGGCGGCGAGTTCGCGGGTGGGGACCAGCACCAAGGCCCGGGGCGGGCGTCTGCGCGGATCGCGGGAAGGGGTATCGGCCAGCAGGCGTTGCAGTAGGGGCAAGGTGAAGGCGGCGGTCTTGCCGGTGCCGGTCTGGGCGGCGGCCAAAAGGTCGCGGCCCTCCAGCACGGCGGGAATGGCCCGGGTCTGGATGGGGGTGGGCGCGCCATAGCCTTGCTCGGTGACGGCGCGCAGCAGGGCTTCGGAAAGCCCCAGGGAAGTGAAAGCCATATTCGGTTCCTGGCCCGGCCTATACCGGTGGAGGCGGGCATTGGGTGGAGTGACCACAGGACACGGGTTCCGGGGGAGGGAATCCGCCGAGTGTGGTTTGCGGGAGGAGGCGGGCTAGCAGAAGGTGCCGGGAGGCAATGACTGGAAGAGGATTCCGTATCCTCGGGTCCAAGACCGGGCTTGGACCGCGACAAACTGGAGCCAGCATACGCTAGTTTTCCCGGATCGCCTAATTTTTATGCCGCCCATGCGCCGCGCCGGTTTTTTCGCGCGGTTCCATGGACATTTCCTGGGCAAAGGCGCATTGTGCCGGGCAAGTGAAGCATCGCCCGGGGGCGGCGCCCATCCCGCCCCTTGCCGCACGTGAAGACCGGAGGTCGAAATGTCCACCACGAGCCCGATGCCCATCCAACCCTTGCACGTACCCAGCCACTTCCTGCACACCTGCGGATTCTGCGGCTGTGTGTTCCGCGTGGAACTCACCTGGTGCGCCAGCTATTCCTACAAGCTCAACCAAAACACCCTGCCTTACGCTTGCCCGGAATGCCAGCGCCATTCCCGGATCAAAACCTCCTCCGAACCCCAGGTGGTCCTGGTCTCGAAGCGCACCGACGGACGCACCTCCCAGTGCCCGGCCATTGAATAAGCCCCGGACGGCGGCCATTCCCGGCGTTCCCCCGGTGCCGGAATATCGCCGGAACCGCGGCGGATCCGGCGCTCCATGAAGTTCTACGACCTGAGCCGGAGCCTGTGCGAATGGGAGCGCCTCCCGGAATGGCGCGGCAAGGTGAAAGACGCCCTCTCCCGGAACGAGGCGGGCAAGATTCCGCCGTTCCATCTGCTGTCCCTGCCCGGCATGAGCGCCGCCGAGCAACGCGCCTGCGCCGAACTCTGGATGCGGGCCCGCCTCGAAGCCTCCCAAGCGGAACGCGACGGCCTGGCGTTCGCCTTCCTGCCGCCCGCCGGGCCGAGGATCCGCCTCGGCTATTTGTCCTGCGACTTCCACGAACACGCCACCGCGCACCTGATGGCGGAACTGTTCGAGTCCCACGACCGGGAGCGCTTCGAGGTCTGCGCCTATTCCTATGGCCCGGACGATGGCAAGGGCATGCGGGAACGGTTGGAGCGGGGTTTCGAGCGCTTCGTCGATATCGAGCATTTGTCCATCGCCGACGCCGCCCGCGCCATCCACGCCGACCGGGTGGACATTCTGATCGACCTCAAGGGCTATACCCGGGCGACCCGCACCGCCATCCTCACCTTCCGGCCCGCGCCCATCCAGGTGAACTACCTCGGCTATCCGGGCACGTTGGGCGGGGATATCTGCGACTACATCGTCACCGATGGCTTCCTGACGCCGCCGGGCAGCGAGGCCGATTACAGCGAAGCTTTCGCCTATCTGCCCGGCACTTACCAGCCCCATGGCCGTCGGGCACCCATCGGCGCCCGCCCCACCCGCAAGGAAGCGGGGTTGCCGGAAACGGGCTTCGTGTTTTGCTGCTTCAACCAAGCGTACAAGATCACGCCGGAGGTTTTCGACATCTGGTGCGGCCTGCTCGGCACGGTTCCCGGCAGCGTCCTGTGGCTGCTCGGCAATCCCAAGGCGGAGGACGCCCTCAAGAACGCGGCCTATCGACGCGGCGTCGTGCCGGACCGGCTGGTGTTCGCGGCGGAACGACCCCAGATCGAACACCTGGGCCGCCTGGGCTTGGCGGATTTGGTGCTGGACACCTCGCCCTATAACGCCCACACCACCGCCAGCGATGCCTTGTGGGCGGGCGTGCCGGTGGTGACCTGCCCCGGCGGAACCTTCGCCTCGCGGGTCGCGGGGAGCCTGTTGCACGCCATCGGCTTGCCGGAGTTGATTGCCGCCGACCCCGCCGCCTACCATGACCTCGCCCTCGGACTCGCCACCCATCCCGGACGTTTGTCCCGGATCAAGGCCAAGCTCGGGGCGAACCGGCTCGATACCCCGCTGTTCAACATCCAAGCTTATACCGGCCACCTGGAGCGCCTGTACGAGACCATGTGGCAACGGCACCGCGATGGCCTGCCGCCGGGGACCATAGGCCGGGCCGACCGTGGCCCATGAACCGTATCCAATAACCGGGGTTGCCGGGAACCCACCGGGACCGGGGATTCCCCCCTTTCCCAAATCTATGCCGTACCCATGAAAAAACAGGAAAAGCTTCCCAATCCGAGCAAGTATCGTTGTCCCTTGTGCAAGCAATGGGTGGCCTCGGTGGATTACCTCTATACCCGCCGCCGTACCGCCAAGGGGGCCTGGGTCATCGTCGAGTCTTGCCGCAAGTGCCGGGATGCGGGTTTCTGAGCCCACCGCGCCCGCCGCTTGTCCGGCACCGCCCGCTTTGCGCGGGGAGCATGGATGACGGGGCGCGGTTGCGCGAACAAGGGCGGTTGATCCTGGCGATGGACGGCTTGCAGCCGGATAAGGGTCATGAAGTGCTGTGGGTGCTGGAAGGGATTCAGGTGCTGGGCGTGGTCTTCATGTTTTGACGTGGTGAGTTGTGGCGGTGGCGAAGCTGGCCGATGAATATTTCGAGCGCATGATCCTGGGGCGCTGGAAACATCCCAGCATCGTGCGGAGCCGGATCGAGAAGGACATCAAGCCCAGCATCGGCAAAGGGAAGGCCAAGGACGTGAATCCTTCCCATATGGAAATTCACCGCTGTCAGAATGGGCTTCGCCATTCCGTTTTTGTGCAGTTCTACAAGTGTGGCCAGAAACCGATTTTTAAAATAAATTTATTAAAATCAATAATTTAGGTGATGGATGAAAATTGCGACCTGGAATGTTAATTGGGGTTTCAGGGGCTTTCATGGGGTTCCTAATTGCATCCTAACCAATTGTATTTAATGGATTTATTCTTTCATACCATTTCAGCCCATTGCATCCCATCCCCTATAATTTGTGTAGCTACGTGCGTAGCTAGAAACGTAGCCACAGAATTAACGTAGGGGCGGGGACCATGGGCAAGCTGACGGACGTTCAAATTCGGAACTGGGTGAAGGCCGGGAAGTCCATCGCACGGGCAGACGGTGGGGGCTTGACGTTCACCCTGTCGGCGAAGGGCACGGCGGCATGGGTGCTGCGCTATCGGTTCGGCGGCGGGGTCCGGGAATTGACCTTGGGGCGCTATCCCGACATTCCTTTAACTCGATCTTCAAGTTTTTAGCGGTTGACACCGGGCAAGCCGGGTTTATCCGGCGGTGGCCATCTGCGCTGCCCGGTATTTCAGCGACGGCGAGGGTTGTTGGCGGCCCAGGTCGCGTCCGCTCATGTGCTTGCCCGAGGGTGCCAAGGGAAACCATGTCTTGACCTTTTCCGCCAATTGCTCCAGGCGCTCGGCGATATTCTCGGCGGCGAGCACGCTTCGGACGAATTCCAGCAATGCTTCCCCTTGGCAGAACTGCCGCAGGCTGCCCACGGTACACGCGGGCAGATGGTTTTCCAGGCGGGCGCGTTGCTCGGGGTGAAGGAGGAGGGCGTGGTCTAGCAGCAGGCTCAGGGCCAGGCTTCGGCTTGACCCCTCCTCGCCGGGCTGTTTGGCCATCTGCCCCCATCCTTCATAGAGCTTCCAGTCCTCGAAGAAAACCTCCGCAAGCCACCTCAGCGTATAGGCTGCGACGATGTCCAGGGTGCGCCAACTCAGGTCCGTGGCGACCAGGAAGCGGTATTCCGTTTCGCCCGGATACTTCAGGGCGACGACGAAGCGCTTGCGGGCGTGCGCGTTGACGTGGAGCCGGGCGCTGCCGACGACGACCTCGACCTCCTTTCCGCCGCGCACCGCCACCCGCTGGGGCACGCCGGGATAGGCCCGGAAATAATCGGTCAAGGACCCGTCCCGCCCCCGGAACCGGACGTTCTGGTTGTTCCGCAACTGGCTGACCGCCTGGACGTGGCCGCAGAGCCGGGACGCCTCGTCCAAAAACCCCTGGGTGCCGAACCAAGCGTCGGCGACCACCGCCTTCACCCGGATTCCCGGATGGTGCCGCCGGAACTCCCCGATCAGGTCCAGCGCCTGCTCGGCCTTGCCGGGATAGGCCGGGTTGGGCGCGGGCGCCGCCGGACGGTCCGCCTTCCGCACGCCAGCCCGCTTGAGCCGACGATCCTCGCGCCGCCACGCGCTGAGTTCCGGGTCGGGTTCATGGAAGCGGAAGCCCACCGGCACCGTGAGCTTCGGCGTGACCAGCACCAGGAACACCAGGCATTGCCCATTGAAATAGCCCCCGGTCTTCTTGTCGAAGAGCTTGTGCGCCTTCCAGATGCGCCCCGTCCGCTTGGCCCGCCGGTGGTCGCTGTCGTCCGCCACCAGCACGCCTTCCGTGATCCCGTGCTGGCGCAGCACCAGGACCACACTGGCCCGCAACAGCCCGTCCCACGCCACTTTCGAATGCCTGAACATCCACGACAGCGCCCCCGCCCGGTAGCCGCCCAGTCCCGCCCGCTCGAAGGCTTTCCAACACACCGTGTTGGTCAGCAACACGCCCATCAGGCAGAACTTCAGCCAAGCCCGCTGCGCCCCGCTCAGCTTCCGGCCGGGCGTCCCCGCCCTGACCGCCTGATCCAATGCTTCTACGTAAACCTCGATGAATGGCAGGGGCGTGGTGAAAATGGCGGCGGCTCCTCTGGGCGCAAACGCTCATTTTCACCGATGCCGTCAAGCCGGAAAAACTTGATCATCGAGTGTCAGAATGGGTTCCACCGTTCCGTTTCTGTGTAGCCACATGCGTAGCCAGAAAATAGATTTTTGAAATAAATTTATAATAATCAATTGTTTGGGTGAAAAATGAAAATAGCGACCTGGAATGTGAATTCCCTCCGCGTGCGCCTGCCCCACGTTCTCGACTGGCTGGAGCGGGAACGGCCCGATGTACTGGCCCTACAGGAAACCAAGACCGAAGACGCCACATTCCCCGCCGCCGAACTGGCCGGAGCCGGCTACCGCTCGGTTTACAGCGGCCAAAAGACCTACAACGGCGTGGCGGTACTGGCCCGTTCCGAACTATCGGACCCGGTGACCGATATCGCGGGCTTGGACGATCCGCAGCGGCGCATCCTGGCCGTGACCGTGGCGGATGTCAGGGTCGTCGATTTGTACGTGCCGAATGGCAGCGAAGTGGGCAGCGACAAATACGCCTACAAGCTGGATTGGCTGGCGAGGGTCGGGGAGTGGTTAGGGTCCGAGTTGGCGCGGTATCCGCGCTTGGTGGTGCTGGGCGATTTCAATATCGCCCCGGAGGACCGCGACGTCTACGACCCCGAGGCGTGGCGCGACAAAATCCTGTGCAGCGTGCCGGAGCGGGCGGCGTTCCGGGCTTGGCTGGATTTGGGGCTGCGCGATGCCTTCCGCCAATTCGAGCAGCCGGAGCGAAGCTTTTCCTGGTGGGATTACCGGATGAACGGCTTCAAGCGCAACCTGGGACTGCGGATCGACCATATCCTGGCGAGCGGAGGCATGGAATGCCTCTCGTGCCGGGTGGATACCGCCCCGCGCGGCTGGGAGCGGCCTTCGGACCATGCGCCGGTGGTGGCGGAATTCCGGGTGGGGTAGGGCGGGTCGAGACCCGCCGGAGGACGCGGTGCGGCGTGGCCTGTCCTACGGCTTGGCCAATTCGGCCAATTTCTTCTCCACCGCCTTCAAGCGCGACCACACCTCGTGCAGCCTGGCCGCCACCGCCATGTTTTTCAAATACTGCTGTAGCGGCTGGGCCGGGCCGCCCGCGTACATGCCGGGCTGCTTGATGCTGCTGTTGAGGCCCGCCCGGTGCAGCAACACCACGTCGTCGGCCACGGTGATATGGTCCAGCGTCCCGGTCTGGCCGGAGGCGATGACCCGCTTCCCGAACTTGGTGGAACCGGAGATCCCGGTATGGGCGCAGAGGATGCAGTCCTCGCCGATCTCGACGTTATGGCCGATATGGCACATGGCGTCGATCACCGCCCCGGCGCGGATGATCGTGGCCCCGTAGGTGGCGCGGTCGATATTGGTGTTGGCCCCGATGACCACCCGGTCTTCGACGATCACCTTGCCGGTATGGGGGATGCGGTAATTGCGGCGCTTTTCGTCCTGGGCGAAGCCGAAGCCTTCCGAGCCGATCACGCAGCCCGCTTTGAGGATCACATCGCCGCCGATTTCGCAGTTGTAGCCCACGGTGCAACCGGGATGCAGCACGGTGTTGGCCCCGATCCTGGCGCCGCGTTCGATGACCACGTTCGCCATCAAGACCACCCGGCCGCCCAGTTCCACATCCTTGCCCACCACCACGCCGGGGCCGATCAAGGCGTCCTCGGGCACGGCCACGCTGTCATGGATGACCGCGTTCGGGTGGATGCGCGGCCATTCGCTGTCGCGCACATCGCGGTCGGCGTAGGCTTGTTTCAGGAGGGCGATGGCGAGCCGGACATTGGGCGCGACCAGGACGGCGAGCCCCTCGATATCCCCCAATTCATCGGCGATGGCGGCGGGCGCGACCACGGCGGAGGGCGGTTGCTGGCGCACCCTGGGCAGGTATTTGGCATGGTCCACGAACACCAGATCGCCCGCTCCGCATTCCTCGATGGGGGCGATGCGGTGGATGGGCCGGTCCCCGCCCCGGTGTTCGGCGATGAGTCCGCGCGCCTGGAATTCCTGGAAGATGGCCGAAGGCAGTATGTTCATGATGACCTGGGTTGGGTTCGTTGGCGACGTCCGCAATGATAAGTAGCCCCAAGAGGCATGGGCAACCGTTTTCGTCCGGCGGCCCCCGCGGCATGGCGTCGCCGGGCGGGTTTCCGGGGCGGGATGTGGTTTAATAATCGCCCGCTACCATGCCCCGGCGTTTTGGTGCTTTAAGTCCGCTTTAAATCGCCATCCCGGAAAATACCGACCCCGTTCCCATGCCCGCCCCGAGCGTCGGCACCAACCGAAGAGATTCCCGTGGCCACCGCGACCCCGCTCCCAGAACCCGTCGAAACCTTGCCGGAACTCCCGGTCGAACTCCCTCCCGAAACCGGACAGGCCCACCCCTACGACCGCTTCGCCCGCGAACTGGTGGGCCGCGGCAAGGTGCGCGAGGCCGAGATCGTCCGCGCCAAGCGCCTCGCGGCCCAGACAGATGAGCAGCGCATCCCGGCCTTGTTGGTCAAGCTGGGCGTGGTGTCGGAGCGCGACGCGGCGGAAGCGCTGGCCGAGGTCGGCGGCTGTCCCTTGGTGGCCCCGGTCGATTTCCCCGAGGCTTCGCCGATGCCGGAGACGGTCTCGATCCGCTTCCTCAAGGAAAACCATGTGGCCGGCATCGCCGCCCGCGACGAAGGCTTGGCGGTGGCCGTGACCGATCCCTTCGACCAGGAATTGCTGGACGCCCTGGCCCTGGCCTGCGACCGCCCGATCCTGCCCCATGTCGGCCTGCAATCGGAGATCGACCGCGCCCTCGAAACCCAGCACGGACCCGGCAAGACCCTGATGGGCGAGATCGTCGAGCATTTCGGCAGCGACGAGGATATCGACGAGGCCGATGTCGAGCATCTCAAGGACTTGGCCTCGGAAGCGCCGGTGATCCGCATGGTGAACCTCATCATGCAGCGGGCGGTGGAATCGCGGGCTTCTGATATCCATGTCGAGCCGTTCGAGGAGCGGCTGAAGGTCCGGTTCCGTATCGATGGGGTGTTGCGCGAGGAGCAAGCCCCGCCGGTGCGCTCGACCGCCGCCGTGATTTCGCGCATCAAGATCATGGCCAAGCTCAATATCGCCGAGCGCCGCCTGCCGCAGGATGGCCGGATCAAGCTGCAAGTGGTGGGCAAGGAGCTGGACCTGCGTATTTCCACCGTGCCCACCATGTACGGCGAAAGCGTGGTGATCCGCTTGCTGCACAAGGAAAGCATCAAGTTCGATTTCGGCGCGCTGGGCTTCGAGGGCGAATCGCTCAAGCGTTTCATCGATGTGTTGGAAATGCCGCATGGCATCCTGTTGATTACCGGACCCACCGGCAGCGGCAAAAGCACCACGCTCTACACCGCCCTGCATAAGATCAACACCCCCGAACGCAAGATCATCACCGTGGAAGACCCGGTGGAATACCAGTTGGAGGGTATCAACCAAATCCAGGTCAAGCCGCAGATCGGCCTGACCTTCGCCAGTGCCCTGCGCTCGATCATGCGCCAAGACCCCGATGTCATCATGATCGGCGAAATGCGCGACCTGGAAACCGCCCGTATCGCGGTGCAGTCGGCCCTGACCGGCCATTTGGTGCTGTCCACCCTGCACACCAACGACGCCGCTGGTGGCGTGACCCGCTTGATGGATATGGGCTTGGAGGATTATCTGATTTCCTCCACCGTGAATGGGATTTTGGGCCAGCGCTTGGTGCGGCGGCTGTGCCAGCATTGCAAGGAGAGCTATCCGGCCCTGCCGGAGATGGTGCAGGAAATGCGTTTGCAGCGGTTTTCGTCCGGGGGGCGGGTGATGCTGTATCGCGGCAAGGGTTGCGAGGCGTGCGATGGTTCGGGCTACCGGGGCCGTTTGGCGATCCAGGAGTTCCTGGTGATGACCGACGCCCTGCGCCGTTTGGTGATGAACCACGCCCAGGCCCGCCAGATCGAGGAACAAGCGCTGACCGAGGGGATGCATACCATCTACGAGGATGGTTTGCGTAAGGCGGTCATGGGCTTGACCACGGTGGAAGAGGTGTTGCGGGTGACTTCGGATAGCTGATTAGGGAGAAGCGGCCATGCTCAAAACCTTGACCCTTGAGAATTTCACGGTCTTCGCTAAGGCGGAGCTTGAGTTTTCGCCCGGTATCAATGTCATCATCGGCGAGAATGGAACGGGGAAGACCCATTTGCTGAAGGCGGGGTATTGTTTTAGTCGGGCTTGGCCGGATTTAGTGTTGGGAGACTTAAAAAAAACAATAAAGCTCAATATTGCTGAAGCTTATTTTGAAAAGCGCCTGATGGGGTTGTTTCAGTCAGAGCATATGGCGAATCTCATCCGTCGAGGAAAAAAGGAAGGACATTTATCGGCAAAAGTTGCTGCGTTAATTCCTGGTTGGCACATTAATAATGATGTACAAATAGAAAAATTAAATCTTGGTAGCCAATCTCTGGATGGCTTAACTAAGGATTTATTGTGGGAGCTATCCATTCGCGATAGCGAAGAATTGAATATAGCTATTCCGGTGGCGGCAGACCCTGAGAGCGAAGTGGCCAAATCAATATTTGTCCCGAGCAAGGAAATCGTGTCGTTTTATGAAGGATTGGGCGGGCTTTTAGATGAATATAAAATTAGATTGGATATTACTTACCGCGATATGGCCTCGAACTTTGATTTCCCCGAGTTGAGGAATCCTCTGGAATTATCGATAGTGGAAGAGTTCGATAGCATCCTAGGTGGTAGGTTGGAGTTGGAAGGAAGGCGATTGATATTCGTTGATAAGAATGGTTATAAGATGGAGACGCCTTTGTTAGCCGAAGGCTTTAGAAAGCTTGCAATGTTGCCATATTTTATCCGCCACGGCCTGATTAGAGGGTATCGAGAAATCCTGTTTTGGGACGAGCCGGAAGCCAACTTGAATTCAAGGCTAATCATCAAGTTGGCCGAGGCGCTAGTAGTTTTAGCCCGCCATAATGTGCAGGTTATTCTAGCAACCCATAGCTTACTTCTGCTTAAAGAAATCGACCTACAACTACAACTCGCCGCCGAAGCAAATAATCCAGTGCCCGCACGCTTCTTCGCTCTCTCGCTGGACGGGGAAAACGGTGTGAAAATCAATGCCGGGGATGAATTGGATGCCGTCGATCCTATCGCTGCTTTGGATATGGCGGTCGAGCAAGCAGAGCGTTACAGGGAATGGTATTACCGCGCTTCTCTTGCGGAGGAGATAGGCCATGCTGGAGCCAATAAGAGAAGATAAGCTTTTATTCACTTTCCCAGATGGTTGGTTCGCTCTTAAATACGACAAAACTTCATTCCATAAAGAGCATTTCCAAAAGTTAGCGGATAGTAAAGGTATTGATATTGTCGCTTTCGACCAGAGGAAGGATATTTTGTGGCTAATCGAGATCAATGACTATCGTTGCTATAAAGGCGAGAAGCCAAAAAACGTAAAAAGCTTGAATTCGCATTTTCTTGAAGAATTAGGGGAAAAGGTGCGAGATACATTAGCAAGTTTATATTTAGCTGAGAGACGCCCCCATGTTGG
This sequence comes from Methylomagnum ishizawai, assembly GCF_019670005.1. Taxonomy (NCBI): domain Bacteria; kingdom Pseudomonadati; phylum Pseudomonadota; class Gammaproteobacteria; order Methylococcales; family Methylococcaceae; genus Methylomagnum; species Methylomagnum ishizawai. The sequence goes on along the minus strand of NZ_AP019783.1, from coordinate 4,343,904 downwards.
AATATATGATTTTGCAAAAAAGGCGTCAAAGAAATCGACAATCAAAGTGGTGTGGCATTTTGAGCAGACTAATAAGCCATCAAAAATAAAACCAGAGGCTATTGATTGGCAAGATGCCCATCTTTTGCTTAGAAAGGCTGTCGGCATAGTTGATCCTCACCCTTTGCTCTGTAGCATGGATGAAATGCGCGGTTGTCCCTGGCAGGTCCGGGAAATTACCGACTGATCCTGACGCAATACTTTACGAATCGCCATGCCCCTCTATATCTACAAAGCCGTCAACCGCGAAGGCGAAACCATCGAAATGGAGCGCGAGGCCGCCGACGAAACCGCGCTGCTCCTCTCGCTGCAAAGCGAAGGCTTGTTGCCCATCCGCATTTCCCCGGCCAAATCGCGGCCCCTGGCCTGGCTCAAGCTCGGGCGCAACCGCTCGCGCATCTCGCAGAAGCAAATCGGCCTGATGACCCGTGAATTGCTGACACTGCTGCAAGCCGGCCTTCCGCTCGACCGCGCCCTGGTGGTCCTGCTCGAACTCACGTCCAGCGAACCCGACCTCAACGCCATGCTCGGCAAGGTGCTGGACGCGGTCAAGGGCGGCAAGCAGTTGTCGGACGCGCTGGAAGCCCAGAGCGGCGTGTTCTCGCGGTTCTATCTCAACCTGATCCGGGCGGGCGAGGCGGGCGGTGCCTTGGAAGTGGTGTTGGAGCGCTTGACCGAATATCTGGACCGCTCCAAGGAACTGCGCGACACCGTGACCACGGCCATGATCTATCCCGCGATCCTGGTGCTGATGGCGATGGGTTCCCTGTTATTGCTGCTGGCCTTCGTGGTGCCGCAGTTCACCGAGATGTTCGAGAGCGCGGGCAAGGAATTGCCGGTCCCGACCCAGATCGTGGTGGGGGCGGCGGATTTCATCCGGGGCTATTGGTGGACCTTGGTGCCGCTGGGTTTTGGCATCACCAGTTTTGTGCGCTATCAAAAGGCCGACCCGGTGCGGCGCTTGGTCTGGGATGGCTGGATGTTGCGCCTGCCGCTGTTCGGCGATTTGATCTTGAAGTTCCAGGTCGCGAGTTTCAGCCGTACGCTCTCGACCCTGCTCACCAACGGCGTGCCCTTGCTGGGGGCGCTGGCCATCGTCCGCGATACCCTGGATAACCGGCTGGTCGCGGAAAAGCTCGGCCTCGCCGCCGAAAGCCTGAAACGCGGCGGCGGACTCACCGCGCCCTTGATGGAGGCCGAATTATTCCCCTCGCTGGCGATGCAGATGATCAAGCTCGGCGAGGAATCCGGCCATCTGGCCGAGATGCTGGAGCGGGTGGCGACTACCTACGACAAGGAAATCAAGATTTCCATCCAGCGGCTCTTGGCCTTGTTGGAGCCGGTGTTGATCGTGGGCCTCGGGATTATGATCGGCGGAATTATCGTCTCGATCCTGATGGCGATCTTGAGCGTCAACGATCTAGCTTTTTAAATGGGCGCTGACCGACAATAGCGGGTCTGTTTAAGTGTCCTTTAAGATTGTCCGGCTTTTAATCCCCCGGTATAGGTGCCCAGTTGCGTTCGATGAGGCCCGCCGGTCGAGCTTCCCACCCCGCGGTTTTTGCGCGGACTGTTTCCATCGTTCCGTCTTCTTCAGTTCATCCATGATTCCTATGCACAAGCCTTCGCTACAAAAGCGCTTTCAGCGCGGTTTCACCCTGATCGAACTCTTGGTGGTGCTGGCCATCATCGGTTTGTTGGCCGGTTTGGTGGGTCCACAGGTTATCAAGCACCTGGGCGAATCCAAAACCAAGACCGCCCGTTTGCAGATCGAGGAATTGTCTTCGGCCCTGGATATGTACCGCCTGGACGTGGGCCGCTATCCGCCCACCGACGAAGGACTCGCGGCCCTGGTCGAACAGCCCGCCAGCGCCAAGTTCTGGAACGGCCCTTATCTCCGCAAGAAGAAAGTCCCGCTCGATCCCTGGAACAATCCCTTCCACTATGTGGCTCCCGGCCAGCATGGCAAGTTCGATGTGTTCAGCCTGGGTTCGGATGGGGCCGAAGGTGGCGACGGCGAAGATCAAGACATCCTGAGCTGGGAATAAAGCTCCAGTTCCGGCGATGATCCCGATGCATTCCCGCCTTCCCATCGCGACAGCGGCCCGGTGTTCCCGGCGGGTACCCGCGTGTGGCTAGGCGGCGCGGCCCCGGCCCGGTGGCGTGGGGCTTCACCCTGCTGGAGATGCTGCTGGCCCTGGTCATCGCCGGTTTGCTGATGGCCGTGGTCCTGCCCAATTTCGCGCCGCTGCTGGGGCGGGCGCAGCTTTATTCCGCCACCCGCGACGTGGCCTCGGCCCTGCGCCATGCGCGGGGGCAAGCCTTGATCCGGGGGAAGGAATCCACGTTCGAGTTGGAAATCGATCATCACCGCTACCGGGTCGCGGGGCGCAGCAAGTCCTATAGCCTGCCCAGCGCGGTCGATCTCAGTCTCTATACCACCGCGAGCGAAACCCTGGACGAGGGCACCGGGCGCATCCGTTTCTTCCCGGATGGCTCGGCCACCGGCGGGCGTGTCACCCTGGAAGGCGGCGGGCAGAAGCGTTATGTCGATGTCAGTTGGCTGACCGGCGAGGTGAAAATCCGCGAGGACGCCGAAGATGAGGATTGAGCGGGGCCAACGCGGCTTTTCCCTGATCGAGATTTTGGTGGCATTCTCGATCATGGCGTTGACCTTGGGCGTCTTGCTGCGCATCTTCGGCGGGGCCGGGCGCATCGCCGCCACGGCGGATGAATATTCGCGGGCCATCGTGGTGGCGGAATCGATGTTCGCCGGCCTCGGGATCGAGACGCCCTTGGAACCGGGCGAAACCAACGGCCAGATTGGCGAAGCCTACCGCTGGACCTTGAAGGTCGAGCCCTATCCCTTCGAGGGCGAGAACGTCAACATCGGCTTCAAGCCCTATTGGGTGACGCTGAGCATCGAATGGGGCGACGAGGACGATCCCCGCGCCTTCGATCTCACCACCTTGCGCTTGTTGCAGGACAAGCCCGCCGGGAGTGTGCGATGAACGCGCGGCGGCAGGCCGGATTCACCCTGCTCGAAGTCATCATCGGCGCGACCTTGCTGTCGATCATGATGCTGCTCCTGACCGGGAGCCTCAGGATCAGCGCGGAAAGCTGGGACGCGGGCGAGGAGCGCATGGCCAAGGCCAGCCGCATGTTCGTGGTGCTGAATTTCCTGCGCGGCCATATGGGCGGTTTGTTGCCGGTGGCGGGCACCCGCAAGGATGGCGAGATCGATTTCGCCTTCAAGGGCGGGCCAGATTCCTTGGAATATGTGGCGGCCTTGCCCGAGCAGGTCAAGGCGGGCGGGCTGTACCGCTTCCGCCTGTATGTGTCCAACGCGGGCGGGCATAAAGACCTCCGGGTCGCCATCATCCCGCACAAGGTCGGCGGCGAGCAGGACAGCAAGGCCGAGCCGCTGGACGATCTGCCCTTGGTGGAGAAGATCGAGGAGGTCAAGCTGTCCTACCTGCCCCTGGTGGTCCAGAACAACAATCCCTTGGGGGAACGGATCGCCGTGAAATGGAACTTCGAATGGCAGGAGCCGCAATTGCCCGCGCTGGTCCGGCTGGAAATCACGCCCGAGAACGAAGACCCCTGGCCGGCCTTGGTCATCGCCCCCAAAATCCAGATGTTGAGGTAGCCGGGTGCCGCATGTTCCTCCCCTCCGCCAGCGGGGTCTGGCCCTGATCTTGGTGCTATGGGTCGTCACCTTGATGACCATCATGGCCGGGAGCTACGCCCTCAGCACCCGGCGCGAGGCGGCTTTGCTGACCCACGCCCACGAACGCGCCAAGGCCGTGGCCCTGGCCGATGGCGGCGTCCATTACGCCATGCTGATGCTGATGTTGCCCAATCCCAAGCTGCGCTGGCGGGCCGATGGCACCGAGTATGTGTGGGGTTCGGAGCAGGCCAGGGTGCGGATCCGCGTCTACGACGAGGGCGGCAAGGTCGATCTCAACGCCGCGACCCCGACCACTTTGCGCGGCCTGTTCAACCTGCTGCTGCACGACGACGACAAGGCCATGGCCCTGGCCGACGCCATCCAGGATTGGCGCGACCCGGACGATTTGAAAGGGATGCACGGGGCCGAAGCCCCCGAATACGAGGCGGCGGGTTTGAAGGCCTTGCCGCAGAACCGCAATTTCCTGGTGCTGGAGGAGTTGCGCGGAGTGCTGGGGATGACGCCGGAACTGTACCGCAAACTGCAACCCTGGCTGACCCTGTATTCGAGCCAGGATGGTTTGAATCCGGCCAAGGCCTCGCGGGAGGTGCTGTCGGCCTTGCTGAACGGCGACCAGGGGGCGCTGGAAACCTATCTCATGCAGCGCTCCCAGGCCCAGGCCGGCGCGCCGCCGCCCCCCCCACCGCCGCCGCCGCCCGGCCTGAAGTTCCATCAGGTCGGGGATATGTCCTACACGGTCGAGGCGGCGTCGGAATTCGCCGACCAACCGGGGTCCGGGGTGCGGGCCACGATCAAACGGGGGCGGGGTATGGACGGCTCGCCATTCACCTATCTGACTTGGCGGGCCAGGACCACGCCGCCGCCCAAGCTGGGCGAAGCAACCAACCCGGCCGGGGAGTAGGGCGGGCATGTACTCATGCCCACCGTCCGCCGGTTCCCAAGCGCCGCTCGGGAGCCGGCGCAATCTGGAAACAGCCTGCTAGCGCGATACCATGCTGAAACTCGACACCGCCATAGATTGGGATTTCCATAAGTTCATCCGCTGGTGGACCGGCGAACTGGCGTTCCTGGTACCCACCCCGGTGCAAAAGCTGCTGGGGGCCGCCACCGAGTACGTGGTGCTGCGGCGGGGCGACGACGGCTTGTCCATCGCCCATCTCGGTCCCGAGGGCGAGCGGCCCCTGGGCCATTACGCCCTGGACGAGGACGGGTCGCGGTCGCGGGAGCGCTTGTTGGAAGCCCGGCCCGAACTGGCCGAGACCCAGGTGCTGCTGCGCTTGGCGCCGGGGCAGGCGCTGTGCAAGACCCTGAAATTCCCCTTCGCGGTCGAGGAAAACCTGGGGCAGGTCTTGGCTTTCGAGATGGACCGCCTGACGCCGTTCAAAAGCGACCAGGTTTATTACGGCTACCGCATCGTGTCGCGCTGGCAGGCCACCCGCCAAATCGGCGTGGAATTGATCCTGACCCCCAAGGCCAAGCTCGACGCCGCGCTGGACGATCTGGCGGTGTGGGGTTGGCGGCCCGATCTGGTGGATTTGGCGGGCCACGCGCCGCCGGGCACTTATAATCTCCTGCCGGAAAAATACCGGACCTCCGGCAGCCGCTGGCCGCGCATCGCCAATATCGCCCTGGGAACCCTCATTTTATTGCTGGTCGGGGCGCTGTTGGTCCAGCCCATCCTGAGCGCCGGTTCGGTCGCCGAGGACTTGGAGGAGCGGGTCAGGAAGGCCAACAAGACCGCCAAGGAAGTCGAGGCGCTGCGCCAGGAAACCGACAAGCTCCTGCACCAGACCCGCTTCCTCCAGGACAAGAAGCGCAGCGAGCCGGTCTTGATCGACATGCTGGAGGAACTCAGCCGGGTGATCCCCGACAATACCTGGCTCAACGGCTTGCAGTACAAGGACCGGCATATCGTGATCCAGGGGCAATCGCCCTCCGCCTCCAGCCTCATCGAGGTGCTCGAGGCTTCCGGTCATTTCAAGAACACCAGCTTCGTTTCCCCGGTGACCAAGGACACCGGCAGCGGGCTGGAACGCTTTCAAATCGCCAGCGACGTGGTCAATGGGAGGTTCTCTGAAAACCCCGCTCCTGAAAAATCAGCGCCCGAGCCTCAAGTTCAACCTGAACCTGAATCTGAACCAGCCGATCAGGATCAATAAATCCCGCCTCGCGGCGCTGGGTTTGTTGTTCGGCGTGCTGGCCGTGCTGTATTTCGCCTGTCTGGCCCCCTTGCTCGGCATGGCCCGCGAATACGGCGAGAGCATCGAGGAATTGCAATTCCGCCTGACGCGGCTGTCCAAGATCGCGGCGGAAAAGGAAGGCCTGGTCAAGCGCCTGGAAGTCATCCGGGCCGAGGGCGAGCAGGACGACAGTTTCCTGGCGCGTTCCACCGCCGCCCTGGCCTCCGCCGAATTGCAGACCCAGATCAAGAGCGCGGTGAGCGAGGCCGGCGGCGAATTGACCAGCACCCAGGTGATCCCCGAACACATCGAGGAGAACTTCACCCGCGTCGCGGTCAAGGTGCGGATGAACGGCGGCACCAATGTGCTGCGGCAGGTCCTGCACAATTTCGAGTCGGCCAAGCCCTCGCTGTTCATCGAGAACCTCAACATCAGGCCGATCCGGGTGCCGCGCAACCCCATGGCCAAAGGCCCGCAAACCCTCCCCGACAAGCTGAGCGTCGATTTCGACGTGGTCGGTTATATGCGGACACAATAGACATGCCGAAACTGCCACGCGAATACGTATTACCCGCGGTCCTGGCCGGGATCGCCCTGGTCCTGGGCTTTATCGTGGCTTTGGAGGCGCTGGTGCTGGACCGCAAGCGCCAGGCCGCCCTGGTCCAGCCCCAATCCCAGGCCGCGCCCCCGATGGAAACCGGCAGCGGCGGCCCCGAAAGCCTGGAACTGCCGCCGCTGGACGATTACCGGCAGATCGCCGACCGGCCCTTGTTCATGGAAAGCCGCCGTCCCGGCAGCGATATGAACGAACCGCCGCCCCCGCCGGAGGTTCGCAAGATGCCCATGACCCTCAAACTCATGGGCATCGTGCATACGCCCGAGGGCAGGAAGGCGCTGCTGGTCGACGCCAAGGGCAAGTACAAGCGGCTCAAGGCGCAGGATACCCTCGACAGTTGGACCCTGGTCGATGTGGGCGTGGACCGGGTGGTCATGCAGCAGGGCCAGGATAACCAGGAACTGCCCCTGCTCAAGAAAAAACCCAAGGCGGCGGTGCCGCCGGGCCAGCCCGGCCAGCCCCAGGCCCAGCCCGCGCCGCCGGGCCAGCCGCCCCGGCCGGGACGGCCCCCCATGCCCGTTCCCCAACCCGTGGAAGAGCCGGAGGAAGAACCCATGCCTCCCGAGGAGGAGGATACGGGCGTCGAGGAAGAGTACAACGGCGGCCCTGGGGATTAGCGGCGGCGCAGGCAGTTTCGATCATCGCACTTTTAAGAACACATCCATGCATAACAAGAGAAACCGATTCGTGGTCGTCTCGGTGTTGGCCACGCTGGGAATGTCCGGTTGCCAGCAATTGGGGTCCAAGGCGGCGCAAAAAGTCCGGCTACCGGCCAATCTCGTTCTCGAGAACCCCAATGCTCCCGACTCGCGCCCGATGCAGAGCGAACCCTTGGCCGCCACGCCCACCCGGCCTCCCGAAATCTATCCCGCCACCGGCAGCACACTGGGGCCGGTGGCGGGTGCCTACGCCGCTCCCGAGCGCTACACTCCGGTCGGCCCGGCCCCCACCGGGAAGCGCGCCCCCAGCCGTAAAGAGGGCAAATACACCCTCAATTTCGATGATGCCGACCTCAACGAGGTCGCCAAGACCATCCTCGACGAGACCTTGAAGATCAATTACGTGTTGAGTCCCAAGGTGACGGGCAAGGTGACGCTGCAAACCACCCGCCCCCTGGCCGAGGACGAACTCATTCCCACCCTGGAAATGCTGCTCAGGATGAACGGCGCGGTCCTCATCAAGGACCACGACATGTACCGCATCGAACCCGACGCCAATGCCTTGATCGACGCGCCGGGACCGAAGCTCGGCCTGTCGGGGCAGGCCATGCCGCCGGGTTATCAACTGCGGGTGGTGCCCCTGCGCTATGTCGGTGTCGGGGAAATGCAGAAGGTGCTGGAACCCCTGATGCCGCCCAAGGCCGTGGTCCGTGCCGACCTGCCGCGCAATATGCTGATGCTGGCGGGCACGGCGGAGGAACTGGAAGCCGTGCTGGAAACCATCCGGCTGTTCGATGTGGATTTCATGCGCGGCATGTCGGTGGGCGTGTTCCCCTTGAAGAATGTCGAGCCCGCCATCGTGGCCGAGGAACTCGACAAGGTGCTGGGCGATACCAGCAAGGGACCCTTGGCCGGGGTGGTGCGGATGATGCCCATCGAGCGGCTCAACGCCATCCTGGTGGTCACGCCCCAACCGCGTTATCTGGACGAAGTGGAAACCTGGATCGAGCGCCTCGACCGCTACACCACCAACCGGGCCGGCGGCATCCATGTCTACCGGGTGCAGAACGTGGACGCGATGGAACTGGCCAACACCCTGGGCAATATCTTCGGCCAGGGCGGGCGTGGCGGGAACCGGCCTTCGTTGACGCCGGGTTCGCAGGGCAGCCAGCTTGGCGGCGGCGGTTCCTTCGGTGGGAACTACGGCAGCGGCGGCGGTGGCGCGTTCGGCGGTTCTTCCGGGAGCGGCGGCGGCTTGACCAGCAGTTCCGGCGATTTGGGCAGTTCATCGTCCGGGAGCGGAAGTTCATCCTCGTTCGGGTCCAGCGGCTCGATGGGCAGCCTGGGTTCGAGCGGCGGTTCCAGCGGCAGTAGCGGCTTGGGCGGCAGTTCCAGCGGCGGGCTGGGCGGAAGCGGTAGTAGCGGCAGTGGCGGCCTGGGCGGCGGCGGTAGCTTCGGCGGAGGTGGCGGTGGTTTCGGCGGCGGCATAGGCCGGGGTGGTTCCGGCGGTGGGCAACGCGGGCGCGGCAGCATGGCCGCCGATCTCGGCAATATCCGCATCGTGGCCGACCCCGCCAACAACGCCCTCATCATCACCGCCCGCGCCCAGGATTACAAAGAGATCGAGTCGGTCATCAAGGAATTGGACGTGCTGCCCTTGCAGGTCTTGATCGACGCCACCATCGCCGAGATCACCCTGACCGACAACCTGAAATATGGCGTCAAATGGTATTTCCAACAGGGTTCGAATGCAGAAGGTTTGTTCGGTAGCCTGAGCCGCAGCACCGAAACCAATGCGATTGGAACCGGCTTCCAATATTCCTTGGTGATGGCGGGCAAGGATGTCCGGCTGCTGTTGAGCGCCCAGGCCGACAAGAACAAAGTCAATATCCTGTCCTCGCCGTCGCTGATGGTGCTGAACAACCAGGAAGCCAGCATCAAGGTGGGCGACCAGGTGCCGATCTTGACCGGCCAGTACGGCAATTTCAGCGGCAGTACCAGCAGCGGCATCATCAACAACAACCCGGTATATTCGTCCTATAACTCGGTGCAGTACCGCGACACCGGCGTCTTGCTCAATATCCGGCCCAGGGTCAACGCCGGCGGCTTGGTCATCATGGACATCGCCCAGGCGGTGGACGATGTGAAGGAACAGACTTCCGGCAACATCAACTCCCCGACCATCACCCAGCGCCAGATCAAAAGTTCGGTCGCGGTCGCCAATGGCGAAACCTTGGTGTTGGGCGGCCTGATCAAGGAGAACATCACCAACAACCGCAGCGGCGTTCCGCTGTTGTTCGAACTGCCGATCATCGGCGATTTGTTCGGCCAGACCACCAAGAACTTGAGCCGCCAGGAATTGGTGATCCTGCTCACCCCCAGGGTGGTGGAAAGCCGTCCCAAGGCGCGGGAAATCACCAACGAATTCCGCCGCAAGCTGACGGGGCTGTATGAAAGCAGGCCGATCCGGGTGGATGGGGAAACCGCCATCATCAACCCGCCGCAGTGAGCCACAGGCGGGCCGGAACCCCGAAATAGCCCATCCGCCACCAGCCCCTTGACTTCCGGCACCAGGCCGGAAGCCATCGCCCCGGAACGCCGGAAACCATGGATTGCCGGAGGTTCCGGCGGTTTTCCGGTCGCCCCGTCCGCGCAACCCCGCCCGGCGGACGGGGGATTTTTTCCCATCGAGCGACATTCCATGCATCCCCGCCGCGGTTGAATGGTCCTGGCGGGCGGGGTCTAATCGACCGCAAACTTTTCCATACATAGCCTTGCCACGACGGGGACCGCCCCGGAGGAACCACATGATCCAAATCACCACCCTCGCCCGCTTGCCCTTGGCCTACAAGGTGCTTTACACCGGGTTCCTGCTGGTCATCGGCGTCGGTCTGATGATGGCCGGGGCGCAAATCATGCTCACCCACGGCCTGGCCGACGGCAAGCCGGGCCTTTCCATCAACGACATCGTCTACAGCTACTACGGCAACCGTTCCGGCTCCAAGCTGGAAGCCATGCTGAACGGCCAGATGGAACCCATGGCCCCGGACGAGGTGCGTTTCGAGCTGATCCAGTGGGCGCGGGATGGCGGCCACATCACCCAATGGTCGTCCCAGATCGAGCCGATCATGCAGAAATATTGCGTGTCCTGCCATAACGCCGGTTCGACCCTGCCCGATTTCTCCAAATTCGAGAATGTGAAGAAGGAGTCCGAGGTGGACGAGGGCCAGAGCATTGCCCAGTTGACCCGCGTTTCCCATATCCATTTGTTTGGTATCGCCTTCATCTTCCTGTTCGTGGGCTGGATTTTCGGGCTGGCGCAGCATCCCCTGCGCACCAAGCTAATCTTGATCGCCACGCCCTTCGTGTTCCTGTTGCTGGATATCCTGTCGTGGTGGCTGACCAAATACATGCCGGTGTTCGCTTGGCTGACCATGATCGGCGGTATCGGCTATAGCCTGGCCTCGACGGCGATGATCTTCACCGCCCTGGCCCAGATGTGGCTGCCCCAGGAGCAATGGCCGGCCTACTGGACTTCCGAGGAAGCCACCGCCACGCCCGACACCCAGGGCGGTTAACCCCGCTCCGCCGTGGTTTGGGTCCGCCGGTCGCCATCGGCGGTCCCGAGCCAATCCCGCAAGTTCATCCCACTCACCGCGCCGCCGCGGGCTTCCCTTAGGCGGCGCATCACCTCCTCGACCACGGGCGGCTTCAGGGCCGGATCGTGTGGCGCGTCGGCGGAACCGGATTCGGCGTCCAGGGCGTCCAGGATGTCCAGCAGGGTCACGCCGCCCAGCTCGCGGGCGGGCAGGTAGGCGGTGTTGTCCGGGTCCACCGCGATGATGAGCCCGCGCCGCCGCAAGGCTTCCAGCACCTCCTCCACGCAGCGGCAAGGCAGGCCCAGGGCGGTCGCCAGCGCGTCCAAGGTCCAGGGCGGCGCGCCGCGCTGGAAGCGTTCCGCCAAGAGATACATCACCGTCAGCCCCACCCGCCGCGACGCGGCATAGCCCAGCCGGAAGCCGCGCCGTTCCAGCCGGGGATGCGCCGGATGCTGGACGTAGAAGGAAATATCCACCCCCACCAGCAGGATCAGCCAGTTCACGTAGAGCCAGATCATGAACACGATCAGGATGGCGAAACTGGAATAGATCGCCTGATACTGCGCCGAGCCCGCCACGAACAGCCCGAACAACCAGCCCGCCAAGCGCCAGCCCAGCCCGGCGGCGATCCCGCCCGTCAAGGCCGCCGTGAACCGTACGCGGGTGTTGGGGATGAACAGATAGAGGAAGGTGAAGGCCGCGATCATCAGCAGGTTGGGCAGCAGGCGGACCAGGAGGTAGTACAGCGTCCCGAACGGTTCCAGCGAGATGATGGCCTTCACGATTTCGTGGCTGCTCAGCGAGGCCATCAGGCCCAGCGCCGAGAACACCAAAACCGGCCCGACCAGGAGGACGCTGAGGTATTCGCTGAACCTACGGCGGAAGCCCCGCGATTGGCCCACCCGCCAAATCTGGTTGAAGCAGTCCTCGATCTTCTGCAACAGCGACAGCACCGTGTAGAACAATAGGGCGAAGCCGGTGAAGCCCAATACCCCCACGTCGAGGTTATTGACGAAGCCGATGATGCGGTCGGCGATTTCCACCGCCTGGGATTCGCCCAGGGGATCGAGGACTTCCAGCAGCAAGGGCCGCATCTGGTTGTGGGCACCGAAGGCTTGCAACACCGAAAAGCTGACCGCCAGCAGCGGGGCCAGCGATAGCAGGGTGGTGTAGACCAGGCTGGTGGCGCGGAGGTCCAGGCCGCCTTCGGTGATATCGCGGAACAGGATTTCCAGGCAGTTGCGGGCGGTGTGGGCGTGGCGCTTGAGCCAGTCGGGCAGGTCGGCCATGGCGGGATTTCCTGTGTGTGTCTGGGGTTCGTCCCGCCGGAGGATGCCTTAGGGCTGTCCGGTGGAATTTGCGTACTGGGCTTGAACGAACAAGCCAGATACCGCAGCATCTTTCCATCGCCAAGCCTGGGATGGTCCTGGGCCTAGGCGTAAAGGCCGTTTTCCGCGGCCAGTCGCGGGCCGAGGCCCGCTCCACATCCATATCGAGACCGAACACTCTTCCGGCGGAAGGATCATGATGCCATCGACCAAAAACATCGCCCGGTACGCGGCCCTTTGGCCCGTCCTGTTGCTCGCGGGCTGCCTGTCGGCGCAAACCGTTGCCCGGCCCCGGTTCCCCGAGTTGCCCACCCGTTATTATGCCGGTGGGGTGCAAGGGGTCGCCGATCTGGCGGATCCCGTCCGTTCCAAGCGCTACCGGGCGGAGGGCGGTGGTTTGTACCTGCATAGCTGGGCTTGGTACTTCAAGCTCAACGATGCCCAGCGCCGCCAAATCCTGGAAGCTTTCCGAGGCGCTCCGGTGGGCATCGAGATCGGGTTCAAGGGGGACGGTGACGCCGCCGCCGAGGTGGCCCGGCAAATCAAGAAGTATTACCTCGACCTCGGGGTCCGTCCGGCCTTCATGGCCTCGAACGTATTCAACAAGCGCGACCGCGAGAATTTCACATTGGAAGAATGGCGGAATTTCCAAGCCACTTTGCGGAGGCTGGGGGTACCCGAATCGACGCCGATCATGCCGACCTTCGAGTATCAGAATGGCAAAAAGTTGGACATCCTACAGCGGAACAAGGTGAGCGAATCAGCGCTTTTCCAGGAGTTGGTGAAGATCGGGGGTGGCATTGTGCTGGATACCCCACCCGGCTTTGCCTTACAACAGGATGAGATCTACCGGCTATGGGTGGTGGACGCCATCCGCTGGACCCAAAGCCAGGGATTGCCCGCTATCTTGATCGTCTCGCCCCATCATTCGGGGACCCGGTGGGTCCAGGATACCCGGCAATATCTCGATTACCTCGACCAGCATCGCGCCATGCCCACGGCCTTCGTGTGCGAGAACTACAACCCGAAACCCCCGGCGGGCTATCCCAACGGCGTGGGCGAGGAGGGCGACCCCAACACCGATCTGGGCATGTGCTGGAATTTGATGAAAAACCGGACAGCGCCGGGCCGGCCCTAAAGCATCGCCAACAAAGCCGGCGGCGGCGGGAGACTCACAAAGTGAAACGGAAGTCGCCCACCAAGGCCCCCGGTACCCGGCTCCCGCCCAAGGCCCGCCGTCCATAGGTGTCGGTGTTCACCTGGGTCTCGGCCTCGCGGGTCAGGGCCAGGAGTTCCGGGCCGAATACCCGGTACAGGCTTTCGTCGAAGCGCAAATCCCGGATCGGCGCGACAATTTCGCCGCCTTCCACCCAGAAGCAGGCGTAGCGGGTCATGCCGGTGACGCGGGCGTTCTGGGTGTCGCTCCAATTGAGATAGTGCAGGTTGCCGATATAAAGGCCGGTGTCCAGGGCTTTCAGCGCTTCGGCTTCCGGCAAATCGCCCGCCGCGACTTCCGGCGAACGCAGGAATTCGCCGGTCCAGCCCTCCGGCTCGGCGGCGTTGGACACCGCGCCGTATTCCTGGGCGGAACGGGCGCTGACCAGGAGGTTCTTCAACTGGCCGCGCTCGATCACCGGGAGCCGGGCCGGGGCCACTTCGCCCAGGCTGTTGAAGCGCGGACTCAGGCCCAGGTCGAAGTTCTCCGCCAGGTTGAACAGCGGCGACAGTTCCGCTTCGCCCTCCACCAGCTTGCGCAGGGCCGAATCGCCCTTTTTCCACGCGCCGTAGCTGACCGCGCCCCAGGAAAACATCCCCACCAATTCGGCCACGGCGGCGGGCGCGAAATAAACCCGGTAGCCGCCGGGCGGCAAGGCGCGGCTATCGCGGCGCAACAGTTCCAGCCGGGCGCGGCTCCCGGCCACGCTGGCGGCGCAGCGTTCCGCCCGCCAGGCGCGGTCGGCGTACAAGCCTTTCACCGCCTTGTTTTCCCCGGCGGCGTTCACGGTGTAGAGCGAATAATCCAGGAAGAACGATTCGGTCGCGAACCAATGGTTCTGCCCCAGGGAATTGCGGGTGGCGCGGATTTGCGGCCCCATCGCGAAGAAGCCGGTGAAATCGGTGCCCGCCGTGAGTCCGGCGATCTGGTCGATGGCGGCGGCGGGGTCCGGCAAGTCGCCGGGATGCTGGTTGGCGCTGCCGCCGTTGTTCGCCATCGGTACCAGGAACGGGTCTTCCGGCAGGGCGCGGGTTTCGGCGCGGGCGCGGGCGACGAGGGAACCCAGGGTGGCCGCGTCTTGTTCCGCTTGGCCCGATAGGTCGAAGCCCAGCACCAGCCGACGGCCATGGGCCTGGAAGCTCAGCGAGAGATGGCGCTGCGCCACGTCGGTGGCCTGCCTTACCTTGGAATCGTTGAAGCGCAGATAGGTCTGCGCCTCCGCGCCCAGGTTGAGGTTGAGTTCCTCGCCGGCCTGGAGTCCCGCGAAAGCGCCCTCGGCCAGCCGGTCGAAGAGCGCGTGGGTTTGTTCGATAAAGTTCATGCGCCACCTCCGAAGACTTCCACCTGGGCGAATAAACAGGGCGGCGAGGCATGGCCGACCCGGATGACTTGGTTGGGTTCGCCCTTGCCGCAATAGGGCGTGCCATAGGCGCGGAATTCCTCCGGGTTCCCTACCGCCTTGAGCGAGCGCCAGAACGGGACGCTGATGCCGCGGTAGTTCGGGTTCTTGACGACCTGGGTCAAGCGCCCATCCTCGATCAAGCGGGCGTATTCGCAGCCGAACTGGAATTTGTTGCGGTAATCGTCGATGGACCAGGAACGGTTGGCTTCCATATAGATGCCGCGTTCGACCGAGGCGATCATGGCCTCCAGCGAGGACGCGCCCGGTTCCAGGTTGATATTGGCCATGCGGTCGATGGGGGCGCGGTTCCAACTGGCCGAGCGGAAATTGGCGACGCCGGGCAGGCCGGAACGGGCCTGGCTTTCCAGCCCGCCCAGGCCGCGCAGCAGCAGCCCATCCTGGATGAGATATTCGCGCCGGGCCGGATGGCCGCCGTCGTCGTAGGCGTAGGCGGCGAATTGGCCGGCCAGGGTGGGATCGAAAACGATGTTCATCAGCTCCGAGCCATAGCGCAGCGTGCCGAAATCCTCCGGCTTGACGAAGCTCCAGCCCGCGTAATTGCGCTCGTCGCCGAGGATGCGGTCGAGTTCCAGGGGGTGGCCCACCGATTCGTGGATTTGCAGCAGCATTTGGTCCGGGGCCAGGATCAGGTCCAGGCTTGCGTTGGGGCAATCCTGGGCGTCCAGCAGTTCCAGGGCTTCCCGGCCCACCCGTTCGCATTCGCCGTAGAGCCGGTCCCAATCGTAGGCTTCCGCCCCGGCCTGCCAGCAGCGGGCGGTGGGGCCGTTGAGCGAGCGTTGCTGGGTTTCGCCGCCGTCCTGGGCGATGGCGACGAAGTTCTGGCCGGTCATCAGGAAGCTCTGGCTGATATCGCTGCCGTTGGAGGACACATAGCGCAGCTCGGTCTCGACCAGATTGGCCTCGGCGGCCGCGGTGACGATGCGGTCGGAAACCCGCAAGCGCCGGGTGGCTTCGATCAAACCGGCGGTGAATCCGGCGAGGTCGGCGGCGGCGAGGTCGATCCGGCGCGGGCTGTGGTAGCGGCCCTGGGCCTTCGGGCGCTGGGCTTCGGAATAGCCGAACAGCTTGTGGCGGGCCGAGGCGCGGGCCAAGGCGGCGGCGCGGCGGGCGGCGTCGGCGATGCCGGCCGCGGAGAGATCGCTGGTGCCCGCATAGGCGATTTGGCCATCGACCAGGGCTTCGATCATCACGCCGCGCTCGATGGACACCGAGTTCTGTTCGGGACGGCCATTGCGGGCGGTGCGGCGGTGGCTGGTTTCCTGGGAATAGCGCAGCCCGATCCAATCGGCTTCGGCGCGGATCGGGTTGAGGGCGGCGAGGGGGTCGAACTCGGGAAGTTCGGCTTGCAAGGCGAGTACGGTGGACATAGGCGGTTCAAGCGGTCGGGGGGTTGTAGGGAAAGGGGGGCGGCGCGGACACCCTACGGGTTAAGACGGTTCGGGCCGGAGCAAGGTCCAGGTCCATGGTCCCGTGCCCGAGAGTTCCAGCACGGCATCGTAGGCTTGCCGGGGTTCGCCGGGCGGGGCGAAATGGAGATAGGTGATGCCGCGCTCGTCCAGCATCGCCAGGAGCCGGGCGATCTGCTCGGCGTCCAGGGCCGAGCCTAGCCGGTCCAGCAGGGCGAACCGGGGCGCGGCGATGAACAGCCGGGCGAAGGCCACCCATTGCTGTTCCGCCAGCGACAACAGGCTGCCCCATTGTTGTTCGACATCCAGCCCGCCCGCCCGCTCGACCAGGGCTTCCAGGCGCAGCGCTTCCAATACGGCCATGATCTGGCGGTCGTCGACCGCGTGTTCCTGGCCGGTGCGCAGCAGCGATTCGCGCAGGGTTCCGGGCGGTAGATAAGGCCGCTCCGGCAGGAGCATCACTTGGTCCAGCCCCGGACGCGCCACGCAGCCCGCCCCCAAATCCCATAAGCCCCCGGTGGCGCGGAACAAGGCCACGCTGGCGCCGTGGTCCGGTCCCGTGACCAAGACCCGCCGCCCTTCCGGGATGTCGATGGACAAATCCTCGACCAAGACATGGCCGTGGTTGTTCTGGGCGCGCAAGGTCAGGTGTTCGTAGCCCAGATGGCCGCCGTCGGCGTGGGTTTCGATGGCGCAGAGCCGGGGCGTCCGCGCCTGCTCCATGGCCTCGGCCAGCGCGCCCAGGCGGGCGATGACCGCCGCGAACGAGGAGATCGACTGGAACTGGGTCACCACCAGCGAGAACGCGCCCAGCAGGTGGGCGAAGGCCATCGCCGCCTGGGTGATGACGCCGAACTCGGCCTCGCCGCGCATGAACATCGGGGCCACCACCAGGGCCGGGATGATCTGCACCATGGAGTTGTAGCCGGTGGTGAAGAAGCCCAGGTTGCGGTTGATGGCGATGATCTTGCGGAAATTGGCGACCACTTCGTCGAAATGGCGCAGGATACGGCCCTTGATCCGGCCCTCGCGGCGCAGGATGGCGATGGATTCGGCGTTCTCGCGCACATGGATGAGGTCGGCGCGGAAGGTGGCTTCCTTGTCGAACTGGGCATAGTTGAAGCCGACCAAGGGCCGCCCCAGCACCAAGGTCATATAGGAGCCGAACAGCGAATACAACACCGTCACCGCGAACAGCAGCGGGCTGATGCTCCACATCACCCCGGAGAACGCCAGCACGGTGAAGGCGCTGTTGAGCAGCATCAGGGCGAAGGACAGGGTGGTGGTGGTGAAGGCTTTCACGTCCTCGGCGATGCGTTGGTCGGGGTTGTGGATTTCGCCGTTTTCCGCCAGCCGGTCGTTGAGGCGGTAATAGGTGGGATGTTCCAGGTAGAAGCCGACCAGCCGCCGGGTCAGCCATTCGCGCCAGAGGAGGCCCAACCGTTCCTCGGTATAGCGGTAGAGCACCGCCACCGCCGTGGCCAGGGCGAACACGCCGACATAGACGAAGGCCTGGGCGATGAAATCCTGGGTGTCGCGGTGTTCGATGGCGGTCATGAAGTCGCGGCCCACGTAGCTGCTCAGCACGTTCAGGCCGTTGACGCCCAGGAGCAACAGGAACAATAGGCCGAACATCAGGGCGGCTTGGCGGCCGATCCCGGAGGATTTGAGGTTCTTGACGACCGTGACGAACCGATCCCAGGTGCGCCGGTCGAGGATGACTTCGTTATCGTTCATAGTAGGGTCGGGGGTAGGGAGTGGAGAGAGCGCCAAGGGTCGTGGCGGGCCGGGGGATGGCGGTGTCGGGGCCGGGGGCATTCTAGCAGGAGTCGCCGCCGCCGCTCGCGGGCGGGCGCGTCCGGGCCGGGCTTAGGAAAGCGATAGTCCCGCCGATAATACAGTTATGGATGGGCGGGCGATAACCGCCCCGGCCGCAAAAAAGCCCGAGCGCTTTTGCGCCCGGCTTGGATGGCGGGGGAATGGCTATCGGCCCGGTCCCGAGCGGATCGGAGCCAGGGCGGAAGCTGTGGCGAAGGCGCTAACGGATGGTTTAAGCTGCCGCCGCGTCAAACACCCGTGGAGCGGCACCGATGATCCATAGCCAGCAGCAACTTTTCGAGCCACGATCCGTCCGATCCATCGGCCACGCTCCCATGGGGCCGGGCCGGGTGGCGGAACCCAGAGAGGGCGGTGTCATGCGCGACGCGATGATCGAACGTGAATTGAATGAACACACGATGGCCGCGGTATGGAAATACCTGAAAACCATCGCCTGGATCCATCTACAAGGCTTGTTGGCCGAGGTGCCGGCCGAATGAGGCGCTTGGGCGGCCTCCGGGCCGGGCGGGTTTGGACAAGCCCCCGGCCCGAAGGCCGCTCCCGGAGCGCGGGATCAGCGGACCTTGTGGTTGGCGGCGGGATCGGGCCGGTTGCTGGAGACCTTGACCGGATTGTGCTTGGCGGCCTTGGCCGGTCCGCTGTGGGAGAGCGCCAGGATTTCCCCGGTGATTTCCTCGTACAGCTCGTCGGTCCAGCCGGGCAGGCCGGGTTGGTCCGGGTCCAACGGCGCGACCCTGGGATCGTGCGGGGCGATCACCACCTTGATGTTGTCGGTGCCCACATGGGCCGCCAGCACGAACAATTCCTCGATGGCCGCGTCGCCCATGGCGAGGCAGCCCGCCGACACCGCCTTGCCGTGGATGAAAATATCCGAACCCGGCTCCTCCCGGCCCTCCTCGTTGGCGTGGAACAAGTCGTACTCGTTGGGATAATTCAGCTTCATCGACAGGTGGTAGTTGCTGTTGGGGTTCAGCCGGGTGATGCGGTAGACCCCCTCGGGCACCTGCCGGTCGCCCTTCCTGAGCTTGGGTCCGGTCACGCCGCTCGCCGCCTGGATGTCGTAGGCGCGGATGAAGCGGAACCCGGGATGGTTCCAATCCTTGGCCCAGACCTCCAGTTTCCTTTCCCGCTTCAGCCCGACCAAGGCCAGCTCGCTGGGCGGATAGGCCACCCCGGCTTCCTGGAAATAGGGCCGGAGCTGGCTCACCGCGTAGGGCGCGAAGCTCTCCAACACCTCGTCCACGCTATGCTCGCCCGGCGGCAAGGGTTCGCGGGGGGCGATCAAGCCGGGATGGCGCGGGGCGTGGGCCAGGCGCTCGCGCTCGATCTTGATCGAGGCCGTGCCTTTGCCGGGGGGCGGGGAATTGCTGGCGCAGGCGGCCAGCAACAGGGTGGCGGTGAACAAGCCCAGGAATCTGCTGTTGTTGTCCATCATGGTGTTTGGAATCGGTGGCTCGGAATAAACAAAAACACGGTGCAAGCTGAAGCGGGTTCCGCCGGTTCCGGGCGGAGGATCGGTGCTTTACATAGGGGGATATTTGGGGTTATCGGCGGGTCCCGGCGGGGGAAGCCGGGGTTCCGGTCGGCGGGCCGGGAAAACGCTGTCATGGTCCGGGAACTCCCTTGGCCGCATCCATCGTCAAGGACAGCCACCGATGATGCCAAAAACCGGCGAAATCCTCAATTCGGCCTTGTTGCACTCCCACTTGTTTGAAATAATTTTTGCCCGGCTTGCCATGCCTCGGGGCCAATCCTTGGGAGGCGGGGGTCGAATAATGAATTCTTTCTTTAAATAACAAATGGAATGAGACCATGAAGATCAATCAATCCTTGAAGGGCATGCTGCTGGTGGCCGGTGTGGTGTTCGCGGGTTCCGCGTTCGCCGAGGAGCCCGCCGAAATCGGCAAGAAGATCTACGAGCGTGCCTTTGGCCGGGGTTGCGGCACCTGCCACGACGTTCAACCTAACCCGAACCTGTTCGAGAGCGTCAACAAGCTGAGCAAGGAAGAATTCACCGGCGTGCTGGTCAATGGCCGCAACGCCATGCCCAAGGCCATGGACCAGATCATGGCCATGGGTCCGGTCAAGAGCGCCGGCCTGACCCAGGATCAAGCGGTGGACGCCTTGATCGCCTTCCTGAAGGCGGGCAAGAAATAAGCCATTCATTCGGAATGCCGTCGAACGCCGGGTTTTTCCCGGCGTTTTGCGTTGTGGGATGGCAAAATCCGGGGGCTTGGCCAGTATCCATTCCCCAGGGGGTTCCGCGATCAGCGAGGTGTCTTGATGAAAAAAACGACCGGCAAATTATTCGACCCGCGGCGGGGCTGGCGCAAGCCCAGGTTCCTGCCCCAAACGATTCGGCATATGGTGTTTTCCCTGGCGGTGCCGGCCTTGTTCGGCGGCTGCGCCCATCAGGGGCGGGTCGATCCCCCGATCAGGGACGCGGCCAAGCTCGGCGAGATCAAGCGGGTGTTCCATATCGGACCCTCCCGCCGCGGCGGCCCCGTCACCGACACCTACGCCGCCACCCTGCCCGAACTTTCCTCCGCCTTCTCGACCGCCGCCATCATCGAAAACATCCTGTCGCGCAAACGGCAGGCCGCCCATTCCGGGACCGGGCCGCTCAGGTTCCCGAAACCCTCCGCCCCGCCGTCTTCCCAGCCCCCTGTTCCCGCCGCCAACGCCGCGGCGAAAGCGC
The DNA here is from genome assembly GCF_019670005.1 of Methylomagnum ishizawai. Classification (NCBI taxonomy): domain Bacteria; kingdom Pseudomonadati; phylum Pseudomonadota; class Gammaproteobacteria; order Methylococcales; family Methylococcaceae; genus Methylomagnum; species Methylomagnum ishizawai. The sequence goes on along the minus strand of NZ_AP019783.1, from coordinate 4,323,210 downwards.
CGGGCGGCATCAAGATCATCGCCAGCGCGGCCGCCACCCGCAAGGGCCACAAAGCCACGTCCCGCGATGCTTGGGACAGCGTGCGCGGCAACCTGGTCCTGGCCGGCGTCGAACACGAGACCGTCGCCGCCCAGCTCGAAGCCCTGCGCGGCCATCCGGGGGCCGTCGATTTCCTGATGAAGCGTGCCGAACCCTATCTCCAGTACCTTCTTGAGGAAATCGACCGGCTAGGCCTCCCCCACGACATGATCCTGGTGCCCATGGTCGAGAGCGCGTTCGAGACCGCGGCGCTCTCGCCCAAGCAGGCGGCGGGCATCTGGCAGTTCATCCCCAGCACCGGGGCGCAATACGGGCTCACCATCACCGAGGGCTACGATGGCCGCTACGACATCCACGCCGCGACCCGCGCCGCGCTGAAATACCTGAAACACCTCAACGGCCTGTTCGGCGGCGATTGGCTGCTGGCGCTCGCGGCCTACAACGCCGGCGAAGGCGCGGTGGGGCGGGCCATCGACACCAACCGCAAGGCGGGCGGCACCGGCACGTTCTGGGAGTTGGACCTGCCCGCCGAGACCGAAGCCTATGTGCTGAAAATCCTGACCCTGGCCCACGCGGTCGGCAACCCCGAGGCCCATGGGTTCAAGGCGCGGAAGGCCGGGCCGCAAGCCTATCTGGCGCGGGTCGAGATCGGTCCCGAGGTGAAGATCGCCGAGGTGGCGGCGGCGGCGGGCATGGCCCCGGAGGAGTTCTACCGCCTCAACCCGGCGTTCAAGCCGGAAGCGCCGCCGCCCGCCCAGACCTACCATTTGCTGATGCCCAGGGAGAGGGCCGAGGCTTTGGCCGGGAACCTGGCGGGGGCCAAGGTGTTCGCCATGCGCACGGTGGTGGTGAAGAAGGGCGAGACCTTGTCGATCCTGGCCAAGCGCCATGGCGTGCCGGAGCTCAAGCTGGCCGAATGGAACGGGCTGAATCCCAAGACCCCGCTCAAGGCCGGGCAGGAGTTGGTGGTGTTCCCGGTTTGAGTGGGGTTTATTGGCGGCTATGGAAAAAGGCGTCCCAGGGGACGCCTTTTTTATTGGGGCCATGGTCCGGGTTCGATGTGCTAGGATCGGCGTACATCCATAAACGACAGGAGCGTACATCATGGCGATTAGCGCAACCCAACTGCGCAAGCAGCTTTTCGAGGTGCTGCATGGGATCGAGGCCACGGGCGAGCCGGTGGAAATCGAGCTGAAGAGCACCCGTTTCGTGATCAGCCGGGCCGAACCCGCGCCGCGCTTGGCGCGTTTCCAGCCGCAACGTGATGCCGTCGTTGGCCCGTCCGCTGATTTGGCCGGGTTTTCGCCTTGGGACGAAGCGGCGTGGCGGGACGATTGGGAGGCCCGTTTGCGGGAACCGCCGGGGGGATCGCCGTGACGCCATGGGTTCACCTCGACACGCATATTGTGCTGTGGTTGTTCCAAGATACGGATCGGGCATGGCCGCCACGGGTGCGCGGATTGCTGGACGGGGCCGTGTTGCGCTATTCGCCGATGGTGGAATTGGAATTGGGCTATTTGCACGAGATTGGCCGGGTACGGGTGCCGCCGGCGCGGTTATTGGGAGCGCTGGAGCCGGTGTTTTCCTTGAAGCCCGCCGACGAGGCATTCCACGATGTGGCCCGGATCGCCTTGACCCTGATCTGGGCCCGCGATCCGTTCGACCGATTGATCGTGGCCCAGGCGATTGCCGGTGGTGCGGGGTTGATTACCTATGACGAGACGATCCGCAAGAGTTTCGCGGGGGCGATATGGGAATGATGGCGGAATTGGGATGGGGCTGAGAAAGTGGGGTGGGTCGATATTCACGACCTGCCGCGCCTTCAAGGCCGGACAGGAGTTGGTGGCGTTCCCGGTTTGAATGGCGGAGGAATCCGCCGGATTTCTAAAAGGCGTCCTGGGGGACGCCTTTTTTATGCTTGGCCGGATCGGGCCTCAGCAGACGTATGCTTTATGAGTCGGATATCTTCGCCTCGTAGGGAAAATCCTACAAAAAAATCAGCCAATGCCTACAGACAGGTTAGCGCAAAAAAACATAGGCTATGGTTGTAATCAACCTTCCGGGCTCTCCACTTAACCGGAGTTTCTCCATGGGCGGTTTGCGGATGGGCGCTCGAGGCTCGGTGGATGTCCGTTTGCCCTCGGCGGGGTGGGCGCAACTTTACGTGGCCTCTGCGCGGCCATGATGTCCTTGTAGCGCACGGGGTCGTGGGCGACGGCGAGTTCAAGCACCCGGTAGAACACCATACCGCGACTCCGGGAACGGCGGCGGTTGAAGCGGAACACGAACTCGTTCAGGTAGCTTTCCAGGTGCGCCGGATCCACGGCGCCCTGGTGGGTGCCCAACAGCCAGCGCTTGACCAGCGAAGCGACCCGGTGCACTCCGGGCAGCAACTTGTCGGAGTCCCCGCCGCAGGCCCGGGTCGCCCGCTGGCTGCGGGGTTGATGGATGTAGCCGGATAGGTTCAGCCCGCAGTAGCCTTGCCAGCCGTCGGTGATGACCGTCGCCCCCGGCTCGACGGCCCCCCTGACGAAGGGGTGCAGGGAAGCCGCCGAGGCATCGGCCAACGGCTGCATCCGGCATCGACCGAACCCCTTCGGTTCCAGGACTTCCACGGCAATGCCGGTCAGTATCTTCTTGCCATGGGCGCGGCCGCCGGGCAGTCCCGCCTCCTGCCCGCCGATGTAGGTCTCATCCACCTCGACCCTGCCCCCGAGCCGATCCCGGCCCGGCCTCACGAGCGCGGACCGCAGTCGATGCAGCATGGCCCACGCAGTCTGGTAGGAGCCGATCGCCAGCGTCCGCTTCAGGCTCAATGCCATCCCATCCTTGCCGGTGGCGAACAGCCAACAAGCCGTGAACCAGACCGTCAATGGCGTGCGCGTGCGGTCGAAGATCGTGCCCGCAGTGACCGAGGTGCGGTCGGCGCAGCCGCCGCACATGAATCGACCATCGCCCAACCGCCAGCCACCCGGGAGGCCGCAGGCCGGACAGACAAAGCCCGTCGGCCATCGAAGCCATTCCAGGTAGTCCAAACAGTCGGCATCGGTTTGGAACCAAGCCTGGAACTCGCCCACGGACCGAGGGTAATGAACGCCCGCACGAGGATGATCCATCCCCTCATTTTACTCCGGTTAAGTGGAGAGCCCGGTCAACCTTAATGAGACAGAAATCGGCTGATTTACACGGATCATGCTGTGGAGTCGGGCGAAATTTGGGGTATTTAAGCCGGGTGTGGAATACCGACCATGCGGCGGAATACGCCGGAGTACCGGCTATTCCGCCCTACGCGGCCTAGCTCAAACCCGTGTGCGTAAGTCCTATATAAATTAAAATATTGATGGGTAAAAATATGAGTGAATTCTATTTTATATTTCTTCAATTAATAGGTCGATGTTCATTTTTAATTTTATGTATGCTAATTTTTAGCGTATCACCAGTTATTCTAGCAGCAGAGATGGTGCCGGTGATAATATTGGAAACAGAAGGTCCATGCGATTGTTGTGTAATTTATAAAATAGAAATATTTAAAAATGGCAAAGTGCATTGGCATGGAAAAGCTTATGTTAATGCAAAATGTGATCGTTACAAATGGATTGGTAAGGACTCTATAAGCAGGCTCCGGGCTCTCCACTTAACCGGAGTAAAATGAGGGGATGGATCATCCTCGTGCGGGCGTTCATTACCCTCGGTCCGTGGGCGAGTTCCAGGCTTGGTTCCAAACCGATGCCGACTGTTTGGACTACCTGGAATGGCTTCGATGGCCGACGGGCTTTGTCTGTCCGGCCTGCGGCCTCCCGGGTGGCTGGCGGTTGGGCGATGGTCGATTCATGTGCGGCGGCTGCGCCGACCGCACCTCGGTCACTGCGGGCACGATCTTCGACCGCACGCGCACGCCATTGACGGTCTGGTTCACGGCTTGTTGGCTGTTCGCCACCGGCAAGGATGGGATGGCATTGAGCCTGAAGCGGACGCTGGCGATCGGCTCCTACCAGACTGCGTGGGCCATGCTGCATCGACTGCGGTCCGCGCTCGTGAGGCCGGGCCGGGATCGGCTCGGGGGCAGGGTCGAGGTGGATGAGACCTACATCGGCGGGCAGGAGGCGGGACTGCCCGGCGGCCGCGCCCATGGCAAGAAGATACTGACCGGCATTGCCGTGGAAGTCCTGGAACCGAAGGGGTTCGGTCGATGCCGGATGCAGCCGTTGGCCGATGCCTCGGCGGCTTCCCTGCACCCCTTCGTCAGGGGGGCCGTCGAGCCGGGGGCGACGGTCATCACCGACGGCTGGCAAGGCTACTGCGGGCTGAACCTATCCGGCTACATCCATCAACCCCGCAGCCAGCGGGCGACCCGGGCCTGCGGCGGGGACTCCGACAAGTTGCTGCCCGGAGTGCACCGGGTCGCTTCGCTGGTCAAGCGCTGGCTGTTGGGCACCCACCAGGGCGCCGTGGATCCGGCGCACCTGGAAAGCTACCTGAACGAGTTCGTGTTCCGCTTCAACCGCCGCCGTTCCCGGAGTCGCGGTATGGTGTTCTACCGGGTGCTTGAACTCGCCGTCGCCCACGACCCCGTGCGCTACAAGGACATCATGGCCGCGCAGAGGCCACGTAAAGTTGCGCCCACCCCGCCGAGGGCAAACGGACATCCACCGAGCCTCGAGCGCCCATCCGCAAACCGCCCATGGAGAAACTCCGGTTAAGTGGAGAGCCCAGAGCAGGCTTTTGGTAAAGTTTAATAATGTGGATTTTTTTAATCTCAGAGAAGATTATGTAAAAAATCCAAAGACAGGCTCATTTGTGACAGATGCTCAGTCTATGGTGATTACGCTTGATTATGAAAGCAAAAAAAAATCAATCCGATATGTGGTGGAATATTGGACCCACAACCTCTCGGCACTTGATAAGGCTATTAGGGACGCTGTGAATCCAGATGCATGGTTATATCCAGCTCCAGACCCTTGGGAATCTGGTTGTATAGAAGATCAACGGTAAGCAACACTCAAAGCCCGCGTAGGTCCGATTAGCGCAGCGTAATCGGACGTATGAATTGAAGAATAAGATATAGATGCCGGAATTGATTAAGATTCGCATGGAACAACCTGGGCCGCGTATCTTGTATCCGTCAATTGGAAAAATGAAATTATCCTTTTGGTGTTTTTCTGCAAAGACTTTAGAACGGAATGAAGCCGTTTTTTTAAATGCTTTTTATCTTTTATGGGTTGCTTTCCAATATGGTTGACCTTAACTTCTCCCCAAACCTGCTCGTCCGGGTTGAATTCTGGCGCATGTTTTGGCAAGAAGAATATTCGCAGTTCAGTCCTGTGCGCGCGTACAAAATCGCGAACCAATTGGGAACCATGAAAAGTTGCGTGATCCACCAATAGGATCAAAGGCTTCTTGCGGCCGCGGATAACCTGCTTGAGGAAATCGATGAACACGGCACCATCAATGCTACCCTCCTTGAGGGAATACTGTAGGGTTCCCTTCGCGGTCACTATCGACATGACATTATAGCCGTCCCTTTTCATGCAAACTTTTACGGTGGGCGTTTGTCCCCGCTCCCCCCAGGTCCGTCCGTAGCGTGTTCTAATGCCTACCCCGGCCTCATCCTGAAACCCGATGTCGGCCCCAAGTTTTTCGGCAAGCCTTTGAATTTTAGGGAATTTTGTATCAAGGAAGCATTCTATTTCCCGGTTATCCCGTTCGGAATCCTGGTATTCTGGTCTTTGCGGAGTGAACCCGAGTTTCTTAAGATGAAGCCTGACCGTGGACTCGCTGACCGTGACGGCAAATTCCCTTTTTAGCAGTTCGGCCAGTATGCCGCAGGTCCAGAGATTCGTATCGTATTCGAAGTCAATAGGGGTATGGCTAAGAACGACATGTTTGAGCCATTCGTCCATCTCGTTACTGACCAAAGGGGTTGCTCCTGGGGGCATATCGCTTTTCAGAGCCTCGAAACCGCCTGCGTCGTATTGGTTAAGCCAGCGGTATATGCAGTGACGATTGAAATTGTAGGCCTTGGCGATTTCCTCTGGGCCATGGCCTAAGACTCGAATAGCGTTAACGGCCATCACACGGATATAGTACATAACATCATCCGGGATTTTCCTACCATCCTTCAACCAATCTAGGTTCATGACGCGCCTCGCGGTTTTTTATATTATATAAAAACTATTTAGACAAATAGTTTCGATGGAAGTTTATATGTCTCTTAGACATTATTAAAAACCACTAACTTAGTTGGTATCATAAAAATAAATATTTTTAATTACGTGATATGTTTTCATACGAAACTGCAAAACAAGATGAAAGGACGTTTCTCAGCTTGACGAGTTTGACGGTCCAAGAGTTTTCTGAGCTATGCGTCTTATTCGGAAGGCATTGGAACGAGTTCACCAAGCAAAGCGAGAGGAATCCCGGCAAGGGAGGACGACCCCATGCGCTGAAAACCATGGAGGATCGCCTGCTTTTCATCCTTTTCTACCTGAAAACCTACCCGCTCCAGGAAGTCATTGCCTATTCCTTTGGTATTAGCCAGGGGGCCGCCAATATTCTGATCCATCAGTTCAGCCATATACTCAAACTTGCCTTGCAGGAAGGCGGTTTTGTCCCGCCAAGGTTAACCGATGAAATGTTGGAAAGACTCAACCAGGAACATCCTCAAGACTACGGCATAGACGGCACCGAAAGGCGTATTGTCCGGCCCTCCAACGCGGATGCGGAAAGGGGAGTTTATAGCGGTAAAAAAAAGCCCACACCCTGAAGAACAACCTGGTTGCCGGTCTGGAAGATATGCAAATCAAGGGGTTGAGCGGAACCCACGAAGGGAAGAAGCATGATAAGAAAATCTGCGACGAGGAGGGTATCCTCTTGCCGGAAGGCAGCGATCTTTACCGGGACACCGGGTTTCAAGGCCACGAAATGGAAGGGGTGAATATCCATCAACCCAAGAAGAAACCGCGCGGCGGGGAACTCACGGATGAAGAAAAGGAAAACAACCGCCTGATTTCCAGTATCAGAGTCGTTGTTGAGCATGTGATCGCCGGGGTGAAACGTTGCCGGATTGTGAAGGACGTGTTCCGTAATACCTTGTCAGGATACGACGACGATGTGATGGAACTGGCCTGTGCGCTACATAACTTCAGGAGTTATCAGCGCCGCGTTTCCTACTGAGCGCCAGGAAACGGAATAATAGTCATATCGGCCTTTAGTCCGGTCATTCTTCGGCCATAGATAACCAGAATCTATGGGTTCACATCCTGATTCACAGATAGGCCATCTGATGATGGTTGAGACGTTTGCCATGCCGGATTTCAGCATGAGTTTGTGAATCTACGTAACAATTGGGTTTTTAATAATGTCTCTTGATTAATTCTGGCACCTATATGTCCAATTATCGACGTGCGTTCATCCCTGGCGGCACTTGGTTTTTCACCGTGAACTTGTTGCAGAGGCGTGGTAATAACTTGCTAGTGAGCGAAATCGATTTGTTACGTGCCACGGTGAAGAATGTGAGGAACCACCACCCTTTCCAAATAAATGCCTGGGTTGTCTTGCCTGAACACCTGCATTGCATTTGGACCCTGCCGCCGGGGGACAGCGATTTCAGCACCCGTTGGCGGTTGATCAAAAGCGGGTTTTCGAGGGCACTCCCGAAAACCGAACGCCGTTCCGAAGTCCGCCAAGCGGCGGGGGAGCGCGGCGTATGGCAGCGGCATTATTGGGAACATGCGATCCGCGACGACGCCGATTATGAACGCCATGTGGATTACGTGCATATGAACCCGCTCAAGCACGGTTGGGTGCGGCGGGTTTCGGAATGGCCTTATTCGATATTCCATCGGTATGTGGAGAAGGATATTTATCCCATGGATTGGTGCGGCGATGGGAGTATCTCGGTGGCGGGCGATGATTGAAAACCGTCCGATTACGCTGTCGCTAATCGGACCTACGCGGGCTAAGTTGACGACTAGCCCCGGAGGGTTCGCGCCCAGCAATGAACTGGTCGTCGTCACCGGCAATATCGTAGGAACCATCACGGCGACCAGCGCGGCGGCGGTGATCGGTTCCGCGACCAGCGCCTACGCCAAGAGCTACGCCGGATTGTTCGTCGTCGATAACGGGGTGGACAGCGCCCTTTTCAAGTTCGTCTCGTCTGCTTCCGACGCCACGGTCAGCGCCACGGAACTTACCCTGGTTGGAACCTTGCAAGGCACCGCGTCGACCGCGTTATCGGACTACGCCTTCGGAACCTGATTCCGGGAGCGTGCGGGCTCGGCGGAACGGTTCCGCCCAACAACCTCCCCAGAAACAAAAAAGGCGTCCCCCAGGACGCCTTTTTGATTGCCAAGCCGGAAGCGGCGGGATCAGCCGTGGCGGTAGTGCTTGCGCAAGGGCTTGACCACCTGCCAATCGGTTTCCAGCCCTTCCGGGAACACCACCAAGTCGCCCGGCACGATCCGTACCGGCTCGCCGCCCACCGGCGTCACGATGATCTCGCCTTCCAGCACATAGGCGGTTTCGGTTTCGTCGAAATCCAGCGGGAATTCCGAGACTTCCTTTTCCCAGATCGGCCAGTGGGAAACGCCCAGTTCCTTCAAACGGGCTTCGCTGAGATTTTGTTCGATGCTGATTGCGCTCATGGATGATCCGAGGTGTGGTTGAGGAACGCGGATTGTAGCCGTTTTGTTTGAACGGAGCTTTACGCCGCCTTGTCGGTGGGGACGGTCCCGTCCCGGTCGGCGAACAGCCGCAGGCGGCGGGGTTGTAGATAAACCCGGCTGCCCCGGCCCAATTCCTCGCGGTTGTAGCGGTCCCTGGCGAGCTCCACCTCCACGATGCCGTGGCCGTCGTCGCGTTCCAGTTCGACGCGGACGGTCGCGCCCAGGGGCCGGATATCCAGCACGGTGGCGGGGATGGCGCTCTGGCCGGGGTTGTCCCGGAGGATGTCGATTTCGTGCGGGCGGGCGTAGAACACCGCCGAATCCCGGTGTTCCGGGTCGCCCGGCAAGGCGAGCTGGGCCTCGCCGATCTTGGCGTGGCCGTCGTGGACCCGGCCATGGAACAGGTTCACATCGCCCAGGAATTGGTAGACGAAGGGCGTGGCGGGATGGTCGTAGACCTCCTCGGGCGTGCCGATCTGTTCGATCCGGCCCTCGTTCAGCACCACCACCCGGTCGGCCACTTCCAGCGCCTCCTCCTGGTCGTGGGTCACGAACACGCTGGTGACGTGCAATTCGTCGTGCAGGCGGCGCAGCCAGCGCCGGAGTTCCTTGCGGACCTTGGCGTCCAGGGCGCCGAAGGGTTCGTCCAGCAGCAGCACCTTGGGTTCCACCGCCAGGGCGCGGGCCAGGGCGATGCGTTGGCGCTGGCCGCCCGACAACTGGGCCGGATAGCGTCCGGCCAGCCAATCGAGTTGCACCAGTTCCAGCAAGCGATGTACCTTGGCGCGGATTTCTTCTTCGGAAGGCCGCGTCTCCTTGGGCCGCACCCTAAGGCCGAAGGCGATGTTCTCGAACACGGTCATGTGCCGGAACAGCGCGTAGTGCTGGAACACGAAGCCGACTTCCCGGTCCCGCACATGGCGGTCGGTGGCATCCTCGCCGTGGAACAGGATGGCGCCGGCATCCGGGGTTTCCAGCCCGGCGATGATGCGCAGCAAGGTGGTCTTGCCGCAACCGGAGGGACCGAGCAGGGCGACCAGTTCGCCGCCCTCGATGTGCAGGTTGACGTTCTTCAGCGCCTTGAACCGGCCAAAGGCTTTTTGGATGTCGCGGATTTCGATGCTCATGGGCGGTGGCTTTCCGTGGGAGGGGATGGAGTGGTTCAGGTGCGGTGGATTTCGTGGCGCAGATGCCATTCCAGGAAGGTCTTCGCGGCCAGCGTCACCAAGGCCAGCAGCGCCAGCAGCGAGGCCACGGCGAAGGCGGCGGCGGTGTTGTATTCGTTGTAGAGGATTTCGACGTGCAGCGGGATGGTGTTGGTCAAGCCGCGGATATGGCCCGACACCACCGACACCGCGCCGAATTCGCCCATCGCGCGGGCGTTGCAGAGGATCACGCCATACAGCAAGCCCCATTTGATATTGGGCAGGGTGACATGCCAGAAGGTCTGCCAGCCGGAAGCGCCCAGCACGATGGCGGCTTCCTCCTCCTCGCTGCCCTGGGATTGCATCAAGGGGATCAACTCGCGGGCCACGAAGGGGAAGGTCACGAAGATCGTCGCCAACACGATGCCGGGCACGGCGAAGATCAGCTTGATATCGTGGTCCTGCAACCACGGCCCCATCCAACCCTGCAAGCCGAACAACAGCACATAGATCAAACCCGACACCACCGGCGACACCGAGAACGGCAGGTCGATCAGGGTGATGAGGAGGCTTTTGCCGGTGAACTCGAATTTGGCGACGCACCAGGCGGCGGCGATGCCGAACACCAGGTTCAAGGGCACGGAGATGAAGGCGGCGATCAGGGTCAGGCGGACGGCGGCGAGGGCGTTGCGGTCGCCGAGCGCGTGCCAATAGGTGGACCAACCCTTGGCCAGGGCTTGGCTGAACACCACGGCCAGCGGCATGAACAAAAAGCCGACCAGGAACAGCAAGGCGGTCGCGGTCAGGAGCCAGCGGACCCAGGCGGGTTCGCCCCGGGTGCGGTGGGCGGCGGGGTTGGCGGAAGCGGGCAGGGCGAGCGCGGACATGGGGGAATCCTCGGGAAACGGGCGGATCAGGTGCGGCGCAGTTGGCTCCAGCGCTGCAAGGCGTTGATGCCGAGCAGCAGCGTGAAGGAAACCACCAGCATGGACACGGCCAGCGCGGTGGCCCCGGCGTAGTCGTATTGCTCCAGCTTGGTGATGATGAGCAGGGGGGTGATTTCCGACACCATGGGGATATTGCCCGCGATGAAGATGACCGAGCCGTATTCGCCCACCGCCCGGGCGAAGGCCAGGGCGAAGCCGGTCAGCAGGGCCGGCAGCAGGGCCGGGAAGATCACCAGCCGGAAGGTCTGCCAGCGGCTCGCGCCCAGGCTGGCGGCGGCTTCTTCCAGTTCGGCCTCGAAATCCTCCAGGATCGGCTGCACCGTGCGCACCACGAAGGGCAGGCCGATGAAGGTCAGGGCGAGGACCACGCCCAGCGGGGTGTAGGCGATCTTGAGGCCCAGGGGTTGGGTCAGGCTCCCGATCCAGCCCTTGTTGGAATACAGCGTCGCCAGCGAAATACCGGCCACGGCGGTGGGCAGGGCGAAGGGCAGGTCCACCAGGGCGTCGATGAGCTTCTTGCCGTAGAAGTCGTAGCGCACCAGCACCCAGGCCACCAACAGCCCGAACACGGCGTTGATGAGCGCCCCGGCCAGGGAAGCGCCGAAGGTCAGCTTATAGGAAGCCAAGACCCTGGGTTCGGTGATGACCGACCAGAAGCCGGACCAGCCCAGCGTTCCGGCCTTGAGGAAGGTGGCGGACAGGGGGATCAGCACGATGAGGCTCAGGTATAGCACCGTGAATCCCAGGGTGATGGAAAAACCGGGCAGGACGCCGCGTTGCTTCAGCATGGTGGTATCGGGGACGGTGGCGGTAGATGCGGCGAACTGTAGCAGGCGGTTTTTATGCGATGAAAGAATAAGTGGCGATACCTTGATGCTTTTTGGTTATAACAATGCCGGTTATAGCGGAGGGACGGCCAATAAAATGGCCCGCGCCGCGGGCCTAACAGGGATGTCTGGTGTCACCGGCGTCGCGGGGCCGGGATGGCGCTGGGGCATGCGCCGGTTGGGGCGGGGATCAGGTGCCGCCGGCCGAGACCAGGGCTTCGATATCGTTGGCCGCCCGCTGCATATGGCCGAGGATGGTGCCCGACTCGGCTTCCGGCTTGCAGACCACGGTCAGGATGGCTTCGGGACCGGCCTGGGTCATCAGCACGGAACCGGCCTTGCCCGCGACCAGGACTTGGCCGAGCCGGTCGCCCACCAGTTCCACCGCGGTTTTGTGGCCCAGGGCCATGAGGGCCGAACTCATCGCGCCCAGGTTGTCCTCGTCGATGGCGGGGGAAGACGCGCCCGAGGCGACGCTGGCCAGCGCCAGTCCGTCGTTCGACAGTACGCTGGAAACCAGGATGGCTTCCGAGCGATGGTTCAGTTCGCTAAGAATCGTGGCGAGCATGGGAATATCCTCCGAAGTTCCAAGTGAACAAGGGTCGATCCAGGCCGGGGATAAAAGGTGGGGTAGGGGTGCCGATCCTTTGGGCCCGGCGGATACCCTAACAGTTGTCGGCTGACGGCTTGATGTCGGGCCGGTTACGGGTAGGTGTCCTCGCGGTGGGCGGTGGCCGCCGCCGCGCGGGTGCGGAAATTTACAATATGCAAGTTCCGTGCGAATCGATGGCCGGGTTTGGCGCAGGTCGGCAAGGCTTGAAAACCGGGCTGGTCGGGCGGCATCCCACCCGCCGCGCCGCACCGGCCCGGCTCAGATTTGGGCGATCCGGTGTTGCGCCGGGCGATGCTGGTGCGTATCCGCTGCTTGCAAGGAAGCAAACAACCCGAGTCCCGCGGGCCAGGGACCGTAGCCCGCTTCGACATTGATATGCCCGGCCCGGCCCAGGCTGAAGCAGGCACAGCCCCAACGCCCGGCCCACTCGTGGGCGCGGGGGAGGCTCATCCAGGGGTCGTCCTCGCTGGCGATCAACAGGGCGGGGAAGGGCAGGGCCGTCGCGGGCAGGACGGTGTCCAGGCCGAACCGCGCCGGATCGGCGGGCGCGACCAAGAAAGCGCCCGCCACCCGTCCGGGCCGGGCCAGCGCGGCGTGGACCGCGGCCAGGCAGCCGAAGCTATGCGCCACCAACCACGCCGGTTCCCCGGTTTGCTCCAAGGCCGCGCCGACCCGCCGCGCCCAGCGCTCCAGGTCCGGGGTGTGCCAATCGGCCTGCTCGACGCGCACGGCGTCCGGGACTTGGGTTTGCCACCAAGTCTGCCAATGCTCGGGGCCGCTACCGCCGAGGCCGGGCACGATGAGCGAGGCCGCCACGTCCATTCCTCAATGTCCGTAGATTTGGTCGAACACCCCGCCATCGGCGAAATGGGTGGCCTGGGCCTTATTCCAGTCGCCGAACACCTCGGCGATGGTGAACAGCTCGACCTTGGGGAACACGCTGGCGTGCTGGGCGAGGATGGCCGGATCGCGCGGGCGGTAGAAATGCTTGGCGGCGAGTTCCTGGCCCTCCTTGCTATAGAGGTATTCCAGATAGGCTTTGGCGACTTCCGCCGTGCCCTTCTTCGCCGCCACCTTGTCCACCACGGTCACGGGCGGCTCGGCCAGGATGCTGAGCGAGGGCGTGACGATCTGGTATTTGTCCTTGCCATATTCCTTGAGCGCCAGGAACGCCTCGTTCTCCCAGGTGATCAGCACATCGCCGATTTCGCGCTCGGCGAAGGTCACGGTCGCGCCACGGGCACCGCTGTCGAGGACGGCGGTGTTCTTGTAGATCTTGGTGATCAAATCCTTGGCCGCCGCTTCGCCGCCCAGTTTCTTCATGCCATAGCCCCAGGCCGCCAGGTAGTTCCAGCGGGCGCCGCCCGAGGTCTTGGGGTTGGGCGTGACCACGGCCACGCCGGGTTTGGCGAGGTCGGGCCAATCCTTGATCCCCAGGGGATTGCCCGCCCGCACCAGGAACACCATGGTCGAGGTGTAGGGGGCGCTGTTATTGGGCAGGCGCGATTGCCAGTTTTCCGGGATCAGCTTGCCTTTCTGGTAGAGCTGGTCCACGTCGTAGGCCAGGGCCAGGGTGACCACGTCGGCGTCCAGGCCGTCGATCACGGCGCGGGCCTGCTTGCCGGAGCCGCCGTGGGATTGGTTGACGGACACGTCCTCGTGCTGCTTGCCTTTCCAATACTTGGCGAAGGCCGCGTTGTAGTCCTCGTAGAATTCGCGGGTCGGGTCGTAGGACACGTTAAGGAGGGTCAATTCCCCGGCGGCGGCCTGCTGGGCCAGGGCGAGGGTGGAGGCGAACAACAGCGCTTTCAGCGCCTGGGCGATGGTTTTCATGGTGGGGATGCCTGTGCTGTGGGTCGGGGCTTTCTAATAGGTGAATTGGAAACGGGTGAAGAAGACTTTCTCGGTGGGGCGGTCCACGACTTGTTTTTCGGTGTTCACCGCGCCGCCCTCGAAATGGGTCTGCTCGTAATCGGCCATGAATTTGAGGTTCTGGTTCAGCCACCAGTTGAAGCCCACGGCCCAGGAGGTCGCGTGCTGCACCGAGCTGCGGGGGTCGGAGAACAGGTACACCGGCTTGGAGGCCGTGCCGAAATTCTTGAAGGTGTCCTTGTCGATATCGAGTTCGCTCCAACGCGCCGCCAATTGCCAAGCGCCCCATTGGCCCTCGAAGGGGTTGAACGGATGGCGCGGCTTGACGCCCTGGAAGGTGTTGTCCTCGCCGGTCAGCACGTAGGAGGCGGCGATCTGCCAGGCTTGGTTGTCCTGGCGGGTTGGATTCACGTTGCGGGGACCGCTGGCGCTGGCGCTGGTCGTGGTCTTGGACGTGGTGGAGGTGGTGTTGGAGGCCACGGTCGAGCGGACATCGGTCTTGACGGCGGTGGTGGTGGTGTCGGTCTGTTGCACCGCCAAGTCCTGCGAGGAATAGGCGTATTCCCCGAACAACCCGAACGGTCCCCAGTACCAATACGCCTGCGGGTAGATGCGGTAGCGTTCGCCATCCGCCAGGGCCGCCGAGAAACTGGTGGTCGTGGTGGTGGTCGTGGTGGTGATGGTTTGCTTGCCGGTCGCGGGGGTATTGGCCTGGGTCACGGCGACGGCGGTGCTGGAACCGGCCTGGGTGGTGCCGGTGGCATAGGTCAGGATGTTGTTCTGGCCGGGGGAGACCAGGGCGGGCAGGTTGTTCTGGTTGGTCGGGGTGCCGTAGCTACCCGCGACGCCCAGGCCCAGCCCTTCCAAGGAATCCACGCCGGAATGCTGGAACGGATGCGAGAAGATGCGGCCATCGAAGGCTTTGTCGTCGAAGGTGGCGGTGTCGGAATTCTGCACGGCCTGGTTGTCGGCGGTGCCGTTGAACACGCCGAACTGGTAGCTGAGGAACTCGGTCGATTGGTTGACGAAGGTGTATTTCGGCTCGTAGCCGGGCTTGCCGAATTCGCCGTGCAGCATCACGCCGATATCGCGGTTCGGGGCCAATTCGGTGGGATAGGCGCGTTCCACGAACAGGAGGTGGGGCGCGGCCTGGATGCGTTCCAGGCTGACCGGGGCTTTCTGCTTGCCCACGGCGAGGCTGGCGAAGCGGAAATAATGCAGGTCGAGGGTGGCGTCGAACAAACGCGCCTGCCCGCCCCCGAAATCCGGCGCGACCAGGAAGTCGGCATATTTGAACAAGGTGCCCGCGAATTGCAGGCGGGCGCGGCGGATGGTGAATTTATCGACCCCGAGCCCGGTGCCGGCCTGGATGGGATTGGGCTGGCCCGCCGCATTGAGGCCGACGCCCTCGCCATTGTGGGGATTGTCGTCCAGGAAGAAATCGCCGTCGGCCTGCACGAAACCGCGCAGCCGGAGCTGGTTTTCGCCGTCGGCGGAAGTGATGCGGAAACCCGTATCCGGGCCGGCCTCGATCTTGGCCTGGGTTTTCTTGGCGTTGTCCGCCGCTTCCTTGTCCACTTCCAGCTTGCGTTCCAGCACCTTGACCTTTTGGTCCAGCGCCTTCACCTGGGGATCGACGGCGGTGGTCCTGGCCGGGGCTTCCGCGCTGGCGGCGGACGGGGAAAGCTTGGCGCGGAGCTTGGCGTTCTCGGTCTCGGAATGTTCCAGCCGTTTTTCCAGTTCCAGGATATGGCGTTCCAGGCGCTCGAAACGCTGTTCGTCGGTGAGGGCCGGAGCGGTGGGCGCGAAACCCACCAACCAAGCCGCGCCCGCGCCGGTCGCCAGGCGTTGGGTCCATCGGTTATTCATGGTTTTGCCTTTGTCGCAATGCTCGGGGCTTCCGGTGTTCCGGTCGGTCCGCCAAGTTTCTTAGGGTTGCCGCCGGGGGTCCGGTAGGCCGGGTATGGGGCGGGGCGGTCAGGACCGGCGGGCTTCCAGGACTTCCGGTTCGCTGGCTTCGGGGCAGGCGAGGTTCAGACGGAATTTCTCCTTGCGCTCGATCTGGACGATGCGGCCCTCGTGGACGGTGATTTCCACCGAGCCGAAGCGGAGGCCGCGCAGGGCTTCCAGGATTTTTTTCGCGCCGGGTTCGGGGTCGGCGTGGGGGGGGCGGTGGTCGAAGGCCATGGGTGTGGGTCCGGGCGGCACGCTGATGGAATGGATGGGACCGGCCCATCCGCTATTGCGGAGCATGGTAGCAACGCCCGGATTGAACAAAAAAGAATAAAACAAAAAATGGTTATAGCGGATCGTTCTTAGGATGTGGCCCGATGCCTATCGATGCGGCGGGGAGATGGGGCGCCGCCGCCTTGGTCTCCATGCCCGTCCGCCGATAAAGCCGAGGCCGGGAAGGCTGCGGCGTCTACGGGTGGGCGGACTTGGCCCGGCCCGGCGTCCCGCCATCCAGCAAGCCTTGGAACAAGCCTGCCGCGCCAAATACGGCCCCGGTTCGTAGGGCGGATTCATCCGCGCTTACTTGTGGGGGGGATCGGGCCGGGTGCTGGGTTCCGGTGGGGCCGTGGGCGAGTCGTCCGCCATCATGCTTTGCCAAGCGGCCATCAAGAGGGCGGTTTCGTCCGGGGTCGGGGTGTCGGGCTCTTGGGAGGGCGCGTCTTCCCCAGGGGGCGGCTCGGCTTCTTCCTTTGGCGTCTCCGCCGTGCCGTCGTCGGTGAATTCCAGGGGGGCGGGTGGGTCTTCCGGCCAGGGCGTATTTTCCCCGGACATGAATCCGGCTTCTGCTTGAGGCGTGTTCGTCGCCGCGTCGGGGGTGTCCCAGGTTTCCAAGGTTGTCGCGTCTTCGGCGGATTCGAGCGGGGCTTCGGGCCAAGGCGCATCTTCCCCGCTCGCCGGTCCGGTTTCTTCCTGTGGCAGGGCTGTCGCGGTGCCGTCGTCGGCGGGGGTGTCCCAGCCTGCCGGGGGCGTCGGGTCGGCGGATTCCGGCGCTGTGTCGTCCCAGGTATCCAGGGAAGCCGCGTCGGCGGCGGCTTGGGGGAATGCCTCGGTGGAGTCTTCTAGCACTGGCGGGTCGATCCCGGCCGGATCGTCTTCCCAAGGGGGCTCCGGGCTTTCACCAAGCCGGTGCGCGGTGGCGTGGGCCTCGCCCAGCACGGCGAGTTGGCGGTCCATGAGCGTGGTCAGCGCGGGGCGCAACGCGGTGAGCTGGGCGGGATCGCCGCCCGCCAGCAGGGGGACCAGTTCCCGAAGGAATGCCTTTTCTTCCGCATACAAGGCCGCGCCGACCCGTTCCGCGGTCTCGGTGTCCAGGCCATGGTGGGATTCCAGTCCGTCCTGTAATTCCAGCCGCCGCCGTTTCTCGCCCTTGGCCACGCCGTCCAGCAGTGTTTCCAGCGCCGCCCATCGCCGTTGGGAGCGCCGCCGCCCGGCCAGCGCCAAACCCAAGGCCAGCGCCGCCATCGCCACCACCAGTTCGCCCAACAAGACCCAGGCCAGCGCGTTCATGCGGGAGGCTCGGGTGGGCCGTCCGTGCCGGTCGTGGCTCCGCCCGGCTCGGTGATCCGCCCGAACGCGGCCAGCACCCGGTCCAGGCTGGCGCTAAGCTCCTGTGCCGTATGGGGGTTGCCGAACATGCGGGCGTATTCCTGCGAGACATCCTCCAAGGCTTGTAGGGTCGTCCCGAGCCGGTGTTGCAACTCGGCGTTTTCGGCCTGGACTTGTTCCAGTTCGGCTTCGAGTCCGGCGTTGGATTCCGGGTGCGGGGTTTGGCGCAGCAACTCCGCGATCAAGCGGCAGTAAGGTTCGGAAATGCCCCGGACGTGGCGGTCGATCTCGGCCAGCTTGGCGGGGTCGCGGCTGAGGAAGGCTTGTATGGCCTGCCGGTACAGGGCTTTTTCCTTGTTCAGGACTTCGGTGAGGACGCTGTCGCGCAGGGAAGGGGCGAGGCCGCCGCCGTCCGAAAGGGCCTGGGCGAGCCGTTGTTCGTGGGCTTCGTCTTCGCTGTTGATGCGCTCCACCAGGGCGGCGGCTTCGCCCCGTTCGGCGCGGGTTTTCCTCGCGCCCAGGTACCATAGCAAGACCAGGGCGCACAGGAGGGCGACGATGGCCTCGGTGGCCAGGACGGCGGCCAGTTGGGGGATTTCGATCATGACGGCGGTTTCCTC